>NZ_RDSM01000002.1:710756-1066134 GCF_004115155.1 Granulicella sibirica
GGATGAGTACCGGGCGGCGGGATTCAAACTTACGGCCGCTGGCACGATCTATTTTCCTAAGGATGAGGATGACGACATCCGGATGAAGTTCGAGTACTGCAAGGCGGCGGGTATTCCGATCATCGTTGGAGCGCCGACGCACCAGACGATCGGGCGAGTGGAGAAGTTCGTGAAGCAGTACGACATCAAGCTGGCGATCCACAATCACGGTACGGAAGATAAGGAGTGGCCTTCTCCGCTCGATGTGCTGAAGGTGGTGAAGAACATGGATCCGCGGATGGGATGCTGCATTGATGTTGGTCACACGATGCGCGCCGGGACGGATCCGGTCGAAGCTGTTCACCTGGTTGGGCCGCGACTCTTCGATATGCATATGAAGGATCTTGCGGATGGCAAGGTGAAAGAGAGCCAGGTCGCCGTCGGCGAGGGCGTGATGCCCGTGCGCGATATCTTCAAGGCACTCATCGCGATCAAGTATCCGGGCAACGTGGATCTTGAGTACGAGATCAAGGAAAACGATCCGATGCCGGGTGTTGTCGAGAGCTTTGCGTATATGCGCGGCGTGCTCGCGGGCCTGGGATACAAGGGATAGATTTTGGTACACTTGGTCTGTCCGATGATGCGAGCGGGAGTAGTTCAGTGGCAGAACGTCAGCTTCCCAAGCTGAATGTCGCCGGTTCGATCCCGGTCTCCCGCTCCATGTAAGACTTCGGCGCTTTCCTCTGATCTATCATCGAGACATGGCGGCTTCTTCCCGTTCGGACCTGTCCACCGCACGGGTCGCGGGATCGCGGCATGTTCCTGCACTCGATGGCATTCGCGGACTTGCTATCCTGATGGTGCTCGCGAATCACTTCGTGATTATCGAGATTGCGTCGAGAGCTCCCGGATTTCCATGGATGCAGGGGCTGCGAGACTCGTTGTGGACGGGTGTCGATGTGTTCTTCGCGCTCTCTGGATTTCTGATCACCAGCATCCTGATCGAGACTGTTGAGACGCCTGGCTTCTTCCGGAACTTCTATGCGAGACGATCGCTCCGGATCTTCCCGCTGTATTACGCGGTTGTCTTCCTCGTTCTTGCCTGCACTCCTCTGTTCCAGATCCATTGGGGAGGGCAACAGTGGCGTCTGCTGACTTACACGAATCGGATTTTCATCGATCCTCATCAGGCAGGGTGGAACTTCGACTTTGGCGGCGGAGTCAGCCTGATCCATTTCTGGTCGCTGCATGTTGAGGAGCAGTTCTACCTGGTTTGGCCGCTGCTTGTCTTTCTGCTGCGGAAGCCTCGCAGGCTGCTTCCTCTTGCGATCATCTTTTCGCTCGCCTCGCTTGGGCTTCGGTTCTGGCTTGCCGGGCGAGGTGTGGATCTGATTGCGTTGTATTCGAGCCTGCCTACCAGGGCGGATGGACTCTTTCTGGGCGCGTCTCTTGCGCTTCTGCTTCAGAGTCGTTTCGCTGCGCTGGCTGGGCGGTTTGCCTTGCTGGTCTTTCTGGCGTCAAGTGGCGTGATGACTGCTATCTTCCTGAGGCGTTCCGGGTTCGTCTGGTGGAATGCAGAACCGTTCCTGTTTGCGATTCAATTTACGGTGGTTGGAATCGCGGCCACTTCGCTGATCGCGCTTTGTCTGGAACCACGGTCTTTGGCGAGTCGAGTGTTTCGCTCGCCGTTTCTCCGGCTCTTCGGGAGGTACAGCTATGGGCTTTATATCTTCCAGGCGGTTGTGCCTATTTTCCTCAGGGAACCGATGCTGCGCCTGGTCGGGTCGGTCCTGCATCGATCGCTGCTGACGCACTTTGTGGTTGCGATCCTGCTGCTTCCGATCATTGTCCTCTGCGCGGTTCTCAGCTATCGGTTCTTTGAGAAGCCTCTGCTTGGGCTGAAGAGGCATTTTGAGTATCGGACGAGGCCCACGATTCCTGCAGCCGTTTGAGGGTGTACCCCCCCTACCATAGCCGGGGTGGAACTCATTTATTTTCAACGGCCTACGCGTGTCCTTTGGCTGCAAATATGAGACAGCAAAAGACTTAGCTGCAAATATTAGTAGATAAAGGAGTTAGCACTGGTTTTTGGTGGAAGGAGCCGAAATCCCCCGGGGTCGGATTCTCTTTCCATCTGTTGTTAATTGTACGGGGCTGACCGTAACTCAATGGACAGTGAGTTTGCGCTTTGTTTTGTGCGAGTTAGATGATTTTGGGACTTGACAGCTGAATTTGCTGGTGTTTTTTGGGTGTTTCTTTGGAAAAAAGTTTTGGTGGCTTTGAAATGAAGGGGTCATTCGCGCGCTCCGGATGACGCCGGGGAACGGGCAGTGGCAAGTGCAGACGCAGATTCCCTTCGGGAATGACAACAAGAGGGGCAGCGGCAAGGGCAACCGCAGCAGCCGGTAGGGCGGTTGCGGTGCTTAGCGGCTGGCGGTGGTCAGGGGCTTCTGGCTGGACTTGTTGTGGTCTTCGAGGGCGCGGGCTTCGGGCAGGAAGGTCATGGCCTTGTTGATCTGGGGATCCCACTCGGCGCGGACTTTGAGGCCTTCGAGCTGGCCGAACTGACTGGTGAAGAGGTCGGTCTTGATGCTCTCCTTGACCCAGTCGATGTTCTTCGTGATGTCGTCGTCGGTGTAGTCGATCTTGCTGTTCTTGAGGAAGCCCTTGAACTGCTGGAGAACGGGGTCGTCGACGGTGAAGTCCTTCGGGATGGTGCGGCTGCCGAGGTAGAAGCGGGCGAAATCGAAGAAGGCGTAGTGCTGGAGGAGCGTGTTCTGGAAGGCGTTGGCCTTGACGTTGTCGATCTTCTCGTCGGGGGTGATGCCTCCGCCACCGTAGACGGTGCGGCCGGAGTCGGTGAGCTTGACCTCGAGGTTCGACTTGTCCTTGGGGGTGCTGGAGCCGTCGCGGACGACGTAGTAGTCGTAGAGGCTCATGTGGTCGTAGTTGCGCTGGATGAGGCGGCCGGAGGGAGTGTAGTAGTGGTAGGTGGTGAGGGCGAGGCCGGAGTTCTCGCTGATGGTGAAGACGGTCTGGACGAGTCCCTTGCCGAAGGTGGTTTCGCCGACGATGAGAGCGCGGTCATGATCCTGGAGGGCTCCGGAGACGATTTCGGCGGCGGAGGCGGTGTTGCGGTTGACGAGGACGACGATGGGGTACTTGGCGTCAGAGCCGTGGGCGGCGCGGTAGACCTGATCGGGGAAGGCGCGGCCCTTTTGGGAGACGACGATCTGGCCCTTCTGGAGGAACTTGTCGCTCATGTTGACGGCTTCGTTGAGGAGGCCGCCGGGGTTGCCGCGAAGGTCGATCACGAGGCCGTTGAGGGTGCCGGCGTCGTTGAACTTGTCGAGCGCGTCTCCGACTTCACGGCTGGTGGTCTCCATGAATTGCTTGACATGGATGTAGCCGATACCGGGCTTGGGCTCGAAGGCCAGGTCAACCGAGGGCTGAGGGATTTCGTCGCGGACGAGGTCGAAGACGAGATTCTTTGGCGAGCCCTCGCGGAACATCGTGACCGAGACGTGAGAGCCGCGGGGACCCTTGAGTAGGGAGGCGACGGCGGCGGAGTCCATGCCATCGGTCGATTTGCCGTCGATGGAGAGGATGGTATCGCCCGGCTTGATGCCTGCCTTGTAGGAAGGAGTTCCTTCGAAGGGAGCCAGAACGACAATCTTGGTAGTGGCGGGCTTGTCTCCGTCGGCGGGCTTGTCGGGCTGGGGCTGGATGGACATGCCGACGCCGTAGTAGCGGCCGTGCTGGTCCTCGCGCATCTGGGCGAAGGCCTTCGGATCGTAGAAGTTGGAGTGGGGATCGAGAACGTGAAGCATGCCCGGGATCGCGCCGTCGTAGATGACCTTGTCGGTCTTATCGGAGGTGAGGGGGTCGGCGTAGTTCTGTTCGACGAGGGAGTAGACGTTCGTGAACTGGTGGAGCGAATCGCGCAGGGTCGACTCGTCGGAGGCGGACTGGGCAGCTACCTTCTGGCTGATGATGGAGCCGAGAACGCCGCAGGTTGCGAGGAAGACGGTGACGGAGAAGAGTGCGCGGCGGGTGCGTGGAGCCATCGGCGTGTTGACCTCGGGGAGCGACGGCGCGGCGTCCCTAGGCGGATCCGGAACGTTTCGCGCGGGTTAAGACAGACCAGCGTTGGACGGAGTATACACCGGGAGGTGAGCCGGAAGGCATCCCCTGGGGGTGTGGTTCGGGTACTCCCAAGGCCTGTGTCTCTCCGATGGGGCGGGGTTCAGGGTGGGGTTCGGTTTGGGAGGCTGTTCGGCCTTAGAATAGGTTGACACCATTTCTTAACGGCTTCGTCTCTTAAGAACGATGCGAGGCATGCGTGCGGAATCTGTGATGTGTGTGGTCTGTCTGCGACAGGCATAAAGGGTTTTCGGGAATGATGGAAAGAACGTTGATGAATCGTCTTCTGCGCGCGGCCATGGTGGGCGGCGCGGCAATGGTGGTATGGGCCGCTCCGCTGTCAGCGCAGGCTCCGCGGTACCAGAGCCCGATCATGGCTCCCGCAGCACCGGCAACCCCGGCGTTGCCGGTGCCTGCGGCGATTACGCCGAACGGGACGGTGGTGGAAGACGTCGTGGTGCGGGTGAACGACCAGATCATCAGCCAGAGCGATGTGCTCCGGAGCCAGGAGCAGTTGAACCAGGAGCTGAAGCAGGCGAACGTTGGTTCCGAGGAAGCAGCGGAGCGGCAGAAGAATATGCTGCGGGACATGATCGACCAGCAGCTCCTGCTGTCGAAGGGCAAGGAGCTTGGGATCAACGCGGATGCGGAAGTGATTCGGCGTCTCGACGAGATCCGCAAGCAGAACCATTTCGACACGATGGAAGACCTGGAGAAGGCGGCACGGTCGCAAAACGTGTCGTTCGAGGACTTCAAGGCGAATATCCGCAACGGCGTGATTACGCAGCAGGTAGTGCGCGACGAGGTCGGACGCCGTCTGCAGATGACGCAGGCGCAGGAGCAGACGTACTACGAGGCGCATAAGAAGGAGTTCGAGCAGCCGGAGCAGATCCGGCTGGCCGAGATCCTGATTCCGACTCCGGCGGATGCGTCCGCCGACCAGGTGGCGCAGGCGCAGGCGAAGGCGGACGACCTTGTCGCGAAGCTGAAGGCTGGGGCGAAGTTCAGCGACCTGGCAAAGCAGTACTCGGGCGGTGCTACGGCGGCACAGGGTGGCGAGCTTGGGCTGTACAAGAAGGGCGGGCTGGCGAAAGTTCTCGAAGACCAGACCTATCCTCTGGCTATCGGGGAGTCGACGGCGCCGATCCGGACACGGCAGGGATTCGTGGTGCTGAAGGTGCTCGAGCATCCGCAGGCCGGCGTTCCGCCGATGAAGGATGTGGAACAGGATATTCAGCAGGGAATCTACCAGGAGCAGATGCAGCCTGCGCTCAGGGCTTACCTGACGAAGCTGCGGGAAGATGCTTACGTGGATATTCGTCCGGGTTATGTGGATTCCGGCGCGAGCCCGAAGCAGACGAAGATCATCAACTCAGCCTATGCGCCTCCGCCGGTGAAGAAAAAGAAGAACCAGGTGAAGACGCGGGCGGGCGAGTTCCGCCGGGCTTCGGTTGGACCGACGCGCGGGGATAGTGCGGACGATACGGCTGCTGCGACACCGGCTCCGGCTGCTGTTGCTCCTGCTACCACCGCCGCGGCTTCGTCTGCTCCGGCGGATGCTGGTGTGGAGAAGGCAGCGGTTGGTGGTGCGGCTGCGGTTCCGGCGGCGGGCGCGGCTGTGGGTTCTTCCTCGTCGGCGGCTGCGGTTGCTCCGGTGAACAACACGGGCAGGCTCTCGCGGGCGAGCTCGGTGAAGAAGGAAAAGGTGAAGAAGGTTCGGCGCGAGAAGATCCGGTTCGGGCAGGCTCCGCGGAATGCGCTTCCGGCTGGTCCGGAGGAGACAGCGGCGGTGGTCAGCCAGCCGAACAATACTCCGGGCATGGCGGTTGGGCAGCTTCCTGCTCCGGCGACGGCAGAGGGCGTGAATGGCGAGGATCCGCTGGCTCCGGTGGCGGCGGCGCAGAAGAAGACACGCTACTCGGCACGGGCTCCGCAGGTGAAGTTCCGCAAGAAGCAGGCGAAGGATGCGAAGGCCAAGGAGAAGGCGGTTGCTACGCCGGTTCCGATGTCGGCGGAGGAGAAGGCGTCGGTGAAGACGCAGTCGGCTCCGCTTGGCCTGAATGGCGATACGACGAAAAAGAAGAAGAAGCGGAAGAAGGGTGATCCGAAGGAGAGGCTGCAGACCAAGCCAGCCGCGCCGAAGGATGACAAGTTCGCGAATCCTACGGGACCGGGTACGACCAACGACCTGCGGAAGACGCCGGTTGGCGGGACGACGGCTCCAGCGACCACGCCGGCGAATCCAACGACGCTTCCTCCGGCGGACGCTCCCGCTCCGGGTGCTCCCGTTCCGCCGACGGTTCCGGGGAGCACAACTCCGGCTCCGGGAAGCACGGTTCCGGCTGGGACTCCTCCTTCTAACTAAACAACCATAAGGCACGGCGGCGCGGGGGCTTCGGCCTCCGCGTTGCTGCGTGTGGGAGGTATTCTGAGTGGCAATGAAAGACTTTTTTATAGCGGATGCGGCGAAGTTCGAGAATGCAGTCGTGACGACTTACTTTGCGCTGGCTACGCTGCAGGTACGGGATCGTAAGGGTGGTGGCGGGCAGTATCTTGCGCTGACGCTGGCGGATAAGACGGGCACCATGGAAGCGCGCATGTGGGAGGAGTTCGCCGATGCGATCACGGCTTGCTCGGAGGGATGCTACGTCAAGGTCCAGGGGCAGATCTCGAAGTACAACGGCAAGTTTCAGATCACGCTGAACAAGATGCGGCATGCGGCGGAGAGCGAAATCGAGAGCGCCGATTTTGTGCCGACTACCATTTTCGACATTGACGAGATGTGGGCGGAGTTGCGGGGATATGTCTCGGGATTTGCTAATGAGGATTTGAAGCGGCTGGTGTTTGCGTTTCTCGATGATGAGGAGATAGGGGCGGCGTTTCGCGTGGCTCCAGCGGCGAAGGTGTTGCACCATGCGTGGATCGGCGGACTGCTCGAGCATGTGTTGACGCTGGTGCGGGTGTGCCGGGGGACGGCTCCGTTTTATCCGGAAGTGGATGCGGATCTGCTGGTGACGGGGGCGATTCTGCATGACATCGGGAAGATACGGGAGCTGAGCTGGAAGAACACGTTTTCGTACACGCTGGAAGGGCAGATGATCGGGCATATCTCGATCGCGCAGGGGATGCTGCGGGAGAAGCTGAAGGAGATTGGCGCGTTTCCGGAGAAGCTACGGGTGCTGGTGGAGCATATGATCCTGAGCCACCATGGGAAGTACGAGTTCGGATCGCCGAAGCTGCCAATGACTCCGGAGGCCGTGCTGCTGAGCGCTCTCGATGATCTTGAGGCGAAGATGCAGAACATGCGGAGTGAGTTCGGGAAGGCTGTTTCGAGTGGGAAAGAGCCAGGGGAGATGACGGACTGGTCGCGGAGCATGGAGCGGCCGCTGCTGGATTCTCAGGCTTATCTGAAGGACTAGGCGCCGTAAGACTAGGCGCTGGGGCGGGGCTTGAGATTTTTGAGCAGGGCGTAGAGGGTGGCGTTCACCGGGGTGGGGATGCCGTGCTTTTTGCCCAGGCGGACGAGGACTCCGTTGCGGGCTTCGTATTCGAGGTCGCGGCCGGCGCGGCGATCAAAGTACATGGAATTTCCCCCGCCTGGAGCATTGGCGAGGTTGGCGATGATGCGGGTGGGGAGGGAGTCGTCGAGGGTGGCGCCTTCGGCCCGGGCGATCGACATGGCTTCGAGGATGATTTGACGGGCCAGCTCGGCGGCATCGGCTTGGCGGAGGACGGATTGATCGCGTTCGGTGAGGGCGGTGATGGAGCCGTTCGCGGAGTTGAGGCACATCTTCTCCCACATCGCCTTGAGGAAGTCGGGCGTGGTTTTCACGGGGAGGCGGGACTTGTTGAAGAGGTATTGAAAGGCGGTGCCGAGGGGTTCGCGGGAGACGACGAGGTGGGGGTCTCCGGTGAGCTTAACAACGCCCGGGGCGGTCCGCTCGGCGGGGATCTGGACGACGACGGGGAGGATACGGGAGCCGTCGCCGATGATCGGGGTGACGACCTCGCGATGCTCGACACCGTTCTGGAGGACGGCGACGCGGGTGGCGGGGCCAACGAGGGCGCGGAGCCAGGGGGCGGTGCCGGGAACCTGGTGGGCTTTGACGCAGAGGAGAACCCAGTCGACAGGGGCAAGGTCTTGTGGGGTAGTGACGGATTTGGCGGGGCCTTCGAAGGCGGGGCCGGTGGGGTAGGTGACGTGGATTCGGTCGAAGGCGGTGTTGCCACAGAAGAGGACCTGCTCGCGGCCGGTTTCGACGAGTGGTCCGCCGACGGCGCAGCCGATGGCTCCGGGTCCGATGATGGCTACGGTGGGCATGCTTGGCTCCTTGGCTCATGTTCACTGTAGCGGAGGTAAGCGAGAGAGGCGTCGTCTATCATGCAGCATGAGTCGTCTAACAGGGGTGGAGGCGCGATGCAGACTTTGAAGGGACGGATCGGAGTCGATGGCCGTAGCCGGGGTGCGCGGCTGCGGAGTGATGGTCTTTCCGCCGGGATTCACCTTGGATTGATCCTCGCGGTGATCGGGGTGTTCCACAAGGCTCCGAAGCTTGCTCCTTATCGCTTGCCGGGCACTCATGAGGGGGTCCGATTTCTGGCGTACTACAGCCCTGGTGGACCGCCTCAGCCGAAGAGCGAGATTGTAACGAAGAAAGAGCCGGAGAAGACGGTTGTCGCTACGCTTCATTCTCCTGCGGCTGAAGCGAAGCCCGTCGAGAAGCAGGCACCCGCTGCCGAGAGCGGCTCCGGAGCCGCCGCTCAGAGCGGTCGCGGCGAAGGCGACATCACGATTGCGCTGCAGACATTCTTTCCCTATCCAAAGCCGAACCTTTCGGTGCTTCCCCATGGCACGAAGGGGGACGTGATCCTGAATGCCGTGATCGACGAGCAGGGCCGGATTGCCGATCTAACGCTTGTTCAGGGACTTGGGCAGCAGATCGACGACCTGGTGATTGCGACGGTGAGGCAGTGGTCGTATACGCCGGCAAAGAAGAACGGTGTTCCGGTGGCCAGCGAGCAGGAGTTGCACTTTCACTATGAGCGGAGCTGATTGGGAGCGTAGCTGATTGGGAGCGAAGCTGATTGGGAGCGAAGCTGATCGGCAGCGGAGCTGCTTGGCTGGGTTGTAAGGATTGGACCGGCGGGCCGTGCTATGCTTCGCCAAAGCGAAGGTGAGGCGAAGCGACGATGCTGTTGGAGTTGCGGGCAGAGAACTATGCGGTGATCGACCGGGCGGTGGCGACGTTTGGCCGCGGGCTGAACCTGCTGACGGGCGAGACGGGCGCGGGGAAGTCGATCCTGATCGATGCCCTTGCGCTTCTGCTTGGTGGCAAGGCTTCGGCTGACTTCGTGCGGCATGGCGCGGAGAAGGCGGTGGTGGGGTGCGTCTTCGAGATGACTCCGGGAGCGCGCGGGATCCTCGAGGCGAACGGAATTGATGCGGATGCGGATGAGAGCTCGATTCTCCTGCGGCGGGAGATCCTCACGGGCGGCAAGGGGCGGGTCTTCATCAATAACCAGCCCGCGACCGTGGGGGTGCTGCGGCAGTTGGCCCCGGAGCTTGCGCTTGTGCATTCGCAGGGGGAGACGCTGGGCTCGTTCGACGAGGCCCAACAGAGGATTCTGCTGGACCGGTTCGGCGGCATCTCTGCCGAGGCGGTGGCGGAGGCATTTCGGGCGTGGAGGGGGACGACGGCGAAGCTAGCGGAGCTGGAGTCGGATGAGCAGGACCGTCTGCGGATGGCGGATCTTTGGCGGTTTCAGAGCTCGGAGATCTCTTCGGCAGGCTTGACGGCGGAGGATGAGGATACGCAGCTTGAGGCGGAGAAGCGGGTGCTCGGGAACGTTGAGCGGCTTTATACCGCGGCGATGAGCGCGCACGAGGTGCTGTACGAGGCGGAGCAGTCGGTGGAGTCGATGCTTGGGGCTGCGTTGAAGCATGTCGAGGAGCTGGCGCGGTTCGATGCGCGGTTCGAAGGGGCGGCGCAGCAGTTGGCGGCGGCGAAGGCCGGGGTCGAGGATGTGAGCGCGGAGGTGCGGGACTTCGCGGACAACCTGAGCGCGTCGCCGGAGCGGGTGGACGAGATTGAAGAACGGCTGGAGGCTCTGGACAGGCTGAAGCGGAAGTATGGCAAGACGCTTGCGGAGGTGATGGCGTTTGGGGCGGAGGCGTCGGCGCGGCTGGCGGAGGTGGAGAACCGGGATGCACTGCTGGCGGAGTTGAAGGCGAAGCAGGCCGAGGACGCAAAGGCTTACGTGGCCGCGGCGGAGGCAGTGACGGCGTTGAGGGTGGCGGCCGCGGCTCGGCTCGAGAAGAGATCGGAAGGGCAGATCAACGACCTAGCGATGAAGACGCGGTTTCATGTGCAGGTGACGCCGGAGAAGGGCAGTGACGGGTGGACGGCGCATGGGTGGGACCGGGTGGAGTGCCTGATCGCGACCAACGCGGGCGAGCCTCTGAAGCCCCTGGATGAAATTGCTTCGGGTGGGGAGATGTCGCGGGTGATGCTGGCGCTGAAGGTGACGGTCGAAGAAGAGGCTTCGGGCGGGAAGCGGGGGAAGAAGTCGATTCTGCCGCGAACGCTGGTTTTCGACGAGATCGACATTGGGATCGGTGGCCGGGCCGCGGAGGCGGTTGGGCAGAAGCTGAAGACACTCTCGCAGGGGCAGCAGGTGCTCTGCATTACGCACCTTCCGCAGATTGCCGCGTTTGCCGATCAGCACTTTTTGATTGCGAAGACGGAGAAGGCGGGGCGCACGCAGACAGAGATCCGGCGGATGGATGACGGCGAGAGAGTGGAGGAGATTGCGCGGATGTTGAGCGGGGCGAAGTTGACGGAGACGAGCCTTAAGCATGCGCAGCACCTTATGGAGACGAGCCGTTGACACATCTTGTCAGAGCGGGTGTGCATCCCACAGGGTGAACTCCGGAGGATCTACCGATGTCGACTGAGAAATGCGCGCATAAGAGCTGTAGTTGTATGGCGGCTGAGGGAAGCAAGTTTTGTTCACAACAGTGTGCCGATCAGAAGGACATGACGACGCTTGGGTGCGAGTGTGGTCATCCGCATTGCACGGGTGCAATCTAACTTCAGCGGAAGCTTACTCGATATAAAAACGCAGGCCTGGCCGTGACTGGTTTGCAGGAGTTGAAGCGAGCCTGTCGCGGCTTTGCGTTCGTTGCACCAATGTTGGTGCAGGACAGTCGCTCCCTTTACCGGGAAGAGGTATACTTGGAGGGTGACGACCTCTACTCTTGATCACGTTGATGTTGACGACTCAGTAAACCTCCCGAAGACAAAACGGGTTCTCCTTCTCAAGCCTCGCGGATTCTGCGCGGGTGTTGTCCGTGCGATCGATATCGTGCAGATTGCGCTCGATGCATTCGGCGCGCCGATCTATGTCCGCAAGGAGATCGTGCATAACAGCTACGTAGTGACGGATCTGGCCAAGAAGGGCGCGATCTTCGTCAACGAGCTGGACGAGGTGCCGGAGGGTGCGCGCGTGATCTATTCCGCGCATGGCGTGTCTCCTGCTGTTCGTCAACGGGCCAAGGAGCGTGGGTTGAAGGTGGTGGATGCTACCTGCCCGCTCGTGACCAAGGTCCACGTCGAGGCGATCAAGTTTGCCAAGCAGGGATATTCGCTTGTGCTCGTTGGGCATCGCGACCATGAAGAGGTCGAAGGGACGCAGGGAGAGGCTCCGGATGTGACGCAGGTAGTGTCGACAGTGGAAGAGGTTGCGGCGCTTGTGGTGCCGGATCCGGACAAGGTCGCTTACCTCACGCAGACGACGCTTTCGCTCGATGAGGCGCGCTATATGATCGAGGCGCTCAAGGAGAAGTTCCCAAACATCGTCGGGCCGCATGCGCAGGATATCTGCTATGCGACGGAGAATCGCCAGACTGCCGTCAAAAACGTCGCCCATGGCGCGGATCTGGTTCTTGTCGTCGGCTCAAAGAACAGTTCTAACTCGAACCGTCTGGTAGAGGTTTCGAAGAATCTGGATACAAACTCCTTCCTGATCGATTCGGCTGAGTCGATTCAGCCGGAATGGCTGGACGGGGTGAATACCGTGGCGGTGACCGCGGGTGCTTCGGCTCCCGAGGTGTTGGTGAAGGACGTTGTCGAGTATCTGCAGTCGATGGGGTATGGGGACGTGGATGAGGTGGAAGTGATGCCGGAGAATGTACGCTTCGGGCTTCCTCCGGAGATCGTTCAGGCCATTGCATCGGCTCCGCGGCTGTAGCTCGGGCCAGTCAGTTCGTACGAGGACGCGGCGAGAGGGATAGAAACATTTGATGGAACAAGAATCAGCTTCAGGGAAACCGCAGGCCATCCAGCAGCCCGCGCGGCCGCGTTATGGCCGCATGGATCTGGGGCTGGAGCACGTCACCGCTGGTATTGAGCGGGCGAAGAAGTGGCTCTTTGGGATGCAGCATGGCGAAGGGTACTGGTCGGGTGAGCTTGAGGCCGACTCGATGCTTGAGGCCGACTACATCTTTCTGCACATGCTTTTCGGCAGTGGCGATCCCAAGCGGATGGAAGGCGCGGTTCGCGAGATCCTGCGCCATCAGAATGATGATGGCGGATGGAGTATCTATCCGAATGGGCCGTCGAATATCTCGCTTGGCGTGAAGTGCTACTTTGCGCTGAAGCTGATGGGCTGGTCGAAGGATCACCCTGTGCTGGTTAAGGCGCGGACGTGGATCCTGGCCAACGGTGGCGTCGTCGAGTGCAACACGTTTACGAAGATCTACCTGTGCTTCATGGGGCAGTACGACTACGACGCGGTTCCGGCCGTGCCGCCGGAGATCGTACTGTTTCCGAACTGGTTCTACTTCAATATCTACGAGATTTCTTCGTGGTCGCGGGCGATCGTGGTTCCGCTTTCGATTGGCTACGCCAAGAAGCCGTTCAAGAAGATCGAGGCCGGGCAGGGGATTGAAGAGCTTTTTGTGGGTGGGCGGGAGAATGCCAACCTGCACCTGAAATGGGATACGAAGAAGCTGCTTGGGTGGAGAAACATCTTTCTCTTCTTCGATCGGCTGACGCACTGGCTGGAACGGGTGCATATCCGTCCGTTGCGCAAGGTGGCGCTGAAGCGAGCCGAGAAGTGGATGCTGGATCGGCTGGAGATGTCGGATGGGCTGGGCGCGATCTATCCGGCGATGATGAACGCGATCATTGCGCTGCGCTGCCTTGGATACTCGGCTGACGATCCGCAGGTGATCCGGGCGATGGATGAGTTCGAGAAGCTTGGGATCGAAGATCCGGGGGTTGAGGGCGTTCGTCCGCCTACGTTCCGGATGCAGCCTTGCATGTCTCCGGTCTGGGATACCGCGTATGCGATGTACGCGCTGGGTGAGGCTGGTGTGTCGAAAGATGATCCCCGGCTGCTGAAGGCGGCGGACTGGATTCTATCCAAGGAAGTGCGGCATACGGGCGACTGGGCGGTGAAGGTGAAGAACGTCGCGCCGGGTGGATGGTACTTCGAGTACAACAATGAGTTTTACCCGGATGTGGATGATTCTGGACAGGTTTTGCTGGCGCTGAGCTGCGTGGCGAATCCTCGCGAGCGGTATCAGCATGAGGTATCGCAGAGGGCGCTGGACTGGATCTTCGCGATGCAGTGCAAGAACGGCGGCTGGGCGAGCTTCGATCGCGACAATACGAAGATGATCTTCCAGTACATTCCGTTTGCCGACCATAACGCGATGCTCGATCCGCCGACGGTCGATATCACCGGGCGCATTCTGGAGATGCTCGCGACCTACGGGTATACGCGGCGGGATCCGCGGGTGGAGAAGGCGATCCAGTTCGTGCTCAAGGAGCAGGAGTCGGATGGGAGCTGGTTTGGACGCTGGGGTGTGAACTATCTCTACGGGACGTTCCTCGTGCTGCGCGGGCTTGAGGCCATGGGCTTCTGGAACCATGAGCCTGCGGTTGTGCAGGCGGCGGAGTGGATTCGGATGGTTCAGAACTCCGATGGCGGCTGGGGCGAATCGTGCCGGAGCTACGACGACCCGAACACCCGCGGCGAGGGGCAGAGTACGGCCTCGCAGACGTCGTGGGCGATTCTTGGGCTGCTGGCAGCGGGAGATGTGCGGTCGGACTCAGTTGCGAAGGGCATTCGGTGGCTCGTCGATCGGCAGAGGCCGGCGGGGAACTGGGATGAGTTTGCCGATGGACGGGATGGCGCGTCGGTGTATACCGGCACGGGATTCCCGAGGGTTTTCTATCTTGGGTACCATATGTATCGGGACTACTTTCCGCTGCTTGCGCTTGCTACCTTCAAGAAGGCGTCCGAAGCGGCGGTTGCGGAGTAACGAAGGCTTGCGGCAGGAGTCAGATAAGTTTGAGTGGGTTTTAGCCGTCGCTTGAGAGGTTCGCGCGGTTTTCAGGGAAGCGGGAGGACGACAAATGGCTGTACCGGTATCGCAGGCTTGGACCGTCGCGACGTACGTGTTGAAGCAGAAGATGATGGGGCGCAAGAAGTATCCGCTGGTGCTGATGCTGGAGCCCTTGTTCCGCTGCAACCTCGCATGCGCGGGATGCGGGAAGATTCAGTACCCAGCGCACATCCTCAAGGCTGAACTCTCGCCCGAGGATTGCTTCAAGGCTGTTGAGGAGTGCGGGACGCCGATGGTTGCGATCCCGGGCGGCGAGCCTCTGTTGCACCCGCAGATGCCGGAGATCGTTGCCGGCCTGGTTGCGCGTAAGAAGTATGTGTACATGTGCACCAACGCGCTCCTCCTCAAGGAGAAGCTGCACCTCTTCAAACCGAGCAAGTATCTCTCGTTCTCCGTGCATGTCGACGGTCAGCGGGAGCACCATGATTTCTCGGTCTGCCGTGAGGGTGGATATGACATCGCGATGGAGGGCGTTCGTGTCGCTGTCGAAGCAGGCTTCCGCGTGACGACAAACACGACGCTCTTCGATGGCGCCGACCCGAATAGCGTTCGCGCTCACTTCGATGAGTTGATGGTCGCGGGTGTCGAGAGCATGATGGTTTCGCCTGGATACACCTATGACAAGGCTCCGGACCAGAAGCACTTTCTGGGCCGCGCGCGTTCGAAGAAGCTGTTCCGCTCGATCCTCGCCAACCGCAAGAAGACGTGGCGCTTCAACGCTTCGCCGATGTTCATGGAATTCCTGATGGGGAAGAAGGAACTTACCTGCACGCCGTGGGGCATGCCGACCTTCTCGATCTTTGGCTGGCAGAAGCCCTGCTACCTGCTTCAGGATGGCTACGCGGACACCTTCCAGGAGTTGATGGAGACCGTCCAGTGGCAGAACTACGGGACTGAGAGCGGCAACCCGCAGTGCGCGAACTGCATGGTTCACTCCGGATACGAGGCCAGCGGGGTCAACTACACCTTTGGCTCGATCAAGGGCCTGCTCCAGACGGCGAAGGCTATCTTCTTCAGCGAGTACAAGGACGAGCACGCGATGAAGATGCTGAACGAGTGGAAGCCTGCGGTGCATGCTCCCCTGGTGCAGATCGCTGCTCCTGCCAAGGTCGGCGAGTTGCAGGAAGTTTCGGGAGACTAAGGACGGTTATGGCGACTGAAGTACAGGAAGCAGCGAAGCTGCAGCAGTTGGCACATGAGAATCCGGATGACATTGAAGTTGCCGCAGGACGCGACCGGGAGCAGCTTGAAGGATGGGTCCCGGCGCTTGCCACCGAGGCAGAGACCCGCGAGGCCCTGGAGAAGGCGTTCGACTATCGTGGCGATGTGACGATTACCAGGAAAGATGGTTCCGTCGTCGAAGGCTATCTCTTCGATCGGCGCTCCGGCTCCTCTCTGTCGGACTCCTATGTTCGGATTATTCCTTCGAAAGAGCGCACCAAGGTCAACGTCGCTTACAGCGAGATTGCCGCGCTTGCCTTTACCGGGCGCGACACTGCCGCAGGCAAGACGTTCGAGGCGTGGGTGAAGAAATACTGGGAGAAGAAGGCGGCCGGGGAACGGAATATTCAGATCGAGCCGGAGAAGCTGGATTAGTTCTATCACCGCTCTCCGCAACGACTAGACTGGCGTGGAGGGTGTGATGAACCGGAATGCCGTGGTGATCTCTTCTGATGGAAAGCTCGAGGTTCCCAAGGAAGTGCAGGAAGAGATGCACCTCTCGGAAGAGGCTCGGCTCCGTCTCGTATCCTCGTCGAGCACCGGTTTCCAGGCAGAACTCGATTGATGATCCGCTGAAGGACTGTGTCCCGAACGAAAACTGGCGGTCCCTCCGGGTATCCTAAGCGGCCATCCAGAGCACGACACGACCAAGGCGCGATCGGAAGAGCGGGCCTGGGAACTGGAGCACGATGAGCGAAAGTCTGGTCCTTATCCCAAGCGGTGAATCACGCTTTCGTGAAGGTCTCCCGCATCTGGAGTGGCTCGAAATATGAAGGTCTTTCTGACCGGAGCGACGGGCTTTGTCGGGAGCCATGTAGCGCGCGCTTATTGTGCGGCCGGGGCGGACCTGCGCCTGCTTACCCGGTCGACAAGTAATCTCAAGGGACTGGAAGGCATCCCTGCCGAGACTGTTGTCGGAGACCTCCGTCAGCCGGAGACGTTCCGATCTGCGCTCGAGGGATGCGACGCGGTCGTACATGTGGCGGCGGATTACCGGCTCTGGGTGAGGGATCCTGATGCGATGCACGCCGCAAATGTCGGCGGGACGCGGGAGCTTCTGCGCATGGCGCGTGAGGCTGGAGTGGGGAAGGTGGTTTACACCTCGAGTGTGGCGACGATGGGGTTCAAGAGGGATGGGACGATCGTCGATGAGGCGACGCCGGTATCGCTGGCGGACATGATCGGGCACTATAAGCGGTCGAAGTTTCTTGGAGAACAAGAGGCAATTCGCGCCGCAGGGATGGGGCAGCACGTCATGATCCTGAATCCGACGACGCCTATCGGAGCGGGCGATGTGAAGCCGACACCTACCGGTCGAATCATCGTCGACTTCCTCAACGGCAACTTTCCCGCCTATGTCGATACGGGGCTTAACCTCGTCGATGTGGCCGAGGTGGCGCGCATGCATGTGACGGCGCTCGATCGAGCCACGCCTGGCGAACGCTACATCCTCGGCGGGGAAAATCTCACGCTCAAGCAGATCCTCGACCGCATGTCCGCGATCACCGGGATTCCATCGCCGAAGATGAAGGTGCCGCACGCAGTGGCGATGGGGTTCGCTTTCTTCGACGAGAACTTCACCGGGAAGCTGCGGGGCAAGGAGCCGCGCGCCACGGTCGAGGCGGTGCGCATGGGAAAGAAGATGATGTTCGCCACGTCGGCGAAGGCGGAGCGGGAGCTCGGGTTTCGGGTACTTCCAATCTACTCGGCGATGCGCGCGGCGATCGACTGGTTTACGGCGAATGGATATGCGCCGAAGTACGCCGCGCAGATCGCTGGCGGCAAGGCGAAATGAAGGGTAATGTCGCCGTTATCGCAGCTCTGCCGGGAGAGTTGCGGCCCCTGATCCAGCATCGGGCGGGCGTTCCCTGGACGAGGCTGAAGACAGCAGACGGCGTCTACGCTTGGGAGTACCGGCATGCGCATGGCTGCTGGCGCGCGGTCTGTGCCGGGATGGGCGCCCGACGGGCAGGGCTGGCGTTTGCGGTGGCGGAAGAGACCTCGGAGATGGACGCGGTCGTTTCCGTTGGCTGGGCCGGTGCGCTCGAGGACGGGCTGAAGGCGGGAGATACGCGCCGCGCCGGGATGGTAGTCGACACGCTTACTGGGGAGCGCTTCCGGACGGCTTTCCAAGAGGCCGGGTTGGGTACGCTGGCGACCTCGGACCTTGTTGCCGATGAGCGCGAGAAGTCGCGACTGGCTGCGGCGTACGGCGCGTCGATGGTCGATATGGAAGCGGCTACGGTGGCTCGGCTTGCGAGAGCGCATGGAGTTCCGTTTTACTGTCTGAAGGCCATCTCGGATGAGCGTACGGCGCATCTGCCGGACTTCAGCCGGTTCATCGCGCCGCACGGGCAGATTCGCCTGCGTCCGTTCATGATGCACTCGGCGGTGCGGCCACATACCTGGCGCGGATTGATTCGGCTTGGCCGGCATTCCGCACGAGCAGCGGCGCGGATGGCCGAGGCGATCTACGGATGGCTCGATGAAGATGGCTCGATTCGAGCCGAGGCATTGGTGAAGGGGAAGCGATGATTGCGTTGGATCAAGTTGAGGCGAAGACGTTAGACAGCGTACCGGCGACGATGCGCGCGGCTGTCTATCGCGGGGTGAACGATGTTCGCATTGAGACGGTTCCGGTTCCCGAGATCGGGCCGGGTGAGGTGCTTGTCCGGATCGATACGTGCGGGATCTGCGGGACGGATCTGAAGAAGATTCATACCGGGTCTCACTCGGCTCCGCGGATCTTCGGCCACGAGATGTCGGGGACCGTGGTGCGCGTGGGTGATGGCGTGGAGACCTTCGCGGTTGGGGACCGCGTGATGGCCTTCCATCACATCCCGTGCGGAGAGTGCTTTTACTGCCGCAAGAAGACCTTCGCGCAGTGCGAGACGTACAAGAAGGTGGGGACGACGGCCGGGTTTACGGCTGCGGGTGGTGGGTTTGCCGAGTACATCCGGGTGATGGACTGGATTGTGCGATCCGGCGGACTGGTAAAGGTGCCGGACGATATTCCGTTCGAGCAGGCCGCGTTCATCGAGCCGGTGAATACCTGCTTCAAGGCGGTGCGCATGCTGAGCCTTGAGGCCGACGACACGGTTCTTGTCATTGGGCAGGGAAGTATTGGCGTGATTCTGGCGGCGCTGGCCCGGAGGACGGGTGCGACGGTGCTGACAAGTGATCTCTACGAGGAGCGGCATGCGGTTGCGGCGCAGTACGGGCTCGACCGGCCGGTCGATGCTCGGGGGGATGTGGTTGCTATTGCGAAGGCAGCGACCGACGGGCGCGGCGCCGATGTCGCGCTGGTTGCGGTCGGGGCGGATGCGCTGATCTCCATGGCGATGGATGCGATCCGGCCGGGGGGCCGCGTGATGTTGTTTGCGAGCACGCAGCATGGGACTGCGGCCTTCGATCCGGCAGCGGTTTGCATGGATGAGAAGACGTTGATGGGCTCTTACTCGGCGTCCGTCGCTATCCAGGACGAGGGGATTCAGCTTGTGTTCGATGGTTACCGCGACGGCTCGCTGGATCTGACGAAACTGATCTCGCATCGGTTCGGGTTGGAGGATGCTGTTGCGGGGATCGATCTGGCCTCGCACCCGGTGGCGGACTCGATGAAGATCGTCATCAAGCCTTAGGGCTCGTCGGGTATGGCGGACAAAAGGTGCGCGTGGACGATGAAGCGCCTGGGCGCCGCACCAATGTAGTTGAACGGGTAGCAGGTGATGAGGGTGAGCTCGGGCCGGTTCTGAACGTCGAGGACGCGGACCTGATCGGGGGTCACGATCTCGGTGGTGTCGACTTCGTAGTGATAGACGCCGGTCTGGTCGGCCACGCGGATGTCCATGTTGGCGCGTATGCCGCGTAAAGGCTTGAAGTAGGTGTCGCGATGGCCAGCGAGGCCAAGGGTGCCAAGGCCGCCGGGTCGCGCAGTGCCGGGGATGTAGCCTACACCCTTCCGCAGGCTCTCTGACTCGTAGTTTGAGAAGATGGGGACGGAGAGTTTGAGGTCGCGGATCTCCAATCTGCCCATGATGGTCGCTTGGCCGGTGGGGGGCGTTTGTTCGTCAACAGAGCTCTGATTTTCGGCAGGGGAGCTGATGGGCCGGGCGAACAGGCTGCGGCTCGCTCGTTCCGCGGAGATCGCCTTCACTTTGACGGCGGCAAGGTAGACGGCGCACAGGACTCCTGCCACAAGAAGGAGGAGTTCGGTGCGCCGAAGCCATGCGTGACTGATCTGCCGCTGCATTGTCCTTAGACGGCGTCCCGGGTCATTGTCCGAACGACGCGCATGACAAGAGCGGCCATGAGCGAGAAGAAGCCGAGGAGGGCAATGAGAGGAAGACTGCTCGCCGTGTGAGGCAGTGTAGAGATAACTGGCGTGCGGTGAGCGCGGCTCGGGGCCTGCTCCTCAAACGCCGGACGGATAGGCCTGGGCTGCTCGAGGCGCGCGACCTGAGGCTCAGGCGCGGCAGGTGGCGCAGCCGCAGGAGGCGGAACGTAAGCCGGCTGTGCGGATGGTGACGATGGGAAGCGCGCGATGACGGGTTGGTCGCTGTTGATGAGGCGGTACCTCTCAGCGAGGATCGCGGGCGTTTTTCTGTCCGTGCCCGTTGTGGTCAGGCTTAGCATCCAGAGATTGACGGCCCGCAATTCATCGGGATTGAGGCCATTGAGGCTCTTGAGATGCTCGCTCTCATAGTCGACCGCGACGACCTGGGCATCGTTGAGCTTCGCGAGTTGTACAGCATCAGGCTTTGGGTAGACGAACTCGACGACCTTGCCGGAGCCGAAGGAGAAGCCGCGAAGCGTCTGCTGATGATTCGCGCCCGAGGACCAGTCGATGATCCCCGGAGCGGAGGAGCGAGAAGCCGGGAAGCCGAGGACTCCGAGAAAGATCGCGTGTTCTTTGTTGGTCGGGCTGTCTATCTGGACGATGAGGCGATCCCCGAAACTGTCGACGATGTGGATCGTGTAGTCGCCCGGTTTCAGGGTCTCGCTTGGGATCTGGGTGGAATGATCGAGGGTGAAGGTACCGTTCAGGCCCTTGAGATCGGCGGGGTTGGGGGCCGCAAACAAACTCGCTGAGATAGCCAAGGTGCCAGTAAGAGAAACGATCGACCTGAGAGACATGGGTGAACTCCTGAACTGCTGGGTCGCTTGCCTCACAGTTCAGATGTCGCCGTTTCAATACGGAGATGCGCGACGAGCCGCAATAAGTGGCCGGATTACCATAGGGTTGGTTACCCGTCAAGCTTGTTAATCGCGCGCTCGCTTCTTTACTTCCACGTTCAGCCGCTTGATCTTCTGGTTGAGGGTGCTGAGGGGGATGCGGAAGAACTCGGCAGCTTCGGTCTGGTTCCAATGGCAGCGCTCGAGGCGGTCGGCGATGATGCGGCGTTCGATCTCTTCCATGAGATCGAAGAGCGAGGCGCCGGGGCGATGGTCGAGCAGGGCGGCCGAGTAGGTCGAGCCGGTGAGCTGGCTGGGCAGAAGGTCCGGCGTGATGAGGCGGCCGGAGGATAGGACCACGCCGCGCTCCATCGCGTTTTCGAGCTCGCGGACGTTGCCGGGCCACTCGTAGTCCATGAGGACGCGGAGGGCATCGGGCGAGAGGGCGCGATCGCCCGTGCCGTTCTCGTCGGCGTAGATCTTGAGGAAGTGCGCGGCGAGCAGGGGAACATCTTCGCGGCGGGCGCGAAGCGGAGGGAGCTCGAGGAAGATGACGTTGAGGCGGTAGAAGAGATCCTCGCGGAACTTGCCTTCGCGAACGGCCTCGCGGAGATCGACGTTGGTGGCGGCGATGATGCGGACGTCGACCTGGATCTCGGAGGTTCCGCCGAGGTGCATGAAACGGCGGTCCTGGAGGACGCGCAGGATCTTGGCCTGCATGTCCATCGTCATGGTGCCGATCTCGTCGAGGAAAAGCGTGCCGCCGTTGGCGACTTCGAAGAGGCCCTTCTTCGAGGAGATGGCGGAGGTGAAGGCGCCCTTGACGTGGCCGAAGAGGGTCGATTCGAGGAGCTCGGAGGGAACGGCACCCGTGTTGACGGGGACGAAGGGGTTGTCGCGGCGGGGGGAGTTGGCGTGGAGCGCTTTCGCGATGAGCTCCTTGCCGGTGCCGCTCTCGCCCTGAATGAGGACGGTCGAGCGGCTCGGTGCGACCTGGGCGATGAGGTCGAACATGCGGAGCATGATGTCGCTCTTGCCGATGATGTTCTCGAAGTTGTATCGCTTCTTGAGGGTGCGCTTGAGCTGGACGACTTCTTCTTCGGCCTTGTGGCGAGCGATGGCGGTGCGGATGTCGGCGAGGAGCTTCTCGTTGTCCCAGGGCTTCTGGACGAAGTTCTCGGCTCCCGCGCGGATGGCGTCGACGACGTTGCCGACGGTGCCGTAGGCGGTGATCATGATGACCGGCAGATCTGGATGCATCTCGGTGATGCGAGGAAGCAGGTCAATGCCGGATTCGCCGGGGAGGGCCAGGTCCAGAAGAAGAAGATCGTACTGGTTGCGGGCGAGGAGGTCGAGACCGGAGGGGCCGTCGATTGCCATCGAGACGGTGAAGCCTTCAAAGGTGAGGAGCGTGTCGAGAGATTCGCGGATCGCGGCTTCGTCGTCGATGATGAGGATGCGAGGGAGGCTTGTGGGGGTGATATCGGTGGTGCGGGTGGCCGGTGTATCGAGAATCTCAGGCATGTATTGATTCCTTGCTTGGGTCGGAGACGGTGGTGGCCTGGCGGGGGCGTGCGTCGGCTGCGGGGAACTCGAGACGGAAGGTGGTTCCTACGCCGACTTCGCTGTCGACCTGGATCTTGCCCGCGTGCTCCTGCATGATGCCGTAGGTAACGGCGAGGCCGAGGCCGGTACCCTTGTGCTGGCCCTCCTGGGGTTTCACCTTGGTGGTGAAGAAGGGGTCGTAGATGCGATGGAGATGTTCACGCTCGATGCCTCCGCCGCAGTCCTGGATGGTGGCAAAGACCTTGGTCGAGCCTGCGGTAGAGTCTTCTCCGGTTGCGATGCGGAGGACGGCGTTCGGTACGCCGTGCATGGCGTCCTTGGCGTTGAGCATCAAGTTGAGAATGACCTGCTGGAGCTTGCCTTGATTTCCGTGAATGCGTGGGAGGCTGGGGTCGTAGCTGACTTCGAGGCGAATGACGGCGGTCTTGAACTGATGCTCGAGGAGCGTGGTGGTGTCTCGCAGGAGCTGGTTGAGATCGATCGAGGTGAATTCAGAGCCGCTGGTGCGGGAGAAGTTCAGCAGTCCATTGACGATCTCGGAAGCGCGGAAGGTCTGCTGGGTGATCTTTTCGAGGACGGGGGCGACCTTGGCATCGTCGCGCATGTGCTTTGAGAGCATCTGCGTGTAGCTGGAGATGACGGCAAGAGGCGTATTGACTTCGTGGGCCACGCCGGCGGCGAGGAGGCCGATGGAGGAGAGCTTCTCGGCCTGGGTGAGCTGGGTCTCGAGCTGGATGCGGTCGGTGATGTCGTCGACGAGGATGATGCGTCCGACCTTGACGAAGTCGCGCGTGACGAGGGGGGCGATGGCGATGTTGGCGATGCGTGCCTCGCCTGAGGGCAGGGTGACGCGGAACTTATAGAGGGTGTGGGTGCCGACCTCGTCGCGCAGGCTGTCGAAGCGGGCGGCGAAGTCGTCCGGGAAGATAGCGGAGAGGGGCTGGTTGAGGGCTTCCGAGCGGCGGATGCCGTACATGGTCTCCATCTGGGTGTTCCAGCTTCCGATGTGACCGCCGAGGTCGACGGCGAAGATGCCGATGTTGATCGATTCGACGATGTTCTCGTGGAATTCCTTGAGTCGCTCGAACTCGGAGATCTTGTCTTCGAGACGGCTGTAGAGCTTGGCGTTCTGGATAGCGATGCCGATGTAGCCGGCGAGCGATTCGAGAAGCTCCATGTCCTCGCTGGTGAGGAAGTCGCCATCGTTGGTGCGGCCGAGGCCGATGACGGCTACGGTGCGGGTGCCGACACCTTCGCGGTTGGCGACTCGACATGGGAGGTAGTAGTTCAGGTCGAGGCGGCTTGCGCTCTGGCGCTGCGGTTCGGGGAGCGACAGGGCCTGGTGGGGGTTCTCAAGGAAGAGATGGTTGGCCGCGCCGAAGTGGTCGAACTCGAAGAAGCCCATGTCGAGCCGCTCGGTGTCTTCGGGTTTGAGGTTGTGAAGGCCGTGTGACGCGGCGAGGACGAACGGGTGCTTGCGGCGGGTTCCGTCGTCGTTGGCATCGAGGAAGACGGCGACGCGCGTGACGAGGAGGGTTTGCGGGAGGCGCTCGACAATGGCGTCAAGGAGAGCGCGGAGGTCGGTCTGGGAGTTGAGGCCGCGTCCAAAGTCGACGAGGGTCTCGCGATAGTCGAAGCGTTTGCGGTCGAAGAGCCGATCGACGCGCGCCTGAATCATGCGCTTGAGCGGATCGAAGAGAAGGCCGGTGGTGATGATGGCAGCGAGCAGACCCCAGGTACCGAGGCTCTGCAGACGCGAGCGCAGGATCTCGGCGGTGATACCGACAACACCGAAGTAGAGGCCGACGATGGCCGCGGTCGCGAGGGTGTAGGTGACGCCGCGCTTGAAGATGAGGTCGACGTCCATGAGGCGGTAGCGGACGATCGCCCAGCTAAAGGTCAGGGGGATCAGGACGAGGGAGAGCCCGGAGACCTTGACCAAGAGCGCGGGGACGCTCCAGTCTGCGAGGTAGGGAATGACGTAGAGGATCGTGAAGGGGATCACCGCGAGCAGGGTGCCACGGGTGAGCCACTTCAACTGCTGACGCTGCAGGGGGAACTGGGTGCGGCGGTAGCGGAGACTGAAGACGACGGCCGCGATGACGTAGTAGAGGGCAAGATAGCCGACGGCGATCTGGTCGAGACGGTGCCGGAGGATTTCGGTGGCTGACCAGAGCTGGATGGCGGCGATCTGCAAGCCAACGAGGAAGAGGCCGGGGAGATAGAGGAGCGCGGCGAGGGCGCGGCGGCGTAGATAGTGGCGGCCGGCTCCGGGAGTGTCGGAGAAGCTGACGGCGAAGTGGAGGAAGAGTGCCGGTTGAAGGCCGGAAGCGACGATGCTTGACCAGAAAATGATCCAGTCCAGGGCGTCGAACTGGCCTGTGTAACGGAACGTGTAGAGCACGAACGAGACGAGGCAGAAGACGAAGAAGTGGGTCGACTTCGGAGCCGTCCAGCGGCGGAAGAGGACGTAGAGACCGATCGACAGGTAAACCAGGGCCATCAGGCGGAAGGGCTGGTAGGCGCTGCGGTCGGTGGGCTCGAGAATGACCTGGATGTCGAGTTTTGCGTACGAAGGAGCGGTCGCGGCCGTGTGGTTGAGCTCGCGGGCAATGCTGTAGCTCGCGCGGGAATAGACGCCGAGGCGAACGGTCTCACGGACATACGGAGCGAGACGAAGAGTGGGGCGATCGTCGACCGCCTGGAGGATATCTCCCTTGCGGATACCCGCGCGTTCGCCGGGAGACCCGACCGGGACCTGTTCCGCGCGAAGACCGCCGTGGGCCTCGATCCACCAGATGCCGTCGGAAGGGGTTAGGAAGGTGCTCTCGCTGGAAAGATTGAGGCCCGCCAGCACACAGGCACCAAGCGTCGCAAAGGCGAGCACGAGGGCGAGAACGCGTGTCTGGAAGGCGTCTTTCATCTATTTCGACGGGTTTGTTGCAACTAAGTAGCCAAACGCTGCAGAGAAGGGATTTCTGCATTCAAAAGGGGATGCGTTTGCACCAGTTTATCGACAATTCCGATAATCATAGTTCATTCCATATAAAGGATTTCATTGGTTCCAAAAGGGATACGGCGAATGTCCTATGTTGGTTCCTTTGCCAGGACGAGGCACACGCTTCGACTTGGTTTGGACGTGTGAGTCCCGAAGATAGAGTCGTTCGAGTGCGAGCCTCGAGGCTTTCACTGGCCAGGATGTTCGGGGATTACGCGAAGGTACGGGTCGTTCTCCCATGCTCTCCGAAGCGGAGCAGATTGCCATCGGGATCATTCACCGTGAGTTCGTTCATGTGCCATGGGCGCATCGCGAGGGGCGAACTGATGGGGACTCCCGCTTTGATGAACTCCGCCTGCAGTGCATCAAGCGTCCCCGGGGGTGGATAGAAATACGCACCACAGCAGCTCGCGGTACACGGTTCGGTCTCCCTCACCGAGAGGTGAAGGTGGGCGTGCCGCCAGAACAGGACTGCGTATTCCTTGTTGGCTGTCTGGACGATGAAGCCCATCTTCGCGTAGAACGCGAGGGCGCGCGCCATGTCGCTGACCGGAAGGACAGGGGCAATGAGAATGACCGGGCTTTGTGCTGCTGGATCGAAGGACACAGGAACCTTTCGCGGGGAGAGCGATGTTAGCTGCCGAAAGACGTAGGTACGACGCCTTGATCTTGTAAAGAGAACGAGATCGCGGTTTCTTTGGATTGCTATTTTTTTCTGAAATCTTATGTACGCCAGTCGCTCCGGGTGTGGCAAGGCGCAGATAGGGCAAAGGGCCTAAGCGTCCTCGGAGACTGGTGGCCGCTGTACGCTTTACAATCGGATGAACGGTCGGTGATCATGAGCGTCCGCGAGGGGTTTGGATGGCAGAGAAGTCGGTGAAGAGCGCGGAGGTTCGACTGCGTGGCCGCGAGGCGGCTGAGCATCCGCTGTCGCGGGAACAGATGATCGAGTTCTACCGGCTGATGTACCTGTCGCGAAAGACCGACGATCGGGAGATCGTGCTGAAGCGGCAGCAGAAGATCTTCTTCCAGATTTCCTGCGCGGGACATGAGGCTCTGCTGGTTGCCGCGGGGATGGCGCTCAAGCCAGGGTACGACTGGTTTTTTCCATATTACAGAGACCGGGCGATCTGCCTGGCGTTGGGAAATACTGTTGAGGAGCAGTTGCTGCAGTCGGTGGGCGCGGCCGACGATCCGGCGAGCGGCGGGCGGCAGATGCCGTCGCACTGGACGAGCAAGAGGCTGAATGTCGTTACGCCGAGTTCGGCGACCGCGACGCAATGCCTGCACGCGATCGGCTGCGCGGAGGCTGGACGGTACTTCTCGCGGCACCCGGAGGCAGCGGAGAAGCATACCGGGGATTACCGGGAGTTCAAGGACGTCACGTTTCACGGCGATGAGGTGACGTATGTGTCGATCGGTGAGGGGTCTACCAGCCAAGGGGAGTTCTGGGAATCGCTGAATACGGCCTCAAACTCGAAGCTGCCGGTGCTTTATGTCGTTGAAGATAATGGGTATGCTATTTCGACGCCGGTTGAGGCGAATACGCCCGGGGGAAATATTTCGCGGCTGATCGCGAACTTCCCGAACTTCCACTTTGCCGAAGTGGACGGCACGGATGCGGTCGAGAGCTACAAAGCCATGGTGGAGGCGGTGGCGTATTGCCGGTCAGGACGTGGTCCGGCGCTGGTACACGGACACGTCATTCGGCCGTACTCTCACTCGATGAGCGAGGACGAGCGGGACTACCGGGCGGCAGACGAGCTTGAGGCCGATGCGCTGCGGGACCCGATCTCGAAGATGCAGGTGGTGCTGATTCGCGAGGGGATTCTGGACGTTGCCGGGATCAATGCGTTGGAGCGCCAGGTAGATGCCGAGGTTCAGTGGGCGGCGGATCGGGCGGTCGCGGCGAAGCTGCCGGAGGTGTCGTCGATCCTGAAGCACCAGTACTCGGAAGATTTATCGCCGACGGATTCCAGGTTCGCGACAGATCCGGTTGTCGCTGATGCTGGCACAGAGCGGACGATGGCGGACCTGATCAACACCTGCCTCAAGGACGAGATGCGGCGGGATCCCAGGATCGTCGTATTTGGCGAAGATGTGGCCGACGCGACGCGGGAGGGTGCGCTCAAGGGCGGGAAGATCAAGGGCAAGGGTGGGGTCTTCAAGCTGACGGCGGGATTGCAGACGGAGTTTGGCAGCGACCGGGTTTGGAACTCGCCGCTGGCCGAGGCGAACATTGTCGGGCGGGCGATAGGCATGGCGGCTCGCGGAATGAAGCCCGTGGTCGAGATTCAATTCTTCGATTACATATGGCCTGCTATGCACCAGATCCGGAACGAGTTATCTGTCTTCCGGTGGCGCTCGAACGGAACGTTCAGCAGCCCCCTGGTTATCCGTGTGCCGATCGGTGGGTACCTGACGGGCGGTTCGATTTATCACTCGCAGTCAGGTGAGAGCATCTTTACGCACACTCCAGGCGTTCGCGTGGTGATGCCTTCGAACGCTCAGGATGCTCTTGGGCTGCTGCGGACGGCGATCCGCTGCGACGATCCGGTGCTGTTTCTGGAGCATAAGAGGCTTTACCGGGAGACCTTCGGGCGAGCCGCCTATCCAGGGCCGGACTATACGATTCCGTTTGGCAAGGCGAAGATCGTTCGCCCGGGGAAGGATCTGACGGTCGTGACTTATGGGGCGGTGGTGCCACGGGCATTGCAGGCGGCACAGAAGATTCACCGTGAGGCCGGGATCGACGTGGAGCTGATCGATCTGCGGTCGCTGAGCCCCTATGACTGGGATGCGATTGCGACTTCGGTAAAGAAGACGAATCGTGTGATCGTGGCGCACGAGGATATGCTGAGTTGGGGCTACGGGGCCGAGATTGCGGCGCGGATTGGGGAGGAGCTATTTCACGATCTGGATGCGCCGGTACGCCGAGTTGCGGCTATGGACACCTTCGTGGCGTACCAGCCGTTGCTGGAGGATGCGATTCTGCCGCAGCCTGAGGACTTGTACCGGGCGATGAAGGATATCGCGGCTTTTTAGGAGCCTTCTCGCAACTGACGGAAACAGGGCGTGTTCCTTCTGGGGACGCGCCTTTTTCTTTGCCCTCGATCTCGAGCAGGCTCGCGCGCTGGAGGTCTTCTGATGCGTTTTCTTCTTGATGGAATCGTGGTGGGGGCGGTGTGCTCGATGCTTGTGGTGCAGCCGGTCTTGGCGGCGGGTGCGGTTCCCATGCCCGCAAAGGGAAAAGCCACGGAGATCCAGGGAGACGAGCGTGTGCTCCATGCGCTCAACCGGTTTACGTTCGGGCCGAGGCCGGGAGACGTGGCGGCGGTGCGGTCGATGGGACTGGAGCGGTGGTTCGAACGGCAGCTCGATCCGGCGTCGATCGACGACTCGGCGCTGGACGCGAGGCTTGCGGCGTTTTCGGCGATGCGGCTGGACCAGGTGGATCTGATGCACAGGTTTCCGAACCCTGCCGTGATCCGGGTGATGGCGCGGCAAGGGGATCCTTTGCCGATGGATCCGGTGGAGCGAGCCATCTATGGCGATCAGATCGAGTTCTACAAGATGAAGGTGGCGGCCAAGAGCAATGCGGACAGTGCCGGAAAGAAGATGGCTACCGACGACAGCATGGAAGCACAGGCCAATGCTGCGTCCCAGGCGAAGGCGGAGAACGAGGGGGCTGATCCGCTGGCTGTTGCTCCGGAGCAGCATGTGGGAGCGCTCTATGCGCAGGATGCGACGGACAAAATGATGGATATGCCTCCGGATGTGCGCTTCCAGGCGATTCTGCGGATGCAGCCGAAGGAGCTGGCTGGTTTTCGGCGAAGCCTGAGCAAGCGGGAGCTGTTGCAGGTGGTGTCGGGCATGACGCCGGAGCAGAAGGAGATCCTGCTGGCGCTTGGCGGGTCAAACCGGGTGATTGCTCCGGAGTTGACGCAGTCGCGGCTGGTTCGAGATATCTACAGCGACCGCCAGCTCGAGGCGGTGATGACGGACTTCTGGCTGAATCACTTCAATGTGTATGTGAAGAAGAGCCAGTTGGAGCCGGACCTGATTCCTGCCTATGAGCGCGAGGTGATCCGGCCAAATGCTCTGGGGAGGTTCGAGGATCTGCTTGTGGCTACGGCGAAGAGCCCGGCGATGCTGGTTTACCTGGATAACTGGCGGAGTGCCGGGCCGGATTCGGCGCAGGCTCGGCGGCGGGCGAAGTTTGGTGACGCTTCGAAGAATGGGGCCGAGGGGCTGAACGAGAACTATGCGCGTGAGTTGATGGAGCTGCATACGCTTGGCGTGGGCGGCGGGTATACGCAGGCGGATGTGACGCAGGTGGCGAAGGTGTTTACGGGTTGGGGAATCGAAAAGCCTTACCTCGGCGCGACTTATTCGTTTCAGGCCAATCGCCATCAGCCGGGTGACAAGACGGTGATGGGGAAGACGATTCGCGGTGGGGGCGAGGAGGAAGGTTTGCAGGTGCTGCACATGCTCGCGACCAGCCCAGCGACGGCGAAGTTCATCTCGACGAAGCTGGCGGTTCGGTTCGTCAGCGACGATCCCCCGCCGGCGCTTGTGGACCGGATGAGCAAGGCGTTTCTGTCGAGCGGCGGGGATATGAAGGTGGTGCTGCGGACGATGTTCCGGTCGCCGGAGTTCTGGTCGCCGGAGGTGGACCGGGCGAAGGTGAAGACGCCGCTGGAGTTCGTGGTGTCGGCGGTGCGGGCGAGTGGGGCGGAGGTAAAGAATGCGCAGCCCCTGGTGCAGGCCCTCGACAAGTTGGGGATGCCGCTCTATGGGATGCAGACGCCGAATGGGTACGACTGGAAGAAGGAGCCCTGGGTGAGTACGGGGGCTCTGGTGAGCCGGATGAACTTCGCGCTCGTACTGAGTGCGAACAAGGTCAACGGGGTTCGGACGGATTGGGTGGCGATGCTCGGGAGCGGGGGATTGGCGGTTCCTGTGTCGGTCAGTTCCGAGACGGCGGAGGCGGTGAAGGAACGGAAGCTGGAGGACATGCTGCTTGGCGAGCCTGTGGGCGAGAGGACACGGGCAGCGGTGCTGGCGCAGTTCGACGATGCCTCGATGAAGGAGAACGCGGCCAAGGAGTTCGATCTGCGGGGTGATGAAGTAGGTGGTGGGCGCAGAGTGCAAGCGCAGGGGGATGCGCAAGCGGCTGGGATGGCTGGTTTGCTGCTTGGATCGCCGGAGTTCCAGAGACGATAGATGCAGCGGAGCCCATGAGCCCGGGCCCCGCTGATGTTGAACTACTGCTTCTCGTAGATCAGGACTTCCTTCTCGGATTTCTTGCCGGCGGACCAGACCTCTTCGGTGTAATACTTGCCGTCCGCACTGAGCGTTCGAGTTCCTTCGCCGAAGAGCTTTCCGTTGAGCTTCTCCGAAAAGAGGACCTTTCTTGGTCCTTCGGCCGTTACTCCCATTGAGGCGCCCGTCGGCATCAACGGGCCGCTCAGCTTGGCGTCCGAGCCGTCCAGTTTGTAGTCCATCGTCTCCTTGAAGCCCGGGCCCTCCACGTGCTGCCAGTCAGACTGAGCCTTGATGATGACGATGTCGGAGGTGTTGGAGGACGTCTTCGCGGTCTTCCACTCGCCCGCGAGGCCCTTGGAGCCCGTGATGCGGATGGAGGTTGTCTTATCCGTAAAAGGGGTTCCATCCGGCTGCTTGCCTGTGGCGGTGGTCGTCATGGACTTGCCATCGGGCGAGATAACGCGATGAATCATGGAGTAGGGTTTGCCGTCTACTTTGACGGTGGTGTCGAAGACGCTGTCTCCAGAGGCAGTGCAGGCGACGGTGCGGTTGGCGAGTGTCGGGTAGTCTTTGCCATCGCAGGCGAAGTCATACTCGAGGCTGCTGCCGTTGGAGTAGTGGTAGCCGCCTGTGGGCTTCGCGGTATAGGTGAACGTATTACCTGTGAGTTTGCTTTTCGCTTCGTTGAGCTTCCAGGTGCCGTTCCAGGGGGAATCGGCGGCGAGACACGGCGATGCGGAGGCCGTGGCGAGGATCACTACGCTGAGTGAGCAGAGAACCTTTTTCATTTGGAGTTCCTCGAACAGCAATGGGCCCGGGATCAGCCATTCTTCGCCCGTCTCCGCGGTCCGTCAATGGAAAAGGAAGCGGAAAGCGATTCGAGGCGCCGGGCGTAGGATTGCGTATCTGGGAGAGATTTGGCAACTTAGCAGACAATGCGGCGTTTGTAGATGTAGCGCACATTGAGATTGGCGCGCGGGAGACGACGATGGGAATCTTCGATAAGGGCTTGATGGACGACAGCAACTGGGGCTGTGACCTGCACGGGCGGGACCTGGCGCGGCGTGGGGTGTCGCGCAGAGGCTTTATGAAGAACGGCGCGCTGGCGTTGGTGGGGACGTCCGTCATCCCGGCGTTTCTGATGAAGAGCGTCATGGCGGAGGCTACTACCGCCGCGGCGAACAACAAGAAGCTTGTTGTCTTGTTTCAGCGGGGAGCGGCGGATGGGCTGAACATCGTCGTGCCGCATGCGGAGAAGAACTACTATGCGATGCGGCCCTCGATCGCGATCCAGCAGAAGGATGTGCTGGACCTGAACGGCTTCTTCGGGCTGCATCCGGCGATGGCTTCGTTCAAGCCGCTGTATGACCAGGGGCATCTGGCCATCGTGCATGCCGCCGGGTCTCCTGACGCGACACGGTCGCACTTCGACGCGCAGGACTATATGGAGAGCGGGACGCCGGGGGTGAAGGCGACACAGGATGGCTGGCTGAACCGTGCTTTGCAGGCGGAGGCTTTGAAGGGCAAGCCGTCGGCGTTCCGGGCGGTGGCACTGGGGACGCAGGTTCCGCGAACGTTGCAAGGCAAGCAGGCAGCGATCGCGGTCAACAACCTGGAGGACTTCTCGGTCGGGGGCAAAGGGCCGCAGACGACGCCTATCTCGAACGCGTTTCAGGCTATGTACGACCAGAGCACGGACGCGGTATTGCATGGGACCGGGCAAGAGACGTTCGAGGCGGTGAAGATGCTGAAGGCGGCGGATCCGGCACACTACAAGCCGGCGGATGGGGTGGTGTATCCGAATACCCCGTTTGGCAACAGCCTGAAGCAGATCGCGCAACTGATGAAGGCAAACCTTGGGGTCGAGGCGGCGTTTTCGGATATTGGCGGATGGGATACGCACCAAAACCAGGGGAATGTAACCGGGCAGTTGGCGGGCCGGCTGAAGGAGTTTTCCGAGTCGATTGCGGCGTTCTGGAAGGATATGGGGCCGGAGACGGAGAACATCACGCTGGTGACCATGTCGGAGTTCGGGCGGACGGCGCGTCAGAACGGAACGGGCGGAACGGACCACGGGCACGCGAACGTGATGTTCGTGCTCGGCGGCAAGGTGAAGGGTGGCAAGGTCTACGGGAAGTGGCCGGGCCTCTGGAATGAGCAGCTTAACGAGGGGAGAGATCTGACGGTGACGACGGATTTCCGGAATGTTCTGGGTGAGGCGGCCTACCGGACGCTCGGATCCCGAAATATGGATCTGGTCTTCCCCGGAGGGCAGATTCGTCCGGAAAAGTTCCTGAACTTCACGGTTTAGAGATTGACTTCTCCGGCATACTCCGGGTGGCTCGTTCGATTTGCCTTTTGTTGATCTTGACGTGTATGGTGAGTGGTCGGTTCAACCTCAGGTTGCATCGAATGAAGTAGCGCAGGAAGGAAGTGAGTACCGTTATCCTGTTTTCGGGATTTTATTTCTCCAGAAAATACAGAATGGTGGAAAACTCACACAACTTTTCGGAACGGTTTGCGTCTATTTGAATGTAGCTAGCAATTGCCGGACTATCAGTTCCCTCGGTTACGGCGTCCCCTATCCGCAACACCAATACCCATCCTTTAGTAAGGCGCCCTGAACACCGGGCGCCTTCACTCCTTAAGCCGACTTTCTCGAATTTGGCGTGATTCAACGGCTTTGCTGCGGGGCCGTGAGGCTTGAGGGTGCCTGCGCGAGGCTTTGATCGAGGAACCGGGCTATACCCTGGGGAAGGCTACCGGGATCGTTTGATACAAGCTCCAAGGTTGTCTTCGGATCTGCTGCAGTCTTGTAGGTGGGTGGGATCGGGGATGACGGAGTGGGATAGCTGATGAGAAGCTTTGGCGTCCTGAGACCAGAGAGGCCGCCGAGGGGAAAATCCTCGTGGAAGAGCGCGCGAACGGGGAGAGCGCGGGTACGGGGGTCGGCCATGGCGGTTCCGATGGGATCGGGGCCGAGAGAGTCGAGGATGAGGGCAGGAATCTTTGGATCAGAAGAGGCAAGTTGGACGGCGAGGCTGGCACCCAGACCGTGGCCGAAGAGGATCAGGTGGTCTGCTGGTACGTGGCGACTGTTCTCAGTCCACAGCAGGGCAGCGTGAGCATCTTCCAGCATGCGGATCTGATTGGGGTGCGTTGGGTCGCTTTGGCCGTATCCGCGATAGTCGAAAGCGAAGATGCTGAGGCCCAATCCGTGAAGGACCGCGAGATTGCCGGCATCCGGCGCACTCTGCGAGAGGGAGGCGTCGCCCGAGCGAAGGTAGAGGACGGTGTAGCCTGCGTACTTTGAATTGGGCGCGGCAGCCAGGTAGGCACCCGAAAGTCGCGGTGAACCAGTCTCCGCGGCGTCGAAATGGACAGGTTCAGCCGGGAGACCTCCGAGAGTGTCGAGGGGGGAGTTCGAGCGCTGGGGATGCAGGATGAGCTGCCACTGTCCCTGGTAGAAGAGGAGGCAGAGGGTCAGATAGCCGCAGACAAGGGCCGCGACGATGGTGAAGCCGAGCGCCTTCAGAATCCAGATGGGGTCAACGGTTTCGGGAGTGGATGCTGCCTTCGGCGTGGGCTGGGGGGCGGTGGTACGGGTGGTCTTGGGGCGAGGCATGGGTCTGTTCAAACTGTAGCATTCGGCTCGCGCTGCGGCACTCCGGGCGATGGCGGACTGCGGGAGTGGGACGCCTTAGTAAGATGGCTGCTGGAGGATTTGTTCTTGGCGCAATGGGTGAAGTTGATCAGCCTGGCCGACGCTCCGGAGCCGGGCAAGGTGATGGAGTGCGGGGTGGATGGGGTCGAAATCTGCCTGGCGAACGTTGCGGGAGAGTTGTCGGCGCTTGATAACTGGTGTCCGCACCGGCGCGGGCCGCTTGGGGAGGGGTGGCTCGAAGGCTCCTCGGTGGTGTGCCCGTGGCACTCGTGGGCATTTGATGTGAAGACGGGACTGTCGACTTATCCGGAGAAGGAGCGGGTGGATGCATTTCCACTAAGAATTGACGGCGAGGATGTCCTGGTAGACATCGAGTGACTTGCCTGTCCCGCATGAGGCGCGCGGTTGAACCACAGCGGGTTACCCTGTGGAGAAGTTTTGACGACAGGTTGATGCTTGCGAGCATATTCTGAACGCAGCCCGAACTGGTTGCAAGCCGACTGGCGGGTGCTTAGGGGAGATTTACCATGAAGCTTCGGAATCTGATGCTTGGCGTCATTGCCATGATCGTGCTCGCTGGGTCTGTGATCCCGGCTGGCGCGCAGCCCTACCACCGGCATCATCGCCGTCACCACCGCCACCATCATCGCCGGTAGCCTCCGGCACCCAGCGAAGTAGAGCTGCGGCGCGTCTCATGGCTCGTCTGGTCTGCGGAATGTCAACGTGGAATGCCCGGATTCGTCCGGGCATTTTCCGTGCTTTCAGGTCGCGAGCGACAGCCCAGGAGGTCCGCATTCCGAGGAAACCTTGTCTTACCGCAATCCTCCAGCGTGCAAGGTTCGATGCTGATAGAATCACTTGAATCCACTCCTTTTGGATTTACTGGAGAGGCAATGCAGGCAATGCTGGCGCTGGAAGATGGGCGCATCTTTCGCGGTAAAGGTTTTGGCGCGCGGGCCGAGTGCTCGGGCGAGGTGGTCTTCAATACATCGCTGACCGGCTACCAGGAGATCTTCACGGATCCCTCGTATGCGGGGCAGATTGTGGTTCTCACGAACCCTCACATTGGAAATTACGGAACGACACCGCATGATGCGGAGGCGTCGAAGCCTTATATCGAAGGTCTCGTGACGCGTGAGTTCTCTGCGATGAGCTCGAACTGGCGTTCAACCGAGGTCGCGGACGAATACCTGGAGCGGAATGGGATTCCGGTGATCGCTGGCGTGGATACGCGCGCCGTCGTTCGGCATCTGCGGGCGAATGGCGTCATGCGTGGCGTGATCGCTTCCGGTGAGTCGCTTGATTCGGAAGCGCTGGTCGCAAAGGCGCGGGCGATTCGCAAGATGGACGGCACGGACCTGGCTTCGGTCGTGAGCACGAAGAAGATCTACGAGTGGAGCGATGCGGAGCCGAAGAACCAGACGGGCGATTCGCTGCTCGGTGCGGGTTCGGACAAGGCGCTTAAGCACGTGGTCGCTTATGACTTCGGCATCAAGGAAAACATCCTGCGCATGCTTACGCGCGAAGGATGCCGTGTGACCGTTGTCCCGGCTCGCACGTCCGCCGAAGAGGTGATGGCGATGAAGCCGGATGGGGTGTTCTTCTCGAACGGACCCGGCGATCCGGAGCCTCTGGATTACGCGATCGAGAACGTGCAGAAGCTCAAGGGGCAGGCTCCGCTGTTCGGGATCTGCCTCGGACACCAGATCTTCGGGCTGGCGCTCGGCGGTAAGACCTACAAGCTAAAGTTCGGGCATCACGGCGGGAATCACCCGATCCTGAACCACGAGACGGGCAAGGTCGAGATCACCGCGCAAAACCATAATTTCAACGTCGACCCGGCTTCGTTGCCGAGCGATGTCGAGCAGACACACACAAACCTGAACGACAACACAATGGCGGGGTTGAAGTCGAAGACGGACCCGATGTTCAGCGTGCAGTACCACCCGGAGGCGAGTCCGGGGCCGCATGACTCGCACTATCTGTTCCGGGATTTCCGGAAGATGATGGATGAGTGGGAGAAGTGAAGGAGCAGGACGAGATTAGTTATTGAAACTCTGAAAGTTGAGCACAGGGGCGCGTGTATCGGTGACTGGTGAGATGACGCAAGTGAACGATGAACGAACCTTCTATGTTTATGCGCTGAAGGATCCTCTACTCAAACCTGCGGTTCCGTTCTACATCGGCAAGGGTACAGGTGTGCGGGCCTGGGAGCACGAGCTAACACCGGACACTTCTTCGAAAGGCAGGAGGATTTCCCAGATTCACGAGGCTGGGCAGCAAGTACTCGTGACGAAGTTAGCAGATCGTCTCACTGAAACCGACGCGCTGAGGATCGAGGCGGAATTGATCTCCGCATTCGGAAGTGAAGTCACTGGTGGACTTCTTACAAACGCGGTTTTCCCTAGGCTTGAGTTGGCTAGGCGTAAGTCCCGAAATTTGAATATACCGAGTGGTACTTGGGAAAAAGCACAGCTTGGTTTGCAACTGATGGAAAGCGCGGTTCTGGAGTTGGCGCTTGCAAATCAAGAAGGAGTTACTAACTCCGACGTTTCGCATGCGTTAGGTCTACAGAGCGATTACCTCGGTGGATCAAGGATTACCTCAGCTGGAGCGTTCTCGGCCTTCTTATGCGTGAAGGCCGAATGATCCGCGTAGAGAAAAAAAGACATAAGGCACAGGTGCGATAGAAATGCCACGCAGGAATGACATTGCGAAGATTCTGGTGATCGGCTCGGGGCCGATCGTGATTGGGCAGTCGGCCGAGTTTGATTACTCGGGGACGCAGGCTTGCAAGGCGCTCAAGGCTGAAGGCTACGAGGTTGTGCTGGTGAATTCGAACCCGGCATCGATCATGACGGATCCCGAGGTTGCCGATCGAACGTACATCGAGCCTTTGAACGCCGCCTATGTCGAAGAGATCCTGCGGGTCGAGACGGAGATGCTGCGAGAGTCCGGGGCCAAGGGCGTGTTCGCCGTGCTGCCAACGGTCGGCGGACAGACGGCGCTGAACCTTGCCGTCGATCTTGCGGATTCGGGTGTTCTGGATAAGTACGGCGTCGAGTTGATTGGAGCGAAGCTCGAGGCGATCAAGAAGGCGGAGGATCGGCTTTTGTTCAAGGACGCGATGAACAAGATCGGTCTTGACATGCCGAAGTCGCTCCTCGTGAACAACGTCGGCGATGGGCTTGCCTTTGCGGGGAAGATCGGCTTCCCGGTTGTCATCCGGCCTTCGTTCACGCTGGGTGGTTCTGGCGGCGGTATCGCTTATAACCGCGAGGAGATGACGGACATTCTCTCGCGCGGGCTTGATCTCTCGCCGGTCAGCGAGTGCCTGATCGAGGAGAGCGTGCTTGGATGGAAGGAGTACGAGCTTGAGGTCGTGCGCGATCTCAATGACAACGTCATCATCATCTGCTCGATCGAGAACTTCGATCCGATGGGCGTGCATACGGGTGACTCGATTACTGTCGCTCCGGCGCAGACGCTGACGGACCGCGAGTACCAGAGGATGCGTGACGCGGCCATCGCCTGCATCCGCGAGATCGGTGTCGAGACTGGCGGATCGAATGTGCAGTTCGCTGTCAACCCGCTGAATGGCCGCATGACGGTTATCGAGATGAATCCGCGCGTATCGCGGTCGTCGGCGCTGGCTTCGAAGGCGACGGGATTTCCGATTGCGAAGATCGCGGCGCGCCTTGCTGTCGGCTACACACTTGACGAGTTGAAAAACGACATCACGAAGGTGACGCCGGCCTGCTTCGAGCCGACGATCGACTATGTCGTCGTCAAGATTCCGAAGTGGCAGTTCGAGAAGTTCCCTGGAACAGACGAGGGGCTTGGCCCGCAAATGAAGTCGGTCGGCGAAGTCATGGCGATCGGCCGGAGCTTCAAGGAAGCCATGATGAAGGCGGTGCGGTCGCTCGAGACAGGCAAGAAGGCGACGGCTGCGGACATCGAGCCGAGGCGCCTGACGCAACGGCTCGTCACGGCGCACCCGGAGCGTCTGCAGTACGTACGGTACGCCTTCGAGAAGGGGATGACGGTGCGCGAGGTTGCGCGCATGACCGGCATGGATCCGTGGTTCCTGTACCAGATGAAGGAGATCACGGACGAGATCAAGGCCATCAGCGAGATCCCTTTCGAACAGGTTACCGAAGAGGCCTTGCGCGACGCCAAGAAGATGGGCATCTCCGATGAGCGCCTCGCGACCGGCTGGGGAGTCGAAGCTTCCGCTGTTCGTCAGCTTCGCGCCCGGCTCGGTGTGCTTCCGGTGTTCAAGCTTGTGGATACGTGTGCGGCCGAGTTCGAGAGCCTTACCCCGTATCTCTATAGCTGCTACGACGAGGAGGATGAGGCGTCTCCGACGAAGCGCAAGAAGATCATGATTCTCGGCAGCGGGCCGAACCGCATCGGGCAGGGAATCGAGTTCGATTACTGCTGCTGCCATGCGGCCTTCGCGCTGCGCGAAGATGGCTACGAGACCGTCATGGTGAACTGCAATCCCGAGACGGTTTCGACGGATTACGATACGAGCGACCGTCTCTACTTCGAGCCGCTTACGCTTGAAGACGTGCTTGCCGTTTACGAGCACGAGGCAGCCTCCGGTGCCGAGATTGGGATGATCGTGCAGTTCGGCGGGCAGACGCCGCTGAACCTTTCGCTTCCTTTGAAGGCGGCTGGTGTGCCGATCATTGGAACGTCGCCTGAGTCGATCGATCTTGCTGAGGATCGGAAGCGCTTCGGCAAGCTGATCGAGCAGTTGCAGATCCCTCAGCCCGAAGGTGCGATGGCTACGTCCGTGGAGGAGGCTGTCGCGGGCGCGAACCGCGTCGGATACCCGGTGCTTGTGCGGCCATCGTATGTGCTTGGCGGGCGGGCGATGGTGATCGCGTATGACGATGAAGCGATCGTGAAGTACATGAGCACGGCGATCGAGTACTCGCAGGAGCGGCCGGTGCTGATCGATCACTTCCTTGAAGATGCGACCGAGGTTGACGTCGATGCGCTGTGCGATGGCGACGATGTGCTGATTGCAGGCATCATGCAGCACATCGAGGAGGCCGGTATCCACTCAGGAGACTCGTCCTGCGTGCTTCCAGCGGTCGATCTGAGCCAGGATGTGCTGGAGACGATCCGGAAGCATACGCGGGCGCTGGCGAAGGCTCTCAACGTAATCGGACTGGTGAACATCCAGTTTGCGATCCAGCGTGGCAAGGTCTTCGTGATCGAGGTCAATCCACGTGCCTCACGGACCGTTCCGTATGTCTCGAAGGCCACGGGTATTCCTCTGGCCAAGATCGCGTCGCGCCTCATGGTTGGCAAGAAGCTCAGAGATCTCCTTCCGGAGCAGGTTGCCTCGGGCAAGGATCTCGATACGGGATCGCACTTCTTTGTGAAGTCGCCGGTGTTCCCGTGGGGTAAGTTCCCGGGCGTCGATACCGTGCTTGGGCCGGAGATGAAGTCGACCGGCGAAGTGATGGGTGTCGCGGATAACTTCGGCGAGGCGTTCGCCAAGGCGCAGATTGCCGCGGGCCAGGTACTCCCAGTGAAGGGAACCATCTTCCTCTCGGTCAACGATCACGACAAGGATGGGCTCGTGCAGCTCGCGAAGGACTTCACCGAGATGGGCTTCCACCTCGTCGCGACGCATGGGACCGCGGACGTGCTTGAGAAGGCGGGCATGCAGCCGGAGCGCGTCTACAAGGTGAAGGAAGGCAGGCCGAACGTGGTCGACTTCATCAAGGGCGAGCGGATTCAGTTGATCATCAACACGCCGCGCGGGCAGGATACGTTCTTCGATGAGAAGGCGATTCGGCGGGCGGCGGTGCTTGCAAGGATTCCTACAATCACGACCCTGGCGGCTGCGCGCGCTGCTGCAGAGGGAATCGCGGCGCTACAGGGTGGAACGCTGAGCGTGATTGCCTTGCAGACGCTCCATGCGGAACGGGTCGCCGTGGCTACGGTCTCATAACAAAGAAGAGGGGGCCACGGTATGTGGCCCCCTCTTGGTTGATAAAACACTGGGCGAGCCACAACGGCTCGCCCAGTGTCGTTAGAACTGCGCCTTGAGTGCGAACTGGTACAGGCGCGGGGTGTAGTTCGGATCAGTCTGCGAGACCTGGCCGAAGGCTGCGTTGCCGAACTGTGAGGCCGACGTACCGTTCCCAATGTAGAAGTTCGGCGTGTTGGAGATGTTGTAGCTCTCCGCACGGAACTGCACGCTCACGCGTTCGGTGACCGGGAAGTTCTTGAAGATGGAGAGATCGACGTGGCGGAAGTCGGGGCCAAACAGCGAGTTGCGCTGCGTGTTTCCGATGGTTCCAAGGGGCTGAGGAGCGAAGGCCGCCGTGTTGAAGAACTGCGCGTTGGTCTTGTGGCTGGCGCGAGCGTCGCCAATTTGGTTCGGACGATCGTTGCCACCGCTGTTCTGCGGGACCGCGCGATTGCTATAGCCGTGCCTGAGGCCATCGCTCTCGATCGGGTTATCCGCGCCGCTGCCCGTGCTTGTAATGGTGAACGGCTTGCCGCTCTGCCAGACGGTGATGGTATTCGCCTGCCAGCCGCTGAACGCCGCCTTCTTGATGCCGTGGAAGTTCTTGCCATACTGCAGTTCGTAGTTGAGCGAGAGAGCGAAGCGGTTCTGGATGTCGTTCTCCGCGATGCCGTACTCGATCTGCCGAATGCGGGTTGGGTCTGCGTTGCTCCAGCCCTGGCTGCCGCCCTGCTGCGAGAAGCCTGTGATGTCGCTCAGGCCCTTGCTCCAGGTGTAGTTGGCGTCGAAGGCCAGCCCGTGGGTGAAGCGGCGTTGGAAGGAGGTCTGGAGTGCGCTGTAGTTCGAGACTCCTTCGCTGTCGATATAGCTGACGCCGCCGAGGTTATTCAGGATATTGCCGAGGGGACGCGTCGCGCCACTCGAGTTTGTGATTGGGTTGAAGGGTTTTGGCTGGTTGATGTTGTTGATCGACTCCGGCAGATGCTGGCCGATGTTGCCGACGTAGCCGATAGTGAAGACGTTCGCGCCGAACTGCTGCTCCATCTGCAGGTTGAACTGCTGGATAAGAGCCGACTTGAAGTGAGGCGCCTCGGCCACGAAACCAAGGCCATTGATGCCTGCCAGGTTTGTGATGTCCGGTGCGGATGGAGCGGGCAGACCCGTGTTCAGCGTTCCGGGGGCACCGATCTTGGGAGAGGCGCAGTCAGGATTCTGGCCGGCAGACTGACCAAGTTCGGTTTCAATCTGAACGGCGAGGGTCGACTGGCAGGCAGGGCTGAAGTTGGAGGTGAACGGTGCGTTCTTCAGATCGGCGTTCGAGGTGTAGTTGCCGGGGAAGAAGCTCAATCCGTATCCGCCGCGTAGAACGATGCTCGGGGTGAGCGACGCGGAGAAGCCGACGCGTGGTGCTACGTTGGAGTAATCGGTCGGAATGTTGACTTGCGAGTTGACGCCGTTCTGGCCGGCAACCTTGAGAGCAGAGCTGATGGAGGCGGTGTTGAGTGTCAGGGCCTGCAGGAAGTCGAAGTTGGAGATGTGGTTGTGCGCTTCGGTGAAGGGTGTGAAGACGTCGTAGCGGAGGCCGTAGATGAGAGTCAGCTTCGGGTTCACCTTCCAGCTATCCTGCGCGAAGCCGCTTGGCTCGTAGCTGCGATAGTCGGGAGCGAAGAGGTTGGCGTTTCGTACTTCGTTGTTGAAGGCTCCCACGAGCATCGAGGCGAGCTGATTGTTCTGCTGGGTCAACTGGTCGGAGTTGCTGTCGGTCGGGAGGTTGAAGCCATAAGCGCCGACTGCGGATGCGCTCTGGACGTTGCGTGCCTGCCTGCGAAGGAAGCTCGCACCGGCCTTGATGTTGTGGTTGCCCTTGGTCCAGCTCACGGTTCCCGAGTACTGGAAGGTATTGTCGATGTCCTGCAGAGGAACGTAGGCACCATCACCGATTTCAGAGAACGGGCCGACGGAGATCGGTGTCAGGGAATCGGCGAAGGGGCTGAAATTGGTCATGCTGGCAGGGAAGCCGATCTTCACATCTGCTCCGATGCCGTAGTTGAGAGGAAGCGAGAGGTTGTTGATGCGCGTGAAAGCCGCGCGTAGGTCGAGAAGAAGGTTTTGGGTGAAGGTGTGGGTGAATCCGAAGGCATACTGCTGCGAGATGTCCTTTGCGGGACCGTCGAAGTCGTATCGGCCGCCGCTGATCTGCAGGCCGTTCTGGGTGCCGAGGCCGGGAGGCGTAAAGGTGTTGACCGTGTTGTAGGAGAAGCGTCCGAAGAAGACGTTGCGGTCGTTGAAGCGGTGATCGACGCGCGCGTCGTAGGTGTTGCTGGTCTGTGTCTTGTTCGGGCTGGTGATGTAGTTGTTGGTGAGCTGGCCGACTGGGCCGGCGTTGGGGGCGGGGAAGAGCTTGAGGTAGTTCAGAGCGATCTGGTTGATTGGCAGTGGCGTTCCGCTGACCGGGTTGATCGTGCCATTCGCCGTGGAGAGAAGCGATTGCGGATTGGTCTGGATTGCGTTGTATTCGGCGAGTGTCGGGACCGTCTTGGTGTAGGTGACGCCGACTACCTGGCGCAGACCTTCATAGTCGAAGAAGAAGAACGTCTTGTCATGGAAGATTGGTCCGCCGATACTTCCGCCGAACTGGTTCTGGCGTAGCTCGGGCTTGCTTCCTGTCGTCTGGAGGACACTGCGGCCGTCGAAGATGTCGTTGCGGAAGAACTCGTACGCCGAGCCATGGAACTTGTTCGTTCCGGAGCGCGTGACGATGTTGATGACGCCACCAGCGGTGCGGCCAGCCTCTGGCGCATAGCTGTTGGTCTGGACGGTAATCTCCTGGATTCCTTCGACGTTCGGCTTTACGCCGATCGACCCGATGATGCGTTCGTTGTCGTCGACGCCGTCGACAACCCAGTTGTTGAGGGTGTCATCCTGGCCGTTGACCGAGATGCCGGCCGCGTTCGTGCGGCGATCATCCGGGCGTCCACCACTGGACAGACCATTTCCAGGACCTTCATTCGCTCCGGGAACAAGCTGAACGAGCTGGACGAAGTTGCGTCCGTTCAACGGGAGGTCCTGTACCGCCTTGGCCGTCACGGTCGAGCTGACGGTCGCATTGTCGGCCTGGAGGAGAGGCGTCTGAGCCTGTACCTCGATGGTCTGAGACTCCGCTCCGACCTGCATGTGGGCGTCGGCACGGGCACGGTCACCCGCTTCAACGGAGAGATCCTGGGTCGACGAGGTGCTGAAGCCCGTGGCCTTTACCGTGACGGAATAATGTCCAACAGGAAGAAGGCTGAACTGATAGTCACCGCTACCGTTGCTGACGGTCTCGCGTTTTGCCTGCGTCTCCGCGTTAACAAGGGTCACTTGCGCGTTCGGAATGGCGGCTCCGGTTCCGTCGGTGACGGTACCGATGATATCGGCGGTGGTGAGCTGCGCCTGGGCTTTGGAGCCTGCGAAGAGGCTGCCGACGAGAAGAGCTATGAGGAAGAAGGAGCGGCTGAGCCGTCCCCGCGTTCCGTCGCACTGGCCAGTGCAATGTTTGATGTGGTGCCCTTGCTGTTCAATCATGGTTTCGCTTCCTTGATGGTTCTCTATAGATCGGTCGTGAAAAAGCGTGCGGAAGGAGCGATAGCTCGCGACGCGCAGAGGGATGGCTGATGTACGCCCCGAACTATAGGCATGCAAACATACGATCGTGCAGGGGTTTTCTGGTATGCACCCTCCCAGCCGTAAAGGTAAGTCGAGGGGGAAACGCAAACCCGTCTGTTTTCAATAGGGATAGACTAGGTAAAGAGTCCTAGGTTGCCAGGTATTAACCCTCGGGCCTATGCTGTGGGACAGGCCGAAAGGTATTACGTGTACACATGACTCCTGAATTGAACGTCCGACCGCCATCGTTGAGCGAGGCGGAACAGGAAAAAGTGCGAGAGCAGATGAATCGTCTGCTGGAAACGCATCACTTCAAGAACAGCAGGCGCTATCCCGCGCTTCTGCGATTTATCGTCGAAGAGACCCTGGAAGGACGTGGGGAGTTCCTCAAGGAGCGCCTGCTCGGCGTCCGCGTCTTCGACCGGCCAGCGGACTACGACACCGCGTCCGACCCGATCGTCAGGGTCACGATTGCCGAGATACGCAAGCGCATCGCGCAGTATTACCACGACGAAGAGCACGACGCAGAGATAAGGATTGAGCTTCTACCAGGCCGCTATGAGCCGGAATTCCGGGCGAGGCATTCGAAACGCGAGACAGCGATCGTCGCAACCGTCGTCACGGAAGTGGAAGAGATCCTCCCTGTAGTCGAAGCTTCCGCCCCTGCCCCTGCCACTTCGACGGACCCGGTAGAGCTTGCGAAGGCAAAGCCCGGAAGAAACCGGTTGTGGTATCTACTCGGGGCGGCGCTGCTGGTCTTTGCGCTGGTATCGGCGGGTATTCTGCGCTGGCTGCATCCACCTGCTCTGGAAGCCTTGTGGTCGCCGCTTCTGAGCGGCCAGGGATCCGTGTTGTTTTGTCTGCCGACGGACGTCGAGAAGAGAAGAGGTCCGACCGGTGATCCTGTTCCCGATAAGGCTACCGCGCCTGCGAAGAAGCTGACCGGTCGCATGGAAGATGCGTCGACCTTCCGCGCACACCAGGCTTTGGGGGAAAATGTCGTTTACTCCGACATGCTTGCCGCCCTGAGGGTGGCGAATGTGATGGCGGTTCATCAACGTTCCTATACAGTCAGGCTGACCGTTTCAACCACCCTTGAAGACCTGCGCCAGGGGCCGACGGTCCTCATCGGAGGCCTGGATAATCAGTGGACCATTCGAGCTCTCACCAACCTGCGCTACCACTTCGCCGGAAGTGATGACAATCGATACTGGATCCAGGATCAGGAGAATCCCGCAAACCAGCGGTGGTCCCTCGATTTGAAGGAGCCAATCGCGTCCGTCACCCGGGATTACGCCATCGTCTCGCGACTCCACAATGAGCAGACAGGACAAGTGGAGATGATCATCGCTGGGATTGGGATGACCGGCACGGCCGCCGCCGGGGAGTTCATCTCGGACGATCACCGCGCTGCGGAACTCCGCCAGAGGATAGGAGCCGGCTTCAACGATAAGGACTTCGAAGTTGTACTCAGCACGGATGTCGTCAACGGCATCGCCGGAGCCGCAAAGATCGAAGCCGTCTCCGTCTGGTAGCCGGTCTCAGCCGATCTTCTCTTCCGAACGGACCCGGTGCATCCTCTCCATGCAGGTCGCCGCCAGCGCGGTCCATCCGGTCTGGTGGCTGGCCCCGATTCCGCGGCCGGTATCTCCGCAGAAGTACTCGCTGAAGAGCACGAGATCCTTCCAATGCGGATCGTCGATGTACCTTTGTTCGGTTCCATGCGAAGGACGCCGTCCTGTCTCATCCCGGAGAAACAACGAGACGAGCCGCCGCGAGATCTCCTCCGCCGCTTCGAGAAGGTTCAGCATCTTCCCGCTTCCAGCCGGACACTCCACCTTGACGCTGTCACCGTAAACCGCGTGGTATCGCTCGAGCGCATTGAGCAGGAGCATGTTGACCGGAAACCAGACCGGGCCCCTCCAGTTGCTGTTTCCCCCGAACATGCCGCTGTCGCCCTCTCCGGGCACATACTTGACTGTCAGCGTTTTGCCCGCAAGCTCGACTTCGTAGGGGTGTTCGGCGTGGACGCGCGACAGTCCGCGCACGCCATGGTTCGAGAAGAACTCCGTCTCATCGAAGACGCAGCGCAGGATACGCACGAGGCGATCCTTCGGAACGAGAGCGATGAAGCGCGCATCCTTATAGTCCGGATCCTTGGTCTCCACCTGCGAGACGTATCGCGCAAGCTGCTTCTTATTCTTGAGGAACCAGTTCATCCGCTTGGTGAAGCCGGGCAGCTTGTCGAGATGCGGCTTGCTCAACACCCCGATCGCGTACAGCGGAACCAGCCCGACGATCGACCGTACCTTCAGCGGCTTCGGAGTGCCCCCTTTACTCGTCAACTGATCAAAAAAGAAGCCCGCCTCCTCGTCCCAGAGCCCGGTGCCTCCAAGCGTGTTGATGGCATCGATGATGCCGATGAAGTGCTCGAAGAACTTACTCGCGATGTCCTCGTAGGCAGGCCGCGTTTGCGCCAGTTCAAGCGCGATTCCCAACATGGTCGAGCAGTAGAGGCCCATCCACGCCGTGCCGTCGGCCTGATTAAGCGATACCCCATCGGGAAGCGTCGTCGAGCGGTCGAAGACGCCGATGTTATCCAGTCCGAGGAAGCCGCCGCCGAAGAGGTTATGGCCGCCCTGGTCATTGCGATTGACCCACCAGGTAAAGTTCAGTAGAAGCTTCTGAAACGCGCGCTCGAGGAAGTCAAGGTCGCCATTCCCATCCTTGTCCGCAGTGGCTTTGTAGACGTGATAAACCGCCCACGCATGTACCGGCGGGTTCACGTCGCTGAAGGCGAACTCATAGGCCGGCATTTGTCCGTTGGGGTGCAGATACCATTCGCGCAACAGAATGAGCAACTGGCTCTTCGCGTACTCCGGATCGATCTGTGCCATCGGAATCATGTGGAACGCGGTGTCCCACGCGGCAAACCACGGGTACTCCCACTTATCCGGCATGGAGAGAATGTCGCGGCAGAAGAGATGCTTCCACTGCGCATTCCCGCCCTGCAGGCGCTCCGCAGGCGGAGCAGGCTGCGCCGGGTCGCCAGCCAGCCAGCGCTCCGAAACGTAGTAATAGAACTGCTTGCACCACAGGAGCCCGCCATAGGCCTGCCGTGAGACGTTTCGCTCGTCATCGTTGAAGGTCTTCGGGATCCGCCTGGCGTAGAAGTCGTCGGCATCGTCCTTCCGCTCTTTAAAGCACTGCTCGAATCCAGCGACATCGATGGATCCGGGCTCGCTTTCATCTTCCCGCACAAGCCGCAGCCGGATGACCTGCGTCTCGCCCGCAGGAATGGAGATTCGATAGACGAACGCCGTCTTGGTCCCGATCTTCTCCTGCTTGACTGCGTCCTTCTCTCCCTGAACCAGGTATCGGTCGAACGCATCTTTCGAATAGCCCTGTGGCCCGTTATAGTTCGGGTCGAGACGGCGAACGTTTGTGTCGTTTTCGGTAAAAAGAATCTCTTCCGACTGCGGACCGCCGTCTTCCTCCACGGCCATAAATCGATAGCGCCCAAGCGTCTTGTGGTTCGCGATGACGGTGCGGTCGTTGCCGTCCTGCAGATGCATCCAGGGCTTCGTCTCCTGGCCCTGCTCGAGATTCCGCCATGCCCAGTTGTTGCGCAGCGTCAGCGTCGGGGCGACGGTTAGATCCGCGGCCTCCGGTCCCCGATTCGAGATCGTGAGGCGGACCAGTGTGTCCTCCGGCGAACACTTCGCGTACTCGATCAGAACGTCGAAATAACGATCTTCATCAAAGATGTCGGTATCGAGAAGCTCGTATTCGAGATCGTCGTAGCCCCGCGTGCGGTTCTCCTTGACGATGTCGTCGTACGGGAAGGCTCGCTGAGGATATTTGTAAAGCGCCTTCGCATAGGAGTGCGTGGGCGTCGCGTCAAGATAGTAGAACTGCTCCTTGACGTCCTCTCCGTGGTTTCCCTCAGGATTACCGAGCCCGAAGAGCCTCTCCTTCAGAATCGCGTCCTTGCCGTTCCAGAGCGACGTGGAGTAGCACAGGCGGCACTCGCGGTCGGTCCATCCAAGCAGCCCATCCTCGCCCCAGCGATAGGCGCGGTATCGGGCCATGTCATGCGTGAAGTTCCACGCATTCCCGTCCGCCGAGTAGTCCTCACGAACCGTTCCCCACTGCCGCTCAGGCAGGTAAGTCCCCCAGCGCTGCCAGTTTTCTTCGCGGGACGTGGATTTTTGAAGCCGGATGTCTTCGATGCACGGTGATGCGGAAATCTCGTCTTGATTAGGCACAGCGATCTCGTCCTCTTAATCCTTCGTCCGCTTCCCAGGGAAGGCTCTCAGCGTGGATAGATTAGACCATGCCGGAGCCTCGGCACGAGGCCCCCGGGAAACGGCGTTCGCGAAGTCATTTTATTGCTAGAGCGTGGCGGACTGCGTCTGGGTCGGACTTGCCTCGCTCCCGTTCGTCTGGGTCGGCGTCTTGAGCTCGTGCGGGATTGGTTGCGGGATCTCCAGCGCCTCCGGGAGCGGAACCTTGTTTCCCTGCGGGTCGACCTCATTTGATTCGACATAGAAGTGCGCAAGGTACGCCGCCCCGAAGCTGGTCGTGATGGCGACATCGGCGGCATCGCGGCCCGTCGCCATCAGGACACGGCCAATCCGGGGGTAATTGTGTCGCGCATCGATGTTGATCCACTTCCCACCGAGGAACACCTGGTACCACGCGCTGAAGTCGCCCGGCCCGCTGAACGGCCTGCGGATGTCCCCGACGTAGCCAGTCGCATACCGTGCAGGAATGTTCATGCAGCGGGACAGCGTGATGGCGAGGTGTTGGAAGTCCCGGCAGACGCCAACGCGCTCGGTGAATACATCCATCGACGTCTTGGTGGGCCGGGCCGCGTTGTAGTTGAACGCGACGCGGGCGTGCACCCAGTCGCGAATGGCTACAGCCCGAGCCCATCCCGGAGCCGTCGAGCCAAAGAGATCCTGCGCAATCCCACCAAACTGATCCACCTGGCAGTACCGGCTGGGCAATAGAAACTGGAGAACGTCCGCGGGCAGATTCTGCACGGAAGCCTGTTCCGCCCGCACATCATTGGGATCTGGTTTCGCGTCGGTCTCAACGACGCTCGACCCGGAGAGACGCAGATGCCCCTTCGGAGCAAAGAAGCGTGCGCAACGATTCCCGAAGGAGTCGATAAAGTCTGTGCAGGAGACGTTCACCTTCGGGCCGTCGGTAAAAGCTGGGGCGTCCGCGATCGAGGTCGTGAAATGCTCCACGGCCAGCTTGTTTCCAGCACGAACGCGCGACTCAAGCGAGGGATGCACGGAGAGTACGGCGACGATGGCAGTAGGCGCCGGGAGGCGGAACTGGATATCGAACTCTGACAGGATGAGCATGGGACCCCAGACGTCTTGATCAGGCGGAGACGTCTCTTTGAGAAGACACAGTTTAGCCTACGGCACACCTAAGACGCGTTAACGTCTCAAGCCCGTTTATCGGTTGGTTGAGTGCCCCGGATCACCGCAATCGAGCACCGGCCGGCCGGCTCCGTTCCGTCTATAGCCTGAGTGCGGTAGTTTTAAACAAACGCCGCGAGAACATCCCGAAACTTCACGCACTTTTCATCAGCGTGCCAGCATCGCCAGCAACTAAACGCACGACGGATCGAGGATCGATGGGACTTCAGGTTGCACTGCACCACCGGACGCAATATCGGTACGATAAGGCCGTTTCGCTAGGCCCCCAGGTGATTCAGTTGCGCCCCGCGCCGCACTGTCGAACCCCTATCCTGAGCTACTCGCTCGACATCACCCCGTCCGATCGCATCCTGAACTGGCAGTTCGACCCCCTCTCGAACCACCTGGCCCGCGCCATCTTCCCAAGCAAGACCACAGAGTTCACCGTCGACGTCAACCTCGTCGCCGACCTCACCCCCTACAACCCCTTCGCCTTCTTCCTCGAGCCCGGCTTCGAGAGCTTTCCCTTTCAGTACCCGGCGGACCAGCTTGGAAATCTGGAGCCGTACCGCGCAAAGGAGCCGTTCGGCCCCCTGCTTAAACGCTTTGTCGCAGAGTTGTCGCTCGAAAAGCAGGGAACAATCGACTTCCTCGTCAGCCTTAACCAGAAGGTACGTGACGCGGTCGGCTACGTGACGCGCCTCGAGCACGGCGTCCAGACCTGCGAGCAGACCCTTACCGGCGCCACCGGTTCCTGCCGCGACTCCGCCTGGCTGCTCGTGCAGATCTGCCGCCAGGTGGGCCTCGCCGCCCGCTTCGTCTCCGGATACCTTATTCAACTCGTAGAGGACGAACCGTCTGTCGATGGCCCCCCGGGGCCGACCGTCGACTCCGCCGACCTCCACGCCTGGACCGAGGTCTACCTTCCCGGTGCGGGGTGGATCGGCCTAGACCCGACCTCAGGTCTCTTCACCTCCGAAGGACACATCCCCCTCGTCTGCACCCCAACCGCCTCTCAGGCCGCGCCCATCAGCGGAACCTCCGAGAGCGCCCGTGTCGACTTCGGCCATACGATGTCGGTCAAGCGCCTGAATGAAGCGCCGAGCCTGACGAAACCCTACAGCGACGACGAGTGGTTGAAGATCCGCGGGGTCGCCCACGCCATCGACCGGGATGTGAAGCATCAGGACATTCGCCTCACCATGGGCGGCGAGCCCACTTACGTCGGCATCGACGAGCCCGAGGCCATGCAGTGGAACATCGAGGCTCTTGGCCCGCTCAAGCGAACCCGCGGCCTGGCGCTTATCCGATGTCTCCGCGAACGCACCGCCCCCGGCGGTCTCCTGCACTTCGGGCAAGGGAAGTGGTATCCCGGAGAGCCGCTCCCGCGCTGGGCCTTTCATTGCGTCTCCCGCCTCGATGGGGTTCCGGTCTGGGAGAACGTCGACCTCTTCGCCTTCGAAGACAAGGAATACGGTTTCACGGTCGAGGACAGCTTCACCTTCCTCAAAGCTCTTACGCATCGCCTGCAGGTCAGCGCCTCGGACATCCTCCCCGCCTTCAACCAGCCGGACGACAACGGCGACCCAACCACGCCCGCCGGATACATCCTGCCGCTCCGCCGCCGCCAACCCGAAGGCCGCCTCGCGTGGTCGAGCCAGCTCTGGTTCCCACGCCCCCACCGCCTCGTACTGTCCTGGGGCGATTCGCCCATCGGCTACCGCATCACGGTCGACTCGATGCCCTTCGTCGCTCCCGACGAACTCGTCTATGACCGGGAAGACGGTGAGCTAGTCAAGCTCCCGGCACATCCCGCCCGCCGCCCCGATCTCTTTGCCGTCGAACCCACACCCGACCCGCTTCCACCCCTCTCGAGCACCGCCGAGACGGCGAAAGAGCTCATCCGCCCCTCGCTCTGCGTCGAGGCACGCGAAGGCCGCCTTCACGTCTTCCTCCCCTACGTCTCCGTCGTAGCGGATTACCTCGACCTCGTCGCCGCCATTGAGGACACCGCGCAGTTCCTCGAGATGCCTATCTGGATCGAGGGATACACCCCGCCGCACGACCTGCGCCTTCGCGCCTTCTCGCTCACCCCGGACCCGGGCGTCCTCGAGGTCAACCTGCCTCCCACCGACAACTGGGACGACCTCGAAGCCCTCAATGCCGTCCTCGCCGACGAGGCCCACAAGAATCGCCTCATCGCCGGCAAGTTCGCCTACGACGGCAGCCACCTCGCCACCGGCGGCGGAAGCCACATCGTCATCGGCGCCAACAGCGTGCCGGACAGCCCTCTTCTTCGCCGCCCCGACCTGCTCCGCAGCATGGTCTCCTTCTGGCAGAACCACCCGTCGCTTTCGTACCTCTTTTCGGGAATGTACGTTGGCCCCACCAGCCAGTACCCTCGTGTCGATGAGGCTCGCGCCGATGCTCTCTATGAGCTTGAAGTCTCGTTCAGCCAGCTCACCGGAGACGATCCGCCGTACATCCTCGACGGATTGTTCCGCAACCTGCTCGTCGACGTCACGGGGAACACGCATCGTGCCGAATTCTGCATCGATAAGCTCTTCCCGCCCGAAGGTCAGGGCCTCCGCCTCGGTCTCCTCGAACTGCGCGCCTTCGAGATGGCCCCGCACTACCGCATGGGCCTCATGCAGATGCTCCTGGTCCGTGCCCTCGTCTGCGCGTTCTGGAAGCAGCCCTTCACCGGAAGCCTCCTGCGCTGGGGCACAGCGCTCCATGACCGCTTCATGCTCCCGCACTTCGTCCAGCGCGACTTCGCCGAAGTCCTCGGCTTCCTGCAGCGCGGCGGCTATCCGCTCGAGGATAAGTGGTTCGCTTCACACGTCGAGTTCCGCTTCCCGAAGATCGGCTCCATCCAGGTCGACGGAGTCGAGCTCGAACTTCGCCAGGCGCTCGAGCCATGGAACGTCCTCGCCGAGGAGACAAGCTCAGGCCGCACCGGCCGCTCCGTCGATTCGTCTTTGGAGCGCATGCAGGTGAAGGTGACCGGCCTCACCACCGAATCGCGCTACATCGTCACCTGCAACGGCCGCCAGGTCCCTCTCCATCCCACCGGAGAGCCCGGCGAAGCCGTCGCCGGAATCCGCTACCGCGCGCGCCGCCTCTCCGCTGCGCTGCATCCAACCATCCCAGTGCACACTCCCCTGAGCTTTGAGCTGATCGACACCTGGAAGCAGCGCTCGATCGGCCGTTGCACTTACTTCGCCGGTCCGCCCGATGGCACCATCCACACCACGCGCCCCGAGAACGCGACGGAAGCCAAGGCTCGCCGCCTGCAGCGCTTCCAGGTCTCCGAGCCGTCGTCAGATCCCATCGTCACGCCGGGCGAAGAGCACAACCCGATCTTCCCGATGACCCTCGATCTCCGCTGGCCCGCCCCGGATGCCGCTCTCATCGAGACTCCAGGAGTCGCCCCATGATCGGCGATCTCTACCAGTCCACCCTCCGCTACGGCGCCACCTATGAGGAGTCGTCCGCAGACGGCATCAACCCGCGCCCGCACTGGGAGCAGCTCATCGAATCCCTGCGCGCCATTGGCCCCGAGGAGCTCGGACATCGCTGGGCCCGCGCCGAACGCCGCATCCGCGAGAACGGCATCACCTACAACATCTACGGGGACCCCGAGGGCATGAACCGCCCGTGGCGCACCGACGTCGTGCCCCTCCTGATCCCCGCCGAAGAGTGGCGCTATATTGAGGCAGGCGTCATCCAGCGCGCCCAGCTCCTCAGCCTTCTCCTGCAAGACCTCTACGGCCCCCAGACGCTCCTGACCGAAGGCCGTTTTCCCGCCGCTCTCCTCTTTGGAAACCCCGCGTTCCTCCGCCCCATGGTCGGCGTCAAAGTCCCGCCGCACAGCTACCTCCACATGATGGCTGTCGACCTCGCCCGGTCGCCTGACGGAGAGTGGTGGGTGCTGGCCGACCGCACCCAGGCTCCCTCGGGCAGCGGTTATGCCCTCGAAAACCGAACCATCGTCTCTGACATGTTGCCGGAGCTCTTTCGCAACTCGAACGTCCTTCGCCTCGCCCCGTTCTTCCGAGCCCAGCGTGACGCTCTCATCGGCATGTCCGCGCAGCCGAACCCGCGCATCGTCCTCCTCACCCCCGGCCCGCACAACGAGACCTACTTCGAGCACTCCTACCTCGCCAAGTACCTCGGCTTCACCCTCGTCGAGGGAGCGGACATGACCGTCCGCGATCGCCACGTCTACCTCAAGACCGTCGGCGGCCTCGAGCAGATCGACGTCATCCTTCGCCGCGTCGACGACAACTTCTGCGACCCGCTCGAACTCCGCGGCGACTCGCTCCTCGGCGTGCCCGGCCTCGTCGACGCTATCGTTGCCGGAAACGTCAAGGTGGCGAACGCTCTCGGCAGCGGCCTCATCGAGTCGGCCGCCATCATGCCGTTCCTTCCCGGTCTCGCCCGCCATCTTCTCGGCGAAGAGCTCAAGCTTCCCTCCGTAGCCACCTGGTGGTGCGGCCAGAAGCGAGCGCTCGACTGGGTCCTAGACCACCTCGATGAAGTCGTCGTCAAGCCAGCCTTTCCCGCGCGGGGCATGGAACCCGTCTTCGGCTCCGAGCTTCCCGCAAAAGAGAAGGCCGAGTTCATTCAGCGCCTCCGTGCCTTCCCTCACGAATACGTCGCGCAGGAGCAGGTCGCACTCTCCACCGCCCCCGTCTGGGAGAACGACTGCCTCAACTCCCGCAGCATGGTTCTCCGCACCTACGTCCTGAACACCCCGACCGGCTGGTGCGCCATCCCGGGCGGCCTCGTGCGCGTCGCCGAGGCTAACGGGTCCGTTGTCTCCATGCAGCGCGGCGGTCACAGCAAGGACGCATGGGTTCTTTCCGATAGCCCGGTCGACACCTTCAGCATGCTTCGCCCGCGCAACGAGCCCGTCGAGCTGCGCCGCGTCTCGCGCGTCGTCCCAAGCAGCGTGGCCGACAACACCTTCTGGCTCGGCCGCTATGTCGAACGCGCGGAGAACATCGCACGCATCCTCCGCGCCATCGTCCCCCGCGTCACCTTGGCCGACGAGGCCGACCTCGGCAGCCTTTTGCTCCTGCATAGTTGTCTTGGCACCCGGCTGAGCAAGCTTCCCAAGCGCAAGCGGACGCCGATCACCTATGCCCACTTCGAGAAGGAACTCCTCTCGATGCTCACCGACACCAAACGCTGGGACAGCCTCCCCTGTACGCTCGAGGAGATCTCACGCATCGGCGGCAACGTGCGCGAACGCCTCTCGGCCGACATGATGCTGCTCATCGGCCAGCTTCGCGAATCCATGCGCAGCACCCCCGCTGACCGGCTCGCGGACTACTCGGCCAAGCTGACCTCCTGCCTCGCCCTGCTCTCCGCCTTCTCCGGTATGGAGCGCGAGAACATCAACCGCGGCTCAGGCTGGCTCTTCATGAGCCTCGGCCGCCGGCTCGAACGCTCGATCTATCTCACACGCGAACTGCGCATCATCACACGGCATCTCCACATCGAAGACTGGGCCTACCTCGAACGCCTCTTGGAGGTAGCCGATAGCTCCGTCACCTATCGGACGCGCTACTACACCACCCTGCAGCCGCTCGCCGTGTTAGATGTCCTCATGGCCGACGAGACGAATCCGCGTTCACTCGACTTCCAGATCAACCACCTCGCCGATCTCTACGGCAAGCTTCCCCGCCACGTGGCCTCCGATCTGAAGACGATGCAGGAAGCCATCACCTCGATGCGTCGCATCGATCTGCAGTCGATCGTCTACCCGCCGCCGGGCAAGATCAAGCGCGTGGATGATGGCCTCAGTCACTTGGATCGTTATCTTGCGGAGCTGGAAGAGATGCTGCCGTCCTGGTCGAACAACCTGTCGAGCCGGTACTTCAGCCACGCTCGCACCTTGCCGATCACCATGGGCCAATAGGGAAGCATGATCTACAAAGTCAGCCATCGCACCACGTACAAGTACGTCTATCCCGTATCAGTCGGCAATCATGTAGCGTGCCTCAAGCCGCGTTCGTCCGCGCAGAACTACGTCGTTCACAACACCCTCAATATCCAGCCCGCACCTGTCACCTATACCGAACGAGTCGACTACTTCGGCAACACCCTCTGCTTCTTCACCGTGCAGGAGCCGCACAAGAAGCTCGTCGTCGAAGCGAACAGCGAAGTCGTCGTGACGCCCGATACATCCATCTCTGACCGCGCCTCACTGCCATGGGAGCAGTCCACCGACTGCCTCGCTCTCGATCACAGTGTTGAATGTCTTGACGCCTACCAGTACCAGTTCGAGTCGCCACGCATCCGCATCCGCCCAGACTTCGCAGCCTACGCACTCGAATCCTTCACGCCGCAGCGCCCGATGCGCGAAGCCCTGCTCGACCTCACCACCCGCATCTACAAAGACTTCCGCTTCGACTCCAAGGTGACGACCGTCCGCACGCCTACCGAAGAGGTCTTCAAGAAGCGTCGCGGCGTCTGCCAGGACTTCGCCCACGTCCAGATAGCCTGCCTTCGTTCAATCAAGATCGCCGCCCGCTATGTCAGCGGCTATCTCCGCACCTATCCGCCGCCCGGCAAGCCAAGGCTCATCGGCGCTGACGCCTCCCACGCCTGGGTCTCGGCTTACTGCCGCGGCGTGGGCTGGCTCGACATGGACCCCACCAACAACGTCGCCCCCACCGACGGCCACGTCACCCTCGCCTGGGGACGCGACTACGGCGACGTCAGCCCCCTGCGCGGCCTCATCCTCGGCGGCGGCGGCCACTCCCTGAACGTAGAAGTTGATATGGAACCGATCGAGGGTTAGCTCAAGCTCTGGATTTTACTTTTCTGGTTGTCTTTCCCGGAGGGAATCTGCGTCTCCTTCCTCCTCGCCTCAAACGCCAAAGCCCCCGCATCACGCGGGGGCTTTAGCTTACGCATCTTTCAGCGCGAACTAGTAAAGCTTCCGGGCCACCAGATTCTCCAACCGCTCCTGCTTGCCCGACTTCGGCTGAGGATTCAGATTCTTCTCCTCCGAAGCCTTGGCAATGTCAGCGAGCGTCACTTTGCCCGCGAGCATCGCCTCCGCCTCCGGAGTCTTCCAACCCGCATACCGCTCATCCACAAGCTTCGAGAGATCTTTCCCCTCGATCAGATCCGCAGCCTTGAGAAACGCCTGCGCGCAAAGGTCGACGGCACCCACATGCGCAAACACCAGGTCCTCAGGCTCGAACGACTGACGCCGCACCTTCGCGTCGAAGTTCATACCGCCCTTGCCAAGACCACCCGCCTGGATCACGTGATACATCGCCAGCGTCGTATCCCAGAGATCGTTTGGAAACTGGTCCGTATCCCAACCAAGCAACGGATCGCCACGGTTGACGTCCAGCGATCCAAGAATCCCGAATGCGCCAGCCATCGCAATCTCATGTTCGAACGTATGCCCGGCCAGAAGCGCGTGGTTCGCCTCGAGGTTTACCTTCACCTCGTTCTCGAGGCCATACTTCTTCAGAAAGCCAAACACCGTCGCCGTGTCGAAGTCATACTGGTGCGCCGTCGGCTCCTTCGGCTTCGGCTCGATCAGGATCTGTCCCTTGAACCCGATCGCATGTTTGTACTCGACGACGAGCGAAAGGAGACGGCCAGCCTGGTCCATCTCGTGGCCCACGTCCGTGTTCAGCAGCGTCTCGTATCCTTCACGCCCGCCCCACAGAACATAGTTGTCGCCACCTAGAAGCTTGGTCGCGTCCATGCAGTGCTTCACCGTCGTCGCGCTATACGCGAAGACATCCGGATCAGGGTTCGTCGCCGCTCCCGCCATGAAGCGAGGATGGCTGAACAGGTTCGCTGTTCCCCAAAGAAGCTCCGTCTTGGACGACTCCATCTTCTTCGCGAGATAGTCCACTATCTCGTGGAAATTCTTCAGCGACCCACGAAGGTCATCCGCCTCCGGCGCAATGTCGCGGTCGTGAAACGTGTAGAAGGGAAGATCCAACACGCGGAACAGCTCGAACGCCGCATCCGCCTTCTCCTTTGCAGCAGGCATGGCGTCCGAGCGGTTCATCCACGGACGATGGATCGTCGGGGCACCGAACGGGTCGCTGCCGTTCATCGCAAGGCTGTGCCAGTACGCAACGGCAAAACGAAGATGCTCGTGAAGAGGCTTCCCAAGGACGACCTTGTCGCTGTCGTACCAGCGATACGCAAGCTCATTCTTGCTGTCCTGTCCCTCGTAACGAACGGTGTCCAAATCCTGAAAGAGCGTGGTCGCCATATCCTTCTATCCTCTTGTCATTTCGTTTCATTCTTTCTGTGCCGGGGTAGCCGGCGCAGACCGTATTCAGCATACCTGCCAGACATGGGAATAATATCGCAACGTTGCCATACCGAGCGATAGCGTCTCCCAGGCATGCGCTCCAGCTTCGTCTCGGAGTATAGGTTTCACTCCACCTCATGTCAAAGAAGAAGAGCAATCTCTAACTTCACTTCGTGATGGCTGGCCACTTCTCAGCCTTCACCACGCCACGCTTCTCCATGATCGTCACGAGCCCGTTCGCCTGAACTCCCCTGATCTGCTCAACATACCCATTCGTCCAATGAATCTCCAGGTCCGCGGAGGTGTTCTTGCCTATCCCGAAGTGAATACGTTTATCGCTCACCGAGTAGAAGCTCGATTGCGCCATCACCGCCTGCGCCTGCATCCTGCCGCCATACTTGGCGATGATTCGCGATCCGATCGCGCTCCGGTTCGAGACCGTTCCTACGAGCAGAACCTTGATCCAGTTGCCGCCGCCACTCACATCATTGCGCAGCAGGGAAGGAGGCTCGTTGAGGTTGCTGATCAGCATGTCGACATCGCCATCATTATCGAAGTCGCCGAAGGCACACCCGCGGCTGCAATGCGGAGCGGAGATCCCCGGCCCAGCCTCCTCGATCAACTCTTCAAACCTCCCGCCACCCAGGTTCCGAAAGATCATCCGCGGCGTCCTCAGGGGATACTGGGGAAACTTCGCCTCCACCTCCGGATAAACCGACCCGGTCACGACCGCGATGTCGGGCCAGCCGTCGTTGTCGAAGTCAGCAAACCCCGCTCCCCAACTGATATACCGTGTCTCGACCGCGATCCCGGCCTTCGTCGTCACATCACTGAAGTTCCCTGTGCCGTCGTTCTTGTACAGAATGCTCGTGTCATCCGAGAAGTGGGTCTTGAAGATGTCGAGGCTCCCATCCAGGTCATAGTCCCCGATCGCGATTCCCATGCCCGCCTGCTCCGTCCCTTCATCACTCAGCGCGACCCCCCGCTCCGCGCCCTCCTCGGTAAACGTGCCGTCATGATGGTTCCGAAACAGCAGGCTTGGCGTCGAGTCCGACGCGACATAGATATCCGTCCAGCCATCGTTATCGAAGTCAGCCGCGACCGAGGTCATCGCATACGTCTTCGCAGTACGGCCGATCCCCGACTTCTCCGTCACATCGACAAACGTCCCATTCCCAAGGTTCCGATAAAGGTAGTGGCTGCCCATCCCAAGCCCACGCGGCCCGCAGTTCACCGGCACACCCTTGAAGTTGCAGTAAGGATTCTCCCCCGGCTTCGGCAGCTTGCCAAGATTCAAGTCCACATACGTCGCAAGAAATAGATCCAGGTGCCCATCTCGGTCATAGTCCAGAAACGTGCATCCCGAACCCCACCGAGCCGGCCCCGCGTACAGCAGTCCCGCTTCCTTCGTCACATCGGTAAATGTCCCATCCCCGTTATTCCGATACAGCACATTCTGCCCGTAGTACGTGATGAAGATGTCCTCGAACCCATCGTTGTTATAGTCCGCGATCGTCACCCCGCTCGCCCACCCCGACCGCACGAGCCCAGCCTTTTCCGTCACATCGGTAAACGTCCCATCGCGGTTGTTCTTATACAGCCGATTGGTAGCATCCGCAGGAGCATTCTCCATCCTGCTCCCGCAGGGCATAAAGATATCGAGCCATCCATCGTTGTCGAAGTCGAAGAACGCAATCCCGCACCCCACCGTCTCGACGATGTAGTCCTTGCGTTGCAACCCGCCATAGACGATCGGCTGCGTCAGCCCCGCCGCTGCGGCAACATCGGTGAAGTGTGCCCGGAATGGAAGTCCTGACGGCTTCCCGCGCGGCTGCGGCGTCACATTCCTGGCCACAACCCCCTGCCCCATCGCAGACCCGGAAGCAGCCGTCGAAGCCGCCATCCACAGAAACTCCCGTCGCGAATGGATGCGGCGTTTCCTCATGGAGTAACGACAGCCCCCGGCCCGGATATCTTCTGAATCAGCGAGTCCGCCGCCTTGCTATGCAGGGCCTTCGTCTTCGCATATTCCATCTCCGCCTTCTGCTTCTGCCCAAGCGTCGTATACAGACGAGCCAGCCGATAGTGCGCATCCGGCTCCGAAGGATCAAGGCTCTCAGCCTTCAAGAAAGCCGCAAGCGCCTCATCGTTCTTCTTCTCGTCGCTATAGATCTTTCCCAGGTCGAGATAGACCATGCGCATATCCGGCTGGAGCTTCAACGCCTTCGTCAGCAGCGTCTCAGCTCCCGCCGTATCGTTCGTTCTCAGCCGAATATCTCCGAGATAAGCGCTTGCCTGCGCATGCTCCGGATTATGTTGTAACTCCATCTCGAACTGCGGCCCCGCATGATCATAGTCATGCGCGACATAGTACAGATAGCCCAACTCAAAGTGCACATTCGGCTCATCCGGAGCGATTCGCGCCGCCTCTTCCAACTCCTTGATTGCTTCGGGAGCCCGGTTCAACTCACCCAACGCCTGTGCCATCAGCATATGGGCCTGCACCGAGTTAGGATCCGCCGTCAGGATCGTCTTGTACTCGGCCATCGCGCAGTCGTACTGCCGACTAAAAAAGCAGCTCTCCGCAAGCACGCTATGCATCTTCAGGTTTGCAGGATCGCTGTTGACTGCGGCTTGAAGATAGGGAACTGCCTTCGCATACTCCCGCGTCCCGTAGTAACTCATCCCAAGCAAAATCCCGGTCCGAGGATCGTCCGGCTTCTCCTTCTTTGCCGCAAGCAGCGGATCGATTGCCGCCCCAAACTTACCTTGCTTGAACTCAGCCAGTCCAAGATTCATCGAAGCATCGGCTTGGTGCGGATCGAGCGCAATCGCCTTGCGATACTCAACCGCGGCCTGTTCCAACTCGCCCTGCTGGGCAAGCACAAGCCCAAGCGCCGCATGGATCGAAGCGTTCTTCGGATGAGCCGTATCTAGCTTCCGCCACGCAAGCTCCGCCTCGTGAAACTCGCCAGCCTGGGTCAACTCGATGGCGTGTTGAAGCTCAACGTCCTGCGCAATCACCAGCGGCCCAGCGCATAGCAACAGAAGCCCCGCAACCACTGCGGGGACTTTCCGTTTGACATGGAGTTCGCTTCGTTTCACGGTCTCAATAACTGGCCCTTCCACATGAGACTAGCAGCGCAGCCCGCCGCTCGTCTCGCCTGCAGCGGAAGCCGTTACTTCGGCAAAGCCGCAGTCCCCGTCACCGAGAAGTCCGTCTCCACCTTGGCCGCCGTATCCCCGGGCTGCGCTCCCCCGACGCTCAGGTGATACTCACCCGATAGAATCGATCGCTCGCCCTTGTCGTCCACGCTCGAAAGCGAGCGCGGCTGCAGCGTCAGCGTCACCTCGCGGCTCTCCCCCGCGTCCAGGTGCACGCGTTCGAAGCCCACCAGCGAATGCTTCGGGCCGCCAGCCTGCGGCGTCTTGAGATAAGCCTCAACGACCTCGTCCCCAGCCCGCGCACTCGTATTCTTCACCGTCACGGCCGCCGTCACCGGCTTACCCGCCTCGACAGACTTTGCCACCTTTAGCCCCTCATAGCTGAACGTCGAGTAGCTCAGCCCATATCCAAATCCCCACAGCGGAGCGCCCGTGTAATAACGATAGGTGCGGTTTTTGAGCGAGTAATTCGTGAACTCCGGAAGGTCCGCCGTGCTCGCATAGAAGGTAAGAGGCAGACGACCCGCAGGATTGTTCTCCCCGGCAAGCGTCTGGGCAACAGCGGCTCCGCCCTTGCCTCCCGGATACCAGGCCTGCAAAATGGCCGCCGCATGCTCCTTGGCCCACGTAAGCGCAATCGCGCTGCCCGACATCGACACCACAACCACCGGCTTGCCCGTAGCAGATACCGCCTCCAGCATCTTCCGCTGCGAGGCCGGAAGATCGATGCTCGTCCGGTCGCCGCCGTTGAAGCCTTCGATCTTGATCGGCATCTCCTCACCTTCGAGTTGAGGCGATAGCCCAACGAACGCGACGACGACATCGGAAGCCTTTGCAGCGGCAACCGCCTCATCCAACTGAGCCTTCTCCGGAGCCTCCCAGCGCAGCGTTGCTCCACCACCCGCCCGATCGCCGAAGTGGCTGTACGACACCTCGAACGTATGCGGTTTCGTATCGTCGAACGTCAACTCCATCCGCGCCGGCGTCGTTCCCGACATCACCGGCGGAGCGGTGGGAGAAGCCCCTGCAACCACCGCAAACGCCCCCATTTCCAGCTTGCCCTTCGTCAGTGTTCCCTCGGACACCACCTTGCCGTCCATCACAACCCTATAGTTCTCCTTCGGCGAATAGGGAAAGGCTGAACCACCCTCGAGGATGAAGGCGTATTTACCCGCCGCCGGAACCTGCAGCGTCCCGCTCCACCGCACCGAGTAGTCATGCGTCTCAAGCTCAGGGACCGGCTCAACATCGCGCCAGTCGTGCTGAATCGACGAGTCCATTCCCACAGCCACGGGCTTGCCTGTCCAGTCCGTTGTCGCGAAGTACTCCGTCTTCAACCCCTTGCCAAACACGCTCCGAGGCACCGGCACACTGAAGCCCGTAGCGAGCGTCGCCCCTTGCGCATAGTGAACCTCTGCACCGGGGAACTGTTTGATGATGCCATCGACCGGCGACACCGGCTTTGACGCCTGCCCATTGTAGTTACCCTCAAGCGAAGTCAGCAGGTCAGCCGTCGGACCGATGACCGCAATGCGCTTCGGGGCCTTCTCCAAAGGAAGAATGCCATCGTTCTTTAGCAGAACGATCGACTCCTTCGCTGCCTTCAGCGATAACTCGTTATGCTGCACGGAGTCGTCATCACTGAAGGGAATCTTGTCATACGGATTCACTCCCGGAGCATCGAGTAACCCAAGCTCAAAGCGCGCCGTATAGAGTCGCTCCGCAGACTTCGTCAGCAGGTCTTCCGACACGACTCCCTTGCGCACCGCCTCGCCAAGCGTGTTGAAACCGGGCGCCCAGATGCTGCAGGAAAGGTCTGTCCCCGCTTTGATCGAGATAGCCGCCGCATGCATGATGTCCGGCGCGTTGTGATGCCCGTTCGTCACGTCAACGATTGCTGCGCAGTCCGAGACAACGAACCCCTTGAACGCCCAAGCATCGCGCAGGTGATCCTTCAGGAGCATCGTGTTCGCGCATGCGCCCATCCCATCGATGGCGTTGTAAGCGCACATTACCGACTTCACATGTCCATCGATCACCGTCGAACGGAACGCCGGAAGGTAAGTCTCTTCGAGATCCCTTGGAGCGACATCGACATTCGCGATATGACGCGTGGACTCCGGCCCACTGTGTACCGCGAAGTGCTTGCTCGTCGCGACGGCCTTCGGATGCTCCGGATCGGAGCCCTGCACACCGTGAATAAACGCGACGCCCATCCTGCCCGTCAGGAATGGATCTTCCCCGTACGTCTCCTGCCCGCGTCCCCATCTCGGATCGCGGAAGATATTGATGTTCGGAGACCAGAAGGTGAGCCCGTAGAAGATACGGTGGTTGCCCTCGCGTTGCGCCTGGTTATACTTCGCCCGGCCCTCGGTCGAGATCACGTCGCCCATCTGCTGCACCATCATCGGGTCCCACGTCGCAGCCATCCCGATCGCCTGCGGGAACACCGTCGCATAACCCGAGTTCGCAACGCCATGCAGAGCCTCACTCCACGTCTGGTAGTCAGGGATGCCAAGACGCGGAATTGCTGTCGCCCAGTCTTCAAGCTGCGACGCCTTCTCATCCAGCGTCATCTTCGATACAAGGTCATGCGCACGTACCGCCGCGGGAAGGGAAGAGTCCATGTAAGCGGATGGCTTGATCTGTGCAAAAAGACCGATCGACAAAAACGGAAGTGCAGCAAATACAAAACGTCTCACGAGATTGACTCCACCTTGCAGATAAGACAGGAAGCATCCTGTAGAAAAGGAAATGGCGCCGAAGATCAGAGATCGACGGCGCCACTCGGGTTACGGCTTAGAACAGCAGCTTGCCGCCGAACTGGAACTTGCGGGCATCCCACGTCGAGGTCACTTGTCCAAAGTTGCTCGCCGTGAAGCTGTTCTGCAGGTTCTGGAACTGCGTGTGGTTGAAGGTGTTGAACGACTCGGCCCGGAGCTGCAACCGGAGCGATTCACGGTAAAGCGGGAAGGACTTGAAGACAGACAGGTTCGTATTGAAACGTCCTGGTCCGATCACCTTATCCTTACCCGAGTTGCCGAATCCTTGGTTCACACTGGTCGCATCTCCACCTTGCCACGGTGCAACTGGTGCGGAGAACGCTGCAGTGTTGAAGTAGCTGTTGAACTTCTTCTGGCCAAGCGTTGGAGTGCCTGCGACGAGGTTGGCCCGGTTCGAGGTGCCGCCACCAAGACCGATCGTGTCGGTCCCGTATGTGATGGCCACCGGCGTACCGGAGTTCGCGATCGTGATTCCTGAAACCTGCCATCCGCTCAGGAACTCGCGCTCCGCGAAGTTGCTCGAGTTCTTGAAGAAGGGAAGATCGTAGATATAGTTTGTGCTGAAGATGTTGCGGCGATCATAGGATCCTGATCCCTTGTCATACTTCGCGTTGAACGGGTTGGAGAGCGTCGCCAGGTCGCCGCCATTGCTAGCCAGATCGATCTGGTGCGACCAGGTATAGGACACCTGTACTGTCAGGTTGTGCTTGTTCTCGACGCGAAGCCCAGCCTGCAGCGAGTTATAGCTGGAGTTCGTCGTCTGCTCTTCCTGCGTGATACCCGCGTAGCCCTGGAACAGGCGCAGCGTGTTGGCATCCACCGACCCGTTCGCAACCGTCTGCCGGACAGCAGCGCTGCTGTTCAGTGGAATCGTGTTGATGGCGCGGTCGTCGTTCTGGTTCCAACCCGCCGTACCGACATATTGCAGCACGCTGACGATCGACGGAGCGACCTCGTGCTGGATGCCAAGGCTATACATCGCAAGACCCGGAAGCGGATAGTGATACGCGAGATTGGTGATGCTGGCCGGCTTCGGGTTGGTGGAGGCCGTCTGGCCATTCGTCGCGCTCGTGTTTGTATTCGAGAAGTAAACGTTGTTTGCCGAAGGCTGATACGAGAACGGCGGATTGTTCCCCGCGTCATACGAATCGTTGCCCTGGATGCGCTCATAGAAGAGACCCGCACCACCGCGAAGCACCGTCTTGCCGTCTCCGTACACGTCGTACGCAAAGCCGACGCGTGGCTGAGCGGACTTCCAGTCGTTCTGCACGCCGCCTCTTGGGAACCCATTCACGCCTGCCAACTGGATGCCGTTGAGGTAGAAGGGCTGGCTGATCCCCTTCGGTGTGCTGAATCCCGGGCCGTTTGGATTCAACGTTCCGTTGACCGGACTCTGAGCATTCGCTGCGGTAAAGTCTGCCGGGACGAAGTTTGCGAACTCGTTGAAGCGCTCATAGTTATGTGGGAGGGCGTCGTAGCGGAAGCCAAGGTTGAGCGTGAGCCTCCGGGTCAGCTTGTAGTTATCCTCGCCATAAAACGAGTACGTATTATTCACCCAGTGCAGGCCATTGAGCACCTGCAACTGCGTGAAGTTAGCCGCATCGCCAAGCAGGTAGTTGACGTACGAGTCACCCGCGAAGCTGGAATTGTTGAAGGTATAAGTACCCTGCGTATTCGACTGGAGCTGCTGGTTCTTGAGGAAGTGCATCCACGAGAAGCCGAACTTCATCGAGTGGCGGCCCTTGGTCCAGGAGACGTCATCCCGATACTGATAGTCCATGGCCGCGTTGTGCCACGGATAGTAGGATGGGCTCCAGTTCGTACCATACGGCGCACCAAGGTCAACCTCAGGCAGACGATTGAGAGCGTTCTGCCCGGAGAAGAAGGTTGTCGTGTTGAAGCCCGTCGGCTGTGCGAACGTGCCGACCGGGGTGATCGTCAGCTTGTTGCCGTTGAAGTTGAACGCCGTCTCGTTGAGGAGGTTCGGCGAGAGTGTCTGCGTCAGCTTGATAACCGCGGCCCACGCCGGGTTCGAGATCGCGCTTCCAACCGTCGGGTAGTTGTCGTCGCTCCAGAGCGGAGGGAACTTCGTCTGGCTGTTCGCATCGTGGATGTAGTTACCCATCAACTGCAGCTTGTCGTTGATGGTGTGGTCGATACGGACAAGGTCCTCGCGCACAAACGTCGGCTGACTGACCGAGGTTACAAATTGGTTCGCTCCGGTGGAAACATTAGGCTTGGGGAAGATGCCCGTATTGATCATCGTCACCACATTCTGATCGATCAGGTTCGCGGGAATCACGTTGTTCGGAAAGGGCTGTCCGGGAGTGAGTCCATCCGCGGCGTAGATCGCAAGCTTTGCCGGATCCGACGTAACGGGAACAATAGGGGTCTTGCCCGAGGCCGGCGTGACATAGTTCAGCGACTGCCCTAATACCGGGTAATCGCCTGTCGGAATCGTATTGGTCGTGCTCGGAGCCGTTCCGGCGATCTCGCGCCGGTCCTCCTCATTGAAGAAGAAGAACGTGCGGTTACGCGCATTGTTATAAAAGTGTGGAATGAAGAGCGGGCCACCGATGTTACCGCCGAAAATATTCACGCGCAGCTTCGGCGTGGGCTGATTGTTCATCTTCGAGATGTAGTTGTTCGCATCGAACGCCTCGTTGCGATTGAACTCCCACAATCCGCCATGGAAGCTCTTCGAGCCCGACTTTAACACCATCAGCACCTGTCCGCCCGATCCGATCCCATAGTCCGGGCTGTAGTTGCTGGTCAGCGTCTGAAACTGCGCGATCGAATCCTGCGACACGAGAATACTGAAGCATCCACCGCATCCACGATCGTAGATCTCGCCGCCATCCACGAGATAGATGTTGTGGCTCGGACGCGTACCGTTGAAGCTGATGCCGTTCCCGGCAGTCAACGCCATCACGCCGTTATAGTCGGGCAGATTGTTCGAAACGCCCGGCGCCAGAACAGCCAGCGCGGTGATGTTTCGTCCGTTCGTCGCAAGCTCCGCAACCTGTGCGCCTGAGATAAGGCTGTCCACCTGGCTTGTCTCCGATTGCACGGCCAATGCGTTGGCTTCAACCGTGACCGTCTGGCCTTCGCTTCCGACTTCGAGAGTGATCTTCTCTTCGACCGTCTGCGCCACGTTCAACACGATGTTATTTGTCGCCACGTTCTTGAAGCCCGCCGCGACCACGGACAGGTTGTACTTGCCGATCGCCAGGCCGGTAAAGCTGAACAGACCAGAGTCGTTCGTGGTCGCGGTACGCGTGTCGCCCGTCGCCGGGTTCACCAGTTTGACCGTGGCGTTTGGAACCGTCGCGCCCGAAGGATCTGTCGTGATTCCGTTAATCGTTCCGTTCTCCTGAGCATGCGCGCGTGGCACGCCGGCCAGGAAGGCCGTAAGTAGGAAAGCTATCGCCAGGATTTTATTCTTGCGCATCTGTACTCCTCCGAAGGGTCAAACTGTGAAACAGGTTCAAGTGCTGCTGATGGAGCCAGGACAACTTACCGTCGCAGGTAACGTTTTCTCAAATCAGACTCCCAGGGTTGTCTCTTCGTACAAGCACCTGGAGTAATTCAGAAATCCCGAGCAGGCCTGGACGAGCGCCGCACGTTTTGAAACTCACAAACCACCGAAAATGCCATGTTCGCAACGTTGCCATACTCTTACGCAGCATCCGCTGGATTCGCGCTTTTATGCCGTTTCAGAAGCGAGCGAATCCTATGCCGCCCCGCAAACCGGTGTCAAGCGGAATTTGTGCCGGGTGTGGACCGAGTCGGAGGCCATTCTGTTTCGAGGGAGATACAGCTCGAGCCGAGTCTTAGGGGCAGCCGCAGGAGTTCCGCAGGAGGAGCTCAGCTTCTAACTGAACCCGTTGCACCGGCAGAGAATGATCTGCGCTGATTCGCTTAACCAGAAGCCGAACCGACTCACGCGCCATCAGGTCCGTTGGTTGGACCACCACCGTGATCGCCGGCTGCACAAGGCTCGCCAGGTCCACATCATCGAAGCCGATCACCGCCACGTCGCGCGCATGATCCGCCTGAACCTCGCGTATCGCCTTCATTGCCGACACCGTCGCCATACTGCTCAGCGCAAACAGGGCCCGCAGCTTCGGCTTGCGTGTCAGCGCCTTCCGCACCGCCGTCTGCAAAGCCCCATAGTCCGCAGCGGCAATAACGGTAGACTTCTCGCCAGCCTTCTGCATTGCCTGCTCGTATCCTTGGATCCGCTCTTGAAACGAGTAGATACTCGGGCTGGCCGTGACGCACGCGATCTCATGAATCCCGTGTTCCAGCAGATGCCGTGTCGCCAGTTGCGCCGCCTCCACGTGCCGCAGCATCACCACATCCGCATCCTGCCATAGCGGACGATCCAGCGCCACAACCGGCATGCTGCCTAGCTCATGCCGCAGTCTCTCCATATCCGAGTCAGGCGCGGCAGTCAGAATAACCCCGTCCGCCCGAGACCGCCGCAGGACGGCAAGCTGCTTCGATTGCCTTTCAGGATCTTCCTGATGCGTCAGCAGGATGACTGAAAGCCCCTGCCGCGTCGCCTCCAGTTCAATCTCCTGCACGCAGCGGCTGAAGTAAGGATTCGCAATCTGCGGAAACACCACGCCGATCGATTTGGTCCGTCCACCCCGCAGGCTTCGCGCAACCTCGTTCGGCTCATACCCCAACGCATGCACCGCGTCCATAATGCGTTGCCGCACATCCTCGCTCACATACGGGCCGCCACGCAGGCAGCGCGATACGGTCGAAGCTCCCACCTGGGCGAGCTTGGCGACATCGAGAACCGTTGGCTTGCGAGAGGACACGATAGGATCCGGGTGAAGGCAAAGTCAGTTTAGCTTGATCCGCTGAAATTGCTTACACCCCGAACACATGGCCCCGAATCCAGCAAACGAAGAGAGGGGGCCCCACCTTCGGCGCAGCGCTTCACCGCGCCTAAGGTGGGAGAGTAAGAAGCCAACCGCTTATCGTTGATTCTGCCGTTGTTGCTTGAACTCCTGACAGGCCGGAACCTGAATAAGTGAGGCCGTCGCGTCAGTGGGTGATCAGGCCGGGTATCACGACTGCGTCCGCGAAGACCGTAGAGAGCGTCACCGCACGGTACTTCGCCGCTTCCTCCGCACGCCCCGCCTCGACATGCTTCACACGGCTCTCCGCGTCCTTGCCAAGGACCAGCCGCCTCGGAACATCCTCGGTATTCGCTAGCGTCACGATCACCTCGGCGATCTTCTTCGGATCGCCCTCTTCTTTGCCGCGAATCGAAGCCAGCAACTTGTACGTGGTGCCAACCGACTCCTCGTACTCCGGCATCACCTCCGGAGAGTGCTCGCTTGCCCTCATAGCCCAGTTCGTGCGGATTCCGCCCGGCTCCAGCGTGCAGACCTTCACGCCAAACGACGCTACCTCGGCGGCAACCGAATCGCTGAAGCCGCCCACCGCCCACTTCGCTGCATGGTACGGCGAATTGCCCGCTCTCGCCATGCGCCCGCCAATCGAGGAGATCTGGAAGATGTGCCCGCTCTTCTGCTTGCGCATCACCGGCAGCGCCGCATGCGTCGTGTAGACCACGCCAAAAAAGCACGTCTCCACCACATCGCGAAACTGCTCGGATGTCATCTGCTCAAACGGGGCGAAGTACCCGTACCCCGCGTTATTCACCAGCACGTCGAGGCGACCATAGGTGTCCACGGCAGCTTTGACCGCGGCCTTCGCCGCCTCTTCCTCGCGAACATCCAATGTCACCGGTGTCACGCGCTCTCCATACAGCTCCACCAGAGGCTTCAACTCCTCCGTCCGCCGCGCCCCGGCGACCACACTGTCTCCAGCCGCTAGGGCAGCCTCCGCAATATCCCGGCCCAACCCGTTTCCACTTCCCGTAATCAACCAGACCTTCGCCATGTGATGTCCTCCTGTTGTATAGATTCAATAATGAGCGAGTGGTTGCTCATTTATTGGAAGAATCCTCAGCTCAGGAGGCCATGCGCCAGAAGGCTTCGAACGCCTGCTCGACGAGCCGTGCTTTTTGCCCCGGCTTCTTCGCCGCAATCTCCATCACCGCCTCCTGCATCGCCGACATGGCGGACGAAGCAAACCCTGCGGGCAGGCTCTTAAACGCACCAAGTCTCCCGACCTCAGCCATGGTCTCCGAGACTGCTCCCCGTACAGCTTCCATTCGCTGCCTCGTCGTCGCGGAAATGATGTCCGAGAAATTGAGCAGCACGGAAGCCTTCCGCTCCTGTGGTTTCTCAATCGCCCACCGGAGGTATTCCCTCCAAACGTGCGCTGCTCGTTCCCGAAGGTCGGACTGATGCGGGAAGCTCTCGTGGATTCGCCGGTACACCTCGGTCTTCAACTCGAGGTAAAGCTCGTTCAGTAGCTCATCCTTGGAGGCGAAGTACGTGAACAGCGTGCCTTCCGCGAGCCCTGCTCCTTTGGCGATCTTCGCGGTCGAAGCACCCAGGCCCGCCTCCGCAATCTCACGCACGGCGGACCGCAGAAGCGCCTCTCGTTTCTCAGGACTTCTTGCTCTGGCCATACCCGTCGATGCTACCTCAGCAGGGTCGCCCCGGCATTCACGAGCAAGAGGAACGAACTGAAATCGCCAGCACTAGAGGCATGGAGATACTTTCCGAATAAGACAATCTCCAGGGATTGAGGCACCGAGAGCACCGCATCGGTGCCTCAATCCAGAAGAAAGGGAAGACCACGCCAGGGGCCAGCTGGTACGCCGGGGCGGCAAGCCTCGTGCGTTCCCGGTTCGCCCAACGCGAGGTTACACCCGCGCTGGCTGAAGTTGCTGCCGGATCGAATCAAGGTGTGGCTGAAGGAAGGTAGGACGATCGATTTGTCCATACATGATCGCGGACGCTCCGCCGGCATTGATAAACGTTGTATCGATCACACCCAGGAAGCCGAACACCGAACGCAGATAGGGCTCCACGAAATTCAACGAGGCAAACGCGGTTCCCGCGTCGTAGGCGCCGCCCGAAGCGGTGATGAAGGTAGCTTTCTTTCCTTTCAGCAGACCTTCTGGCTTGCCATCGATATAGGAGAACGTCTCGCCGCGTCGCGCGACCTGGTCGATCCAAAGCTTCAGCGTCGAAGGGATGCTGAAGTTGTGCATCGGCACACCGATGACATACTCGTCAGCCGCCCTCAGCTCGGCGAGCAGGGTATTGGAAAGCGAGATAATCTCGTTCTGCTCCGGGGTACGAGCATCATCCGGCGTGTACACGGCGCCAATCCACGATGCCGTCACCGGGACGATGGTGGTTTCGGTCAGGTCACGGCGAACAAGGTGACCGTCCGGATTCACTTCCTTCCACTGTTCGACGAAATGGTGCGAAAGGTGGCGTGAGATAGAAGCGTCCCCAAGTGGGCTCGAATCGATATGCAGTAAGGTGGGCATGACTAAATCTCCTTACGACATATGACGAGAAAACGACATCTGTCGATTCATAAAGTTCACGACAAATGTCGCCAATCCCTCCTGAGAAAAATCTATTGATAAGCTGAACGGATATGGAACAGGTTGAGGCACAAGTCGAGGCCGTTGATACGAGGGAACCGATAGATCCCCGCGTCCGCCGCACGCGCCAGATGCTTCAGAACGCTCTCGACCAGCTCCTGTCCGAAAAGGACTTCGACAAGATCTCCGTACAGGACATCGCCGATAAGGCGACGCTGCACCGCGCGACCTTCTACGACCACTATCCCGACAAGTTCGCCCTGCTCGAGTGCCTGGTCGGAGGCCGCTTTCGCGGTCTGCTGGCAAAGCGCAATATCAGCTTCAGCGGATGCGACGGTGCGCTACAGGCGATCGCGCTTGGTGTCTGCGACTTCATCACGAGCATTCCCGGAGCCGACTGCGGAAGCCAGAGGCAGCTGGAAGGACACATGGAGTCCGCGGTGATCGCGGTCGTGCGGCGCATACTCTTGGAAGGAATGGCGAAACACCCACCCGTCTCGATGCGGCCCGAACTGATCGCCTCAGCCGCCAGTTGGGCGATCTACGGGGTGGCCAAGGAGTGGATGCACACCCCGAAGCGGCCGCCCGCCGAGGAGATCGTTACGAAGATTGAAAAGCTCGTGTCCCCGATCCTGTCGGCCGGGCGGTAGTCCACGGACGAAAGAAGCCCCACAGCGGGCAGGGAAGCCGCACATGCAGGGCCTTGTTTGGGTCGTGGTTCTCGTTGGTGGAAGAGTGGCTAAACGGCCTTGCGCTGGAATGTCGTCTTCTTCGTTCCGGCAAAGGAGTCCTTCGCCTTCAACGAAGCTGTCGAAACGCCCGGGACTGGCTTGCCGCCAGCCTTCAGGCCTTCTGCCTTCTCCCGTGCAGACTGCAATTTCTGAGCCGCACGGCTAAGTCCACCGATCTTGATCTTGCCTGCTTTGGGGATGAAATCGCTCATAAAGAAATCCTCTCACATCTCGCAAAAAGACAGCCCGCTTGACAACAGGAGCCTCCGGAAAGGCCCTCTTCGCCCGCGCATTACAAAAACCACGTCGCAAAACGCGAATCGCCAATAAAGACGCACCCCTCACCACGTTTTCTACCTGACCGCTAACCACACTTACCGCACAATGGCCCACATCCTACCGTACGTTTTTCACCGGAAGAGCCCAGGAAAAGAGCACGCCGCCGCTGCTCGTCAAAACATACTGACGCCCGTCGAGCGCGTACGTGATCGGCGAACTCTGCATCGGCATACCCTGTCCCGCGTGCCACAATGTCTTTCCCGTAGCCGTGTCGAGCGCCAGCGCATTCCCATAGGCATCGCCCGTAAACGTAATGTTTCCATCAGTTGTGAGCACACCCGCACCCGATCCACCTTTACCCACATAGTGCGACCAGCGAATCTTCCCCGTCTGGTAGTCGATCGCCTCGATCACACCCTTGCCCCAAAGCGAATAGTCCGCCCCCGCCCACCCATAGGCCCCATCCGCATCCTTTTGAAAATAAAGACTATAGCTAGGGTGCGCGTCCACCACAAATAATCCCGTCTTCGGATCGAAGCTAGGCGAACGATAATTCGTCAACCCCGCCTCATCCGGCGCGACCAGCCGCCCATCCGGAGCCGGATCTTTCTCCGGATTGGGGATAGGTTGTCCTTTAGAATCAATCCCTTTCGCCCAGTTCACCGGCCCGAAAGGCACCGTCAACAAGCTCTGCCGTTGGTCCGATCAAGCACGAAAAAGTACCCATTCCTCGAACTCTGCATGAGCATCTTCCGGGGTTTTCCATGAAAGTCCCCATCCACCAGCACCGGGGCTTCCACCGCGTCCCAGTCATGCGTATCATGCGGCGAAGGCTGAAAGGCCCAGACAAGCTTCCCCGTCTCCGGATCCAGCGCCACGATGCTGCAAGTAAAGAGGTTATCTCCCGGCCGCACCCTTCCATTCAAGACCGGCGTAGGGTTACCCGTCCCCCAATAGATCAGCTTCAGATCAGGGTCGTACGTGCCCGTCATCCAGGTCGCCCCACCCGTCGCCGCCTTCGGCGTGCCCTCCGGCGGGCTCGCATCCCACTCCCACTGGATCTTCCCCGTGTCCCCGTCAATCGACTTAAGGAACAACATAATGTTGTCCGCATCGCCAGAAACTCCCACAAGGACATGATTTCCAACAACTAACGGAGCCGCTGTCGTCCAGTAGCCTTTGGTAGAGTCGGCGACCACGGTATTCCAGAGCACCTTCCCGTCCCGCGCGTCGAGTGCAACCAGATGGCAATCAGGCGAGAGAAACAGGATCGTGCCCTTATACATCCCGACGCCGCGGTGCCCGATGGAGTGCCCATGATTCGGGGGGTAAGTGTACTTCCAAAGCAAGTGGCCGGTTCGCGCATCCACCGCCCAGACGTTGTTCGGCACGGTGAGATAGACGACCCCATCCACCATCAGTGGAGAAGCTTTGATGGCCGCGATCTGGGTGCTCTGGAAGGCCCACGCCAGCCCAAGGTGGCCAACATTATCGCGATCAATCTGTGTCAGTTTGCTGTGCCTCTGCCCGGTGTAGTCGCCATGGTAGCCAGGCCAGCTATCTCCGGGGTGGAGCAACTCTGACGCGACGAGGTTCTGGGCACCCAGTGGACGTTCAGCTACTAATAAGAGGCTGAATACCAGAGCGAGAAGTGAAAACCCGTTCTTCATGCAGGACCGTCTTGTTTGAAAGGATCGTTCGTCAGGGATGGAGAAAAAGGTGGCGGAGAGGGAGGGATTCGAACCCCCGGTACCCGCGAAGGTACGTCTGATTTCGAGTCAGGTGCATTCAACCGGGCTCTGCCACCTCTCCGTTTGATTAGTTTATCGCGAAACGATCTCTTCGTCAGCCTGTTTCAAACGCACTCGTGGCGGTACCCTGAGAAGGTGGGTCGCATGACCTATCCGGCGGATGGAAATGAGTTTATGCGAGTGGACCGAGGGCCTTATCGCTTGGGTGAAAGATGCTTCCAGGCAAACGGGATTTGACGTCTCGGGGGTGACTGCAGCAGACAATCCGATAGACGGTGCACGGTTCGTCGACTGGGTTGAGGCTGGACGAGCGGGTGAGATGGACTGGCTAAAGCGTCGCGACGAGCGCGGGGCGCTGGTGAGGAGCGCTGTAAAGGTTGCGCTTCCGTGGGCACGGTCGGTCGTAGTGTGCGCAATGAACTACAACGCCGCAGCGCCTCTGTCCCTTGATGTGGCCGAGCCTGGAGCCGGATGGATCGGCCGCTATGCGTGGAGCGGCCGCAAAGTGGGAGAAGCAGTCCAGGCGGTCGACTACCACGACGACCTGCTGGCGCGGCTCCGGGAGGTTGAGGCTGGGTTGAAAGTGCGATCCGAGTGCGAAACACGGTGCTACGTGGATACGGGCCCACTCGTGGAGCGAGGAATGGCGACCAAGGCCGGAATCGGTTGGGTCGGGAAGAACACCTGTGTGATCCGTGAGGGTATGGGGTCGTGGATGTTGATGGGAGTCATCGTCACCTCCCTTCCGCTAGCTGAGACGACGGTCATATCCCTTCCTGCCGAGGACCGCTGTGGGAGCTGTACTCGCTGCCTCGAAGCCTGTCCGACCGGCGCTCTCGTGGCGCCACGCGAGATGGACGCCTCCCTCTGCATCGCATATCTGACCATTGAGAAGAAGGGGTCGATTACTGAGGATCTACGGGAAGCGGTGGGTCGACAGGTGTTTGGCTGCGACATTTGCCAGGATGTGTGTCCGTGGAATCGAAAGGCTCCAATCGCATGGAAGCAGGGGCTGGAGACTCGCCGGGAACTCGTCAACCCTGCGCTGGAATGGCTGGCGCAGCTGGACTCAGCTGGCTTCCGTCGCGTTTTCAAGGGATCACCCCTCGAGCGAACAGGAAAAAAGCGTCTCCATCGGAATGTCGCGATTGCGATGGGGAACAGTGGACAAAGCCAATTTATTCCGCAACTTGAGGTCTGGGCTGCAGGAGAGGACGCCGTCCTGGCCGAGAGTGCTGTTTGGGCGCTCGGACGGCTTCGGAGGAGCGGCAGTTCGGAGGATCCGGTGGGTTCGGTCGAGAATGCCTCCTCTGCTAGCATCGGGTGAAGCGGGCGAGGATGCCCGTATGTTCTAGATGCCAATCAATCCAAGCGATGAACGATTTAGCTCGACGAAGCCTCTTGAGAAAGCGGCCGGGATCGCCACGCCTGAAGATTTAGCGGTAAGAGACATTCCGCTTGTCGAGGAACGGCTGGAGCATCTGGAACCCTCGTCAGGCGCTGCGGATGCGCCGTTACCGGGGGGAGATGAGTTGGTCGCCCCGGGGGCCTGGCCGCAAATCGTCGACCTTGCGAAGTACCTCGTGCGGTCGGAGGTCCATACCTACGCCTTCAGCGTCGCGGCGAACACGATCCTTTCACTCTTTCCCTTCATCGTGCTCCTGCTGACGATCTCGCAAAGGGTCTTCCATTCGGATCGGATGGAAAGCGTCGTCGGCGAGATGATGCACAGCTTCCTACCCGTTGGGCAGGACTTCGTCATGCGTAACATGGTCATCCTTGCTCACCCTCGCAAGGGAACGCAGATCTTTTCGGTGGTGATGCTTCTTGTGACGTCCACGGGGGTGTTCCTTCCACTTGAGGTGGCCCTGAACGACGTTTGGGGGGTGAAGACGAATCGTTCTTATCTCCATAACCAGGCGGTCTCGATCGGCTTGGCTACAGCGGTCGGTGCGCTGGCGATCACCTCCATCGCTCTTACCGCAGGGCAGAAAACTATCATGAGCTGGGTGTTCTTCGGTCATACAGATAGTCCGGCGTTCTCGTTTGCAGCGTTTCTCGTGCTGAAGCTGTTCGCCCTGATTGCCGGGATTCTTCTGTTCTTCCTTATCTACTGGATGCTGCCCAACCGAAAGATTCCCGCAGGTGCTGTTCTTCCTACAGCGATCGCGATTGGGCTCATCTGGGAGGGCGCCAAGTATTTGTACATTCTTCTGCTTCCGTGGCTCGACTTTCGAGCGGTCTATGGGCCGTTCTATATCTCGGTGAGCCTGATGATGTGGGCATTTGTCTCCGGCTTGATTCTTCTCGCCGGGGCGCATTTTTCCGCAAACCGTTATATCTCCTATTCCATGAGGGCGACGCTGCCCGCACAAGAAGCGGAGGTCTAGCCGGTGCCGGACGGGGCAAGAGCAAAGTTCTTCGGCTGGATTGATCGCAGGCCACGTAAGGGCCTTGAGCGTGCCGCCTTCTGGCTGCTCGCCTGGTTTCTGCTCCTCTCAGCGATGCGTTGGATCCCGGGTCTGCTTGGCGGACTTGCAGCGGGACTCCAAATCACCGTCGGGGTCGTACTTCTGATGGTGGCTTTGCCGCTGATCTGGACGACCATAAGAATGCGTCTGCTCTGGAGCCTGCGCAACAAGCTTGTCCTGACGTATCTTCTGATCGGACTTGCCCCTGTCGTCCTGATCATCACCCTGGTTCTGGTGTCGGCATATGTGGCTGCGGGACAGTTTGCGATCCACCTTGTGGACGCTCGCGTGACGAGCTATCTCATGCAAATGGGATCCGAGAATGAAGCCCGGTTTCGGCACCTGCAACCCACGGTTGAGGGACATAGCACACGGGAGACGATGAACGCGGATCTACCCCCGGACGACAGGCCGGCCGGCGTTCCTTCTCGCTTTCGGCGCGACACCACATGCTTCCTCGACGGGACATCCGTTTTCCATGTCGCATCGGCAAGAAAGGCTCCGCTCGGACTTGCGCCCTGGGCGACAGAGGTGCGGGGAGGGCGGTTTCATGGAATCGTTTCGGACGGCGGGGAACTCTACCTCGTTGCCCTGCACCAGCAGAGGTTGAACGATGGGCGCATGTTCACCGTGATGAACAGTATCCCGATGGAACGCGAGCTCATCGACTTATTTGCCGAAGGACTTGGAGTCGTGAGGCTTCTGCCCGAGAAGACGGAAACGAAGCAAGCAAGCTCGGACCCCGCGCCGAACTCTTCGGAGGTACGCCGCAATCGCCAGCATTACCTTTCCGAGACTCGTGGCGGAGTCGACCCAAAGGGCAGTAATGCTGCAGATATTCGGGTCTGGTTTCCCTCGACCCTCGCGATGACAGATTGGGCTGCGGGACAGCCCGACAACGTTGTTCTAGAGGTGGATTCCCGTCCTTCGCTTCTCTACCAGCAGCTCTTCGGTGCGTCCCTGAGTGGCTGGGTCATGACCGTCATTCGCGTCTCTCTGACGTTGCTTGTCTTCGTATTTGGGGCGCTGTGGCTGACCGCGTTTGTGATGGCGGTACGCCTCACCCGCACGATGACCGAGTCAGTTGCGGATCTCTACGATGCGACCCAGCGCGTGGACCGAGGCGATCTCGAGCACAAGATTATTGTGAAGAGGACGGATCAACTCGCCGAGTTGAGCCGATCTTTCAACGCGATGACAGGTTCTCTCCAGCGGCTTCTCGTCGAGCAAAAAGAGAAGGAGCGTCTCCAGAACGAGCTCTCGATTGCGCAGGAGGTGCAGGCGAACCTCTTCCCGCACAGCGCCTCAGATCTGCCAACCCTCGAGCTTCACGGGGTCTGCCGTCCGGCGCGTTCCGTGAGCGGCGACTACTATGATTTTCTCGTCTTTCAGGAAGACGTTCCGTCGCTGAATGGCGGGAGACCGACGCGCAGGGAAGCGGGTGTGGGGATTGCGATCGGGGACATCAGTGGAAAGGGAATCTCGGCTGCCCTCTTGATGGCGACACTCCACTCCGCGGTGCGCGCTTACCAATTCGCCAGCGAGGAGCTCGTCTACAGCAAATCTGCCCTGGAAGGATTGACGGCGAACAAAGAAGGTCTTGCCGACGCGGGAGGCTGGTTTCAATCTCCGGGCCGGATCATGTCTCTTCTGAACCGCCACCTCTTTCGGAGCACACAGCCCGAGAAGTACGCCACCTTATTTCTTGCGCACTACAACGCCGCTTCCTCCGTCCTTACCTATTCGAACGCAGGCCAGCTTCCCCCTTTTGTTCTCGGCAAGGATGGAAGCGTGCAGCGGCTGGAAGAAGGCGGAACGGTAGTCGGCTTGATGGACGGGATGCACTTTGGCGAGGGCCGCGTGACCATGCAGTCGGGGGACATCCTGGTAGCGTACTCCGACGGGGTAACCGAGCCGGAGAACGACTTCGGTGATTTTGGCGAGACGCGGTTGTTGGAGGTTGTGAGCCGCTATCGAACTCAGCCGCTCCATGTCATCTCAGCGCAGGTAATGCTCGCGCTCGACGCGTGGATCGGGGCGGAAGAGCAGCCGGATGACATCACGCTCGTTCTTGCTCGGCAGGTCTAAGGCCCCGATGCCGTCAGACTCTTGGCTGTCGGGAAACGACCTTGGTCACGATGGCGTTTGGCCCGCTCCCGGCTGGCAGGATCGTGAACAGGTTCGGGCCAAGCTTGCTCAGCGTTCGAATGACCGAGACGTCTCCGGAGTGCGCATCGACCGCAAGCAGGAGATGCTCGTCAGCCGAGAACGCCAGGGAGCTTGGTCCGGAGCCGGTATGCAGGCTCGAGACGAGCTTGCCGTCGTCGATGCTATAGAGCCCGATCGAGTCGTCGCCGGAATTTGAGACGAACAGCCTGCTATTGTCTTCGCTCACGATACCGCTGACGGGTTTCGTCCCGATCATGTACGTTCCGCCGACATCGTTCGTTTGTGTCGCAATCTCCGAGATACTGTCCGAGTTCATGTTCGAGACGAACACTTCTCCGCCATCCGGTTTGAGTGCGAGATGGATTGGGGTCGATCCAACTTCGACCATCGTCAGCAGCCGATCTGTTGTCAGGCTTGGATCCTGTCGAGCTGACCAGGAGGCGTTCGCTGCGGCGAGATTGAGGGCCATCACCTGGTGTGCGGACGAACACGCCACGAAAGCCTTTGACGAGTCAGGGAGAATTACGGTCGAGTCAGCACCCGGGCAGCCGGTGAAATGCGCGCGCCGGCTCAGAGGCACTTCCTTACTGGATAGAACGCCGGGCTGGGGGATTGCGCCAACAGCGAAGATTGAGACGGATCCGGATGCCTGGCTCGGGACGACAAGAGAGCGGCTGTCCGGCGAGAGGTGGGCTTTTCCAGGCTGCTCTGCAGGAACCTCGGCGATCTCTCTTCTTTGGTCGAGGTCTAGAACGCTGATGGAATTCGAACCGGAATTGCTGACGAACGCCCGGTGTCCAGTCGGGTCGACGTCAATCGAGACCGGCATGCGATGCACAGGAATCGTGGCGACGACGTTGTTGGCTAACGCGTCGATCACGGAGATGCTGCCGGACTGCGTGTTGACGACATAGATCTCGTTTCGTACCGGGTTGGCTAGGAGCGCTGAAGGTTGCGAGCCAACTTGGAGGGTACGATCCGACCTGAGGTAGACGAGGTCGAGAACCGAGACGGTATTGGTTCCACCGTTTGAGACGTAAGCGTACTCGCGATAACCGGCTGGAGTCTCAGGAAAACCGGGATGACGGCAACCCACGAGTGAGAGCGGCAGGGCGGCTAGAGCCGCAAGCTTATGGAACCTGATTGATGTGGTTCGATGGGGACTGGGCACTTCTGCGAGTCTAGTGGTGCGGGGTGTGGGCTGCAAGGCGCGCTAGGGCTTCCTGGTGTGGAACCACTGCCATGTGATCCATGCCAGATACCCGCCCTGGACGATCCACACGCCTGCGTAGACGTAGACGAGGTGGCGGGCTTCCATGGTGTCGAAGTTCAGATGCATGCGGCGCGGACTCCTAGGAGTGGGTAACGGATGAATTCAGGACGCGAGTCGGAGCGAGATGATCCGCTCCGTCCAAAGCGGCGTAAGCGACGTTCTGCTCGTTCAACTGACGACGTCTCTCCAACTTATAGCGGACGAGGCAGACAAGCGTTCCCCAAAACAGCCAGCCGAACGAGTTCCAAAGAAACGCGGGCCACATTCCAGGGTCGAGCGAACCGTCGCCACCGAATACAGGTGCGGGATGCTGCGTGCGCCACCAACGGATAGACATGAACACGATAGGCACATCAACGGCAGCGAAGACAGACAGAATCGCCGCGAGCGTTTGGGTCTGGCCGGTGGAGGAGAAGCGTCGGAGAACGAGGTAGCTGACGTAGAGCAGCCAGAGCAGGAGAAAAGTTGTCAGACGTGCGTCCCACGTCCACCATATGCCCCAGACGGGACGCGCCCAGAGCATGCCGCTTCCAAGGCCGATCGAGGCGAAGACGACGGTCAGCTCAGCCGAGGCGAGGGCGAGAGCGTCGGCCGCAAGCGCCCGCTCCGGGTTCCGGGTTCGGTAGTAGAGGTAAATTCCGGACGCAATGAAGTTGACGTAAGGGAAGATCTCGGCAAGGATGTTCGCCGGCACATGGTAGTAAAAGATTCGCTGGACATTTCCCATGGTCGCTTCAGTCGGAGCGACGTAGAGCGCCAGCCAGGTCGCGTAGGCGAGTATGGCGAGAGTCGCGACAAAGCCCAGAATAATCATGGGCGGAATGCGATGCGAGGATGTGCCTTGGTTTGCCACGGGATCCAGTGTATCGCGCCTCGGGAGATGCTGGCAGCGGATTCAGGTCAGCTTTGAGCGCATCCACGCTGGTAGACGCGAGGTTTGCGCCACTCAGCGTCGGTGGCGAAGAGAACGCAGCTCTGGCCTGTATCCGTGTTGATCCGCCAGGTGAGATTTCCCTGGCGATAGACCTGGAAACGTCCCGTGCCGGAGAAGACGGTTCCATTCGGCGGATTGGCCGAGATGGTGTCCGAAACCGGTAGCTTGAACGACGTTGATTCCGGGCTTGGAGCGGGGGGATCCTGGGCTGTCTTTCCCTGGACAGGAGTCGCTTGAACCGGTTGAGACGATGGCGTCGTCGAAGCCGCTTGCGCCGAGGTCGAACCGGGAACGACTACCTGTTTCACGGTCTGGGGCTGTTCAACGGGGGATGTGGCCGTGTTTGAGTTGATTACAGAATCAGAGGCGGGTGCCGATCCGTCCGGCGAAATGGTGTCTCCGCTTGCGAGGCCATGGTCAACCTTGTACTCGCGGTATTTATAAACGATGCCCCAGCCAAGAAGACAGAGCACGATCAGGATAAGGAGGTTCTTCATCAATAATCCTTGCGGCCTGAATCGCCGTGGCGCGTCTTGAACCCTATGACTCTCTTTCCCATCAGCGTCCTCTTCAGCGGGGCAATTAGAGCAAAGAGAAGGTCTAACGCGCAGCTTTTCTTGCAGCGCTCGACCTCTTCCCGGACTCTAACAGGAGATTCGGAAAGGATCGCTGTTCAAAACGCCACGGAATGCAGGGGAGTATCATGAGTAACGTGTTGAAATATTCCATCGTCGTCCCGTTTCACAACGAAGAGGAGAACGTGACAACCCTGTACGACCGGGTCAAGCACGTTATGGAGCAGGTTGGGGACTCGTTCGAGTTGGTGTTTGTCGACGACGGCTCCCGCGATCGCACGTACCGTCTGCTGGAGGAGATTGCCGCAGTCGACTCGCGAGTTCTCGTGATTAAGCTGCGCCGCAACTTCGGGCAGACTTCGGCGCTTGCCGCCGGGTTCGATCACGCGCAGGGGGAGTTTGTCCTCGCCATGGATGGCGACCTGCAGCACGAGCCGCTCGAGATTCCCAACTTCCTCGCCAAGCTCGAAGAGGGATATGACGTCGTGAGCGGATGGCGCTCGCAGCGCGGCGACAACTTCGTGATGAGACGGATTCCGTCGATGCTTGCCAATAAGCTGATGGCACGTTTCTCCGGGGTCGCGATCCATGACTTCGGAACGACCTTCAAGGCGTATCGCCGCGAGGTGATTCAAAACATTCCGTTATATGGCGAGATGCACCGATTCATTCCGGCGCTGGCAAGCTGGTATGGCGCGAGCATCTGCGAGATTCCGATCTCGAACCCGCAACGGGTTGCAGGCAAGAGCCACTACGGGATCGGTAGAACGTTCCGGGTGTTCTTCGATCTGCTGACGATTCGGTTTCTCCTTCGCTACATGACGCGTCCTCTGCACTTCTTCGGGACCATTGGTGCGACGGGAATGCTGACCGGAAGTCTTCTTGCGGCGTGGCTGCTGCTGCACAAGCTGCTGACGCATCATGATGTGGCTGGCGAACACGGTCCTCTGTTCATGATCGCCGCGGTGTTGATCCTCGCGGGAATCCAGATGCTTGGCATCGGATTGCTTGGTGAGCTTCAGGTGCGTCATTTCCACACCGCAAACCATCGCGCTCCGTACGCTGTCGACCGGATTCTTCGGCTGCGTTCGAGCGAGGAGAGCATGCACCAATCATGAGGGCGATTCAGATCCTCGAGACTGGCGGACCTGAAGTCCTCACGCTCCAGGAACTTCCGACACCGGCTCCAGCGCCACACGAGGCCTTGATTCGGATCGAGGCTTGTGGCGTCAACTTCATCGATACGTACTTCCGCGAGGGGCGATACCCGGCTTCGCTGCCTTACACGCTTGGTCAGGAGGCGGCTGGGACGGTCGTCTCGGTTGGGAGAGAGGTTTCGGCCGTTACGCCCGGGGACCGGGTGGCGTGGTGCTCGATTCCTGGGACCTACGCGGAGTACGCGGTTGCTCCGGAGTCGAGGTTGGTCGTGCTTCCGGACGCAATCTCGACGCAACAGGCTGCGGCTGCGATGTTGCAGGGAATGACGGCTCACTACCTGACTCACTCGACCTACGCGTTCAGGCTGGTGATACGGTGCTGATCCACGCAGGCGCGGGTGGAATGGGACTTCTGCTGACGCAGATCGCCAAGCGGCTTGGCGCGAGAGTGATTACGACGGTTTCGACGGACGCGAAAGCTGAGCTATCAAGGGAAGCTGGTGCGGATCATGTGATTCGCTATGACCAGGAGCCTTTTGATGAGGCCGTTCGACGATTTACTGGCGGTGATGGACTCCCGGTTGTCTTTGATTCAATTGGGAGGACAACCTTCATCCAATCGTTGAAGTGTCTTCGTCCCCGCGGGCTGATGGCGCTTTATGGCGGAGCCAGTGGGGCCGTTCCTCCCTTCGATCTGATCCAGCTTTCGACGATGGGTTCGCTCTTTGTAACGCGCCCGACCTTGCGGGACTATATCGTTACTCGCAAAGAGCTGGAGTGGCGCGCGAGCGATGTTCTAGGCTGGGTCGCGGATGGCTCGCTGAAGCTGCGACTTGAGCACAGCTATCCGCTGGCGGACGCGGCTGACGCGCATCGCGATCTGGAAGCGAGGCGCACTACCGGCAAGGTTCTGCTGATTCCTTGATATTTCCCTTCTTATGAGCGATTTACCATTGTCGAGGGGTTAGTAAGAATTTTCTGGCGGCATAAGCGGAAGGCTGATAGTTTGAGCATCCTACGATGTGCGGCAACCAGCCACAAGGAACCACCCCATGTCTGAGGGAACAACAAGCTATCTTCCCTTTTCGCCTGCTCTCGAGAAGGCCGCCCCGGATGAGCATGTGATTTTCGATGAGCTTTCCCGCACGATGCAACACATCACCCGGACGATGGCGAGCCACTACCGTCATGCATATCGGCCAGTGCATGCCAAGTCTCATGGTGTCCTGGTTGGGATGCTCGAGGTGCCGCCGGATTTGCCGGAACCTCTGGCGCAGGGACTCTTTGCGAAGGCGGGGGCGCATCCTGTGATCCTGCGGTTTTCGACCAACCCGGGCGATCTGCTGGCGGATAACGTCTCGAGTCCGCGCGGACTTGCGGTGAAGGTGCTGAAGGTTGAAGGCGAGAAGCTCCCGAACCACGTGGGAAATGACACTCAGGATTTCGTGTGCGTGAATGCGAATGCATTTTCGGCCCCCGATCCTAAGGGGTTCCTGGAGCAGATCAAGCTGTTCGACAGGACGCTCGCGGTCTCGGAAGGCGTGAAGCATGCAGTTTCGGTGTCTGCGCGGGCGACGAATGCGGTGTTGAAGGCGGTGCACCTTCCGTCGGCAACGCTCGAGGGGATTGGGGCTCCGGCAACGCATATTCTCGGGGAGAGTTTTTCGACGGTGGCTCCGCTCCGGTATGGGAACTATGTCGCCAAGATCGGATTTGCGCCGAGCTCCGAGAGTCTGAAGAAGCTGACGGGTGAGTCAGTCGACCTGGGGGCCGACTACAACGCGCTGCAGGAGTTGATTGAAATCTTCTTCCGCCACCGAAGCGCCGTCTGGGATGTCCGGGTGCAGCTTGCCTTGGCGGAGGATCCCAAGCTGGACGAGAAGGATAAGGACTTCCCCATTGAGAAGGCAGACGTGGCCTGGCCGGAGGAGAAGAGTCCGTGGCAGACGGTGGGAAGGATGACCGTGACGCAGCAGCGGAGCTATTCGGATGCACGTCAGCTTTTTGTGGATGAGCAGATGTCGTTCAGCCCTTGGCATGGGCTCGCGGCGCATCAGCCTCTTGGAGGGATTATGCGGGCGAGGCTGAAGGCTTACGAAGAGGCGAAGAAGTTCCGGGCACAGCGCAATGCGCGGGTCATTGCGGAGCCGAAGTCGATCGATGAGATCCCGGCGTAGGGATGGAACTACAGACCAGATTCCGTTAGGGGGGAATGACGACCAGATTGGCAACGCCAAGCAACGACAAAAACGGATTCGGATTACGCCGTTCGGCTCCCACTTGAGGTGCGCCGAAGGTGGGGGACGAGTTTATAGAGGAGCGAAACCTAACTGCCAGTCGCTCTGGCAAAGGTATAGGTGAGGGCTTTGCCGGGTGGATGGGTGCCGGCGTCCTGGTAGGAGTTTGTGATGGTGACGCCAAGGCCATCCGCGGATGGCTCGAGCGTGAGCGTGGCGGACCGTTCGAGCTGGACTTCCTGTGGGTTGTTTCTTAGCTGGTATGCGCTGGTCACGGCCTTCGAGCCGTCGACTATTGCGGGTTGCGTGCCCCAATCGCAGGGCCCGGCCTCGCACTTTCCGTAGGCATGCACGAGCATCTGGCTTCCGCCGTTGCTTACGACGAGCCGCAGGAGCGAGTCCTTAGGAGTTAGCTGCGCTGTGTTCTGCCAGCGGCCGATGAACGGGGTCAAGGCGGCAGATTCGGGGGCGGGCGGGGTGACCGGCGCAGGTGCGGGGACGGGCGAAGGGGCGGTTTGCGCGGGCTGCTGAGAGTGATGCGTGGCGGCGAAGACGCCCGCGCCTACAGCTAGCAGTACAGCTACAGCGATGCCGGCGAAGAGGGGTGTGCGGGATTTTGCTGAGGCGGACTCGTCTGGTTGTGGGGGTTGCGGTGGGGGAAGCTGGACGGGGACTGTGGCGTGAATTGGCTCTGTCTCGTGCTCCTTTGCTACGTGGACGTAGCTTCGGAGGGCTTCGACGAGGAGGGCAACGTCCGAGTTCCAGCGGGCGTGCGTGAGCTCGACGCTGTTGCGGTAGGAAAAGTCCTTGAGGTTCTCGGGCAGGACGTCAGCCGAGGGCATCTTGGCTTCGTGAACGAGTACGGGAATGACGGGGACATTGCGAGTGAGGGCGGAGGCGATCTCCAGGCGCACGAAGTCATTGTCGTTTTCGAGCCGGTGATTGCCCTGAGCGTCGGTGATGGAGGCCCAGTGGGGGCCGACGATGGCGAGGAGGACGCCACAACTTGCGACGTTCTGGTCGATGGCCTTCCGGAAGTCGGATCCTGGCTGTATACCGGCGACGTCCATGAAGACGCTCTTTTCGTCGAAGGCGCGGACGAGGTCGTCGAAGAGGCGGCCCGCCTCGCCTTCCGCGTCGTCCCGACGGTAGCTGATGAAGATGGCGCGGCCTGTGGTCTCGGGTGGCATCGTGCGCTCCTGAGACAGCATAGGCACAGGACCTTCTTTCGGCAACCCGGAATTTTAGCGACGAGTGGACAAGGCGTGTTACCCGGAGTTGCGCGTGGTCATGGGGGCAAGTTACTTTTTGCGATCTTGTCTCTAGAAGCAACGGTTTTCCTGTTGCGGGACTCACAGCTATAGATCGCGGAGGAGGTTCGCCGCTTGGAGATCTTATGCTTCTGCTTCTGGTTATTTTGATTCTCGTCTTCGGGTTTGGCGGCTACCGCATGGGACCTGGGCTTGGCTACTACGGCGGCGGTGGGCTTAGTCTTATTCTTACGATCGTGCTGATTCTGTTTCTGTTGAAGGTGGTTAATATCTAAGTTCACTTATCGCGCAACTGAAAAAGGCTGACCTTTTAGGTCAGCCTTTTCTACTTCGGGAATCTCGCCCAGACACAAAAGCAAGGGCGACGGATTTATAGGACGAGGTGACCCATCTTTTCGCGCTTGGTTTGGAGGTACTGGGCGTTGGTTGGGGCGGAGGGGACCGTTGCGGAAAGACGCTCGACGACCTGGATTCCGGCCAGCTCGAGAGCTTCGACCTTTTCGGGGTTATTGGTGATGAGGCGGACGGCAGTGAGGCCGAGCGAAGATAGGATCGCCGCAGGAAGCTCGAAATGACGGCAGTCAGCGGCGTAGCCTAGTTCCAGGTTTGCCTCGATCGTGTCGCGCCCGTGGTCCTGGAGCTCGTAAGCGCGAAGCTTGGCCATGAGACCGATGCCGCGTCCTTCCTGCTGCTCGTAGAGAAGGATGCCGGTGCCTTCAGCGGCGATCATGTCGAGTGCCTGATGCAGCTGCTGCTGACAGTCGCAGCGGAGCGAGTGGAAGACGTCGCCGGTGAGGCACTGGGAGTGGATACGGACAATGGGCGGGGCGGCGTGGATGTCTCCCATGACGAGGGCGACGGCGGACTCGATGCGTGTGGCGGGGGCAGGGAGATCAACGTTGCAGGGAATGGGATTGGCGACGACGCCTTCGAAGCCCAGGATGCGGAAGTGTCCCCAGGCGGTGGGGAAGTCGGCATCGGCTAATTTTGTTACGGACTGGAAAGGCATGGCTCCATTATAGATTCCGAGGGGTGGGGATTGGATTCATGCCCGGCAAGCTGCTTTGGGGGCCCACACCTCAAAAGCGAGATGTGGGGCACCCTTACTTGATGGCTATTCGGCGTCCGGTTTGGGAATCGTGGCCTTGATGGGTGGGGGCGGGATGGTGATGTCGACGTTGGTGACGGCACCTAGCGAGGAGAGAGGCGTGCCGAATTCCTTGCCGTTGCCGACGACGACGATGGCAAGTTTGGAGGCGTCGATGTACTTGTTGGCGACGCGAGTGACGTCGGCGGGTGTGACCTTTTCGATGCCGTCCTTGTAGCGCTCGAGGAAGTCGGGCGGGTAGCCGTAGAGGGCGAGGGTGACCTGTTCGGCGAGGGTCTTGTCGCGGGAGTCGTAGTGGAAGATGAAGGAGTTGAGAACCTGGTCCTTGGCGTTCTTCAGTTCGGTGGCGGTGGGGGGGACGGTTTTGAGGCGGCCGATCTCGTCGAGCATGGCTTTACTGGCGGCGACTGTGCTGGAGCTCTTGGTGGCGGCTTCGACGAGGAAGAGGCCGGGGTGATCGTAGGAAGCGCCGTAGCTTCCGCTGACCGAGTAGGCGAGGCCGAGGCGGGTGCGGACGGCCTGGAAGACGCGGGACCCGAAGCCGCCCGAGAAGATCTCGTTCATGACGCTGAGGGCGTAGTAGTCGGGGTTGCGGCGCTCGGTGCCGAGCCCGACGAGGATGACGTTGGACTGATCGACGTCGGTCTTGTCGACGAAGTAGACACCCGGTTTCGGCTCGGGGAAGTTGTCGGCGAGAGCGGGAAAGGCGTCGCCCTTGGGCATGGAGCCGAAGGCAGCGCGGAGCTTGGTCTCCATTGCGGCGGAGTCGAAGTCGCCGTCGAGGGCGACGATCATGTTGTTGGCGACGATGGTGTGATCGTGCCAGGCGGCGAGGTCGTCGATCTTGACGGCTTCGACGGTGGCGAACTCGGTCTCGCGGCCGTAGGGGTTGTTCTTGCCGTAGGCGAGCTGGACGGCCTGACGGCTGGCGATCCCTGCCGCGTCGTCATTGCGGCGGGCGATGCCGGTTTCGGCCTGGCGTTTGGCGAGGGCGAGCTTGTCGGCCTTGAAGGCCGGGTGGAGGAGGAGGTCGAGCGAAGACGCGAAGACGCTGTCGAAGTCTTCCTTGAGCGAGGACCAGCGGATAGAGGTGGTGGCGAGGCCTCCGCCGGTTTCGATGGTGGCGGCTTTGCGGGCGAGCTGCTCATCGAGAGCGTCGCCGGAGATGGTGGCGGTGCCGCTGGTGCGCCAGGCCTGGCCGTAGAGCGAGACGAGGCCGACCTTGTCGGCGGGCTCATTGCGTGCGCCGCCCTTGATAAGGATGGAGCCGTCGATGAAGGGGAGCTCGTGGTCTTCCTGGAGGAAGATGGTGAGGCCGTTGTCGAGGACGATCTTTTTGGGCTGGCTGGGCTTGAAGTCGTGGAGGGGCGGGATGGGAATCTTCTGCCAGGGTCTGGACGAGGTGGCTGCCGGCTTGGGTGCGGCTGGCTTATCGGCCGAATTCTCATCCTGGGCGAAGGCGGACAGGGTGAGGCACGCCGCGAGTGCCAGGGCGAACCCGGAGTGCTTCAACTTGCTCATCGATACCTTTGCTAATTCTCTCTTCACTGGGCGGCTCCGCTGGTCTTTTCCGGTGTTTCGGCTGAGGTTCCGGCGGGGGGCGCGGCGAACTCGATGCGGGCGGTGGTGCGGTTGCTGTCGACGAAGATCTTGTTGGCGACGCGGCGGATGTCGGCCTTGGTGACGGCGTCGTCCTTGGCCTGCTCGCGGAACATCTCGCGCCAGTCGCCGAATTTGGTCTGGTAGTCGGCGAGCTGGTTGGCGAGGCCGGAGTTATCGGCGAGGCCGCGGAGCCGGTCGGCTCGGGAGCGGGTCTTGAACATCGCGAGCTCGTCGTCGGAGACCTCTTCGGTCTTCAGGCGATCGATCTCCTTGTGGATGGCCTTGGCGATCTCGTCGGTAGTGTGACCGGGTAACGGAACGCCGTAGACGGCGAAGAGTCCGGGATACTTGTCTCCAGGGAAGCCGCTGAAGCCCTGGGCGGTGGCGGCGATGCGCTGGTCGCGGACGAGGGAGCGGTAGAGTCGGGCGGTCCGGCCGTTGGAGAAGATGTCGGTGATGGCGTCGTAGACCGCATCGTCAGGATCGCGGTAGTCGGGGCGGTGGTAGCCCTCGATGTAGAAGGGCTGCGACTGGTCGTGGATGAGAACGGTCTTTTCGGCGATCTGCGGGGGCTCGACGGTGGTCATCGGCTCGGGCTTGGGGCCGGCGGGGATGTTGCTGAAGTACTTCTCGAGAATGGGGAGGGTGGTGGAGGCTTTGACGTCGCCTACTACGGCGATGACGATGTTGGCAGGGACGTAATACTTCTTGTGGAAGGCGGCGGCTTCAGTCGCGGTGACCTGGCTGATCTCGCTCTCCCAGCCGACGGTGGGGCGGCCATAGGGGTGAGCGACGTAGGCGGAGGAGAGGAACTGCTCGATCATGCGGCCGGTGGGGGAGGAGTCGGTGCGCATGCGGCGCTCTTCCTGGACGACGTCGCGCTCCTTGTAGAACTCACGCTCGACGGGCTCGCCGATGCGGCTCGACTCCATGTAGGCCCAGAGCTCGAGGCGGTTGGAGGGCATGCTCCAGAAGTACTGGGTGGAGTCTTCGCCAGTGGAGGCGTTGAGGCCCTCGGCTCCGTTCTGCTCGGCGATCTGGGGGAAGGCGTTGGGGACGACGTACTTCTCGGCCTCGGCGGTGGAGCCGTCGAAGACTTTCTTGAGCTGCTCGAGCTTTTTAGGATCCTGGCCGACGCGCTTGCGGTACTCGGCGTCGTAGGCGGCGTAGGCGACTTCTACCTTGGCGAGGGCGACCTTTTCGGCGGGGTAGTTGGTGGTGCCAATCTCGGTGGTGCCCTTGAAGGCCATGTGCTCGAACATGTGGGCAAGACCGCTGGCGCCCTGGGGGTCGTCGGCCGATCCGGCGTCGACCATGGTGAAGTAGCTGAAGACGGGGGCTTCGGGGCGCTCGCAAAGGATGAGGGTGAGTCCGTTGGGGAGGACCTTGACGGTGGTGCGCTTCTCAAAGCTGGCGAGATCCTGGGCGCGGAGGGTGATGGGCGAGGCCGCAAGAAGGACCCCAAGGGACGCCACACCCGCGAACCGGCGCAGCGACAAACCGTGATGCTTGAGCAAAGAGACGACCTCCGAGCAATAACCTGTTAACCATAACGGATCGAGGTGGAGAAGGTAAGCGCGATATCTTCGCGAAACGTTCACTTGACGAAATGAATGACCATTCAGTAGAGTCGTGCCGTTCGGGATGTCTGCCGGACGAGGCTTGTTTTCTGCTTCAGGAGAGTCCGGAGATCATGTCGAACGCAATACACCCGCAACCGCACGACATCCGCAAGGTCGCCGTGCTCGGCGCTGGAACCATGGGCTCACGGATCGCCGCGCATGTCGCGAATGCCGGGCTGCCGGTGGTGCTGCTGGATATCGTGCCTCCAGGTGTCGGTGCGGATGCAGCCAAGGCCGAGCGGAATAAGTTTGTGCTGGCCGCGCTCGATGGGTTGAAGAAGTCGAAGCCCGCGGCTTTCTATACGCCGGATGCGGCGGGCAAGATCGCTACGGGCAACTTTGAGGATGATCTTGGGCTGATCGCGGATTGCGACTGGATTATCGAAGTCGTCGCCGAGAATCTCGAGATCAAGCGAGGGCTGCTGGAGAAGGTGCAGAAGCATCGGCGGGCGGGGTCGATCATTACCTCCAATACTTCGGGGTTGCCGATTGCGAAGATCGTCGAAGGAATGCCGGATGACCTGCGGCATCACTGGTTCGGGACACACTTCTTCAATCCGCCACGGTACATGCGGCTGCTGGAGATTATCCCGACCGACGAGTCTTCGGCGGAGGACATTGCGGCGATTTCGCACTTTGGCGATCAGAGGTTGGGGAAGGCGATTGTGCCTTCGCATGACACGCCGAACTTTATCGCGAACCGGATCGGGACGTTCTCGATGGGGAATGCGATCCGGCTGATGCAGGCGCAGGGGCTGACGATCGAGGAGGTCGACGCATTGACGGGCGCGCCGCTGGGGTGGCCGAAGACGGGGACGTTCCGGCTTGGGGACCTGGTGGGCGTGGATGTGCTTGCGCATGTGGCCTCGAACTTCGCGGCGCAGGCGGAGAAGATCGGCGACGAACGGCAGGATGTGGTGCTGGCTTCGTTCATCGCGAAGATGCTCGAGAAGAAGTGGCTCGGGGATAAGGCGAAGCAGGGGTTCTACAAGAAGGAAGGGAAGGATAAAGACGGTCGGGATCTGCGGCACGTGCTGGACTGGCAAACGCTGGATTACAAGCCTTCGATGAGGCCGAAGTTTGCGGCGCTGGAGATGGCGAAGAACGTGGAGCGGACGACGGCTCGGATACCGCAGTTGCTGCATGCGGATGCCGGGTCGGATAAGGCGGCAGCGTTTTACTGGCCTCTGCTGACGGAGCTGTTTACATACTCGGCGAACCGGGTGGCGGCGGATGGGTCCCAGCCTGCCGACACGATCGTCGAGATCGACCAGGCGATGAAGACGGGGTTCAACTGGGAGCTTGGGCCGTTCGAGATGTTTGACGCGGCAGGGATGAAGGCGACGACGGAGCGGATGCGGGCGGCGGGGGCTCCGGTGGCAGAGAATACGGAGAAGCTGCTGGCCTATGCCGAGGCCAATGGGGTTGAGGCTTCGTGGTATGTCGACGACGTCTCGGTGGCTTCAGGGCGACGGTACTTCGATCCGTTTACGGGTAGCTACAAGCCTGTGCTTGTGGCCGATGGGGTTTCTTCGCTGGCTGCGGTGAAGAAGAGCCATGGCGTCTTCAAGAAGAACGCCGGGGCTTCGGTTGTCGACCTTGGCGATGGAGTGGCGGCGATCGAGCTGCACTCGAAGATGAATGCGCTGGGCGGAGATATCGTCTCGCTGATCCTGCAGACGCTCAAGCCGGGGTCGGAGGCGGTGGCGAATTTTTCCTCATTTGTGATTACCGGGGATTCGACGAACTTCTCGGTTGGCGCGAACCTCATGCAGCTTCTGCTCTCCGTGCAGGAAGAGGAGTGGGATGAGGTCGAGATGATGGTGAAGCAGTTTCAGAACATGACGCAGGCGATCCGGTTCTGTCCTCGGCCGGTGGTGGTTGCGCCTTATGGGATGTGCCTGGGTGGGGGCGTGGAGATATCGCTGCATGCAGCCGCGCGGCAGCCGCATGCAGAGCTATATATGGGGCTGGTGGAGACAGGCGTGGGGCTGATTCCGGCGGGCGGTGGATGCAAGGAGATGACGATCAAGAGTATCGAGGCGGGGGCCAGTATTCGTCCGGATGCTCGTGGGGAGGGCGTCGAGATCTTCGAGGCGCTGAAGAAGAACTTCGAAACGATTGCGATGGCGAAGGTTTCTACTTCGGCGGCCGAGGCTCGGGGGCTTGGGTTTTTGAAGGCTTCAGACCTGATCACGATTAACCGGGAGCGCTTGCTGACGGATGCGAAGGCAAGGGCAATGGGGATTGCGGAGGCGGGGTATAGTGCGCCGGTGGTGCAGATGGCGATTCCGGCTCCAGGGGAGAATGCCCTGGCTACGTTGAAGCTGGCGGTTTGGACGATGCGTCAGGGGGCGTTCATCTCGGAGCATGACGCGAAGATTGCCAACTGGGTGGCTTATGCGCTTTGTGGCGGGAAGGTGACGCCGGGCACTCCTGTCAGCGAGCAGTATCTGCTGGACCTGGAGCGGGAGGCGTTTCTGAGTCTGTGCGGGGAGAAGAAGACGCAGGAGCGGATTGCCTTTACGTTGAAGACGGGGAAGCCGTTGCGGAACTAGTTGGGATTGAGGGTTCTATGAATGATGTGGTGATTGTTTCGGCAGTGCGAACGGCGGTGGGCAAGGCTCCCCGGGGGACGTTGAGGACGACGCGTCCGGATGACCTGGCGGCGGTTGCGATCGAGGGGACGCTCGCCCGGGTTCCGCAACTGGATAAGGCGGAGATCGAGGATGTCATCCTTGGGTGTGCGATGCCTGAGGGTGAGCAGGGGATGAACGTCGCGAAGATCGCGAGCTTTCGGGCGGGGCTTCCTTTTACGACTTCGGCGATGACGGTGAATCGGTACTGTGCTTCGGGGTTGCAGTCGATTGCGATTGCGGCGGACCGGATCCGCGGGGGGAGCGCGGATGTGATTCTTGCCGGCGGGACGGAGAGCATGTCGTTTGTGCCGTTCGGCGGGAACAAGATCTCGGTGAACCCGTGGCTGGTGGAGAACTATCCGGGGTCGTATATGTCGATGGGGCTGACGGCGGAGCGGGTGGCGGCGCACTACGGGATTACCCGGGAGGCTATGGATCAGTTCTCGTTTGAGAGCCATCAGAAGGCGCTGGCGGCGCAGGCTGAGGGGCGGTTTGACGATGAGATTGTGCCGGTCGAGGTTACGAATGCGATTCCCGATTATGACGGGAAGAGCAGGAAGGTTCGGGTGAAGCCTACGTCTTCTATCTTCGCGAAGGATGAGGGGCCGCGGGCCGATACGTCGCTCGAGGCGCTGGCGCGGCTGAAGCCGGTGTTTCATGCGAAGGGGACGGTGACGGCGGGGAACTCGTCGCAGACGTCGGATGGGGCGGCGGCGGCGATTGTGATGTCGGCGCGGCGGGCGGAGGAACTGGGTATTCCGGCGATGGCTCGGTTTATCGCGTTTGCGTATGCGGGGTGCGATCCGGAGGAGATGGGGATCGGGCCGATTCATGCGATTCCTAAGGCGCTGAAGATGGCTGGTTTGACGCTGGACGATATTGGGGTGATTGAGCTGAATGAGGCGTTCGCGGCGCAGTCCTTAGCTGTCATCAAGGTGCTTGGGATCGATCCTGCTCGGCTGAATGTGAATGGCGGGGCGATTGCGCTTGGGCATCCGCTTGGGTGCACGGGGGCTAAGTTGACGGCTACTTTGCTGAGGGAGATGCCGAGGCGGGGGGCTAAGTATGGGATGGTGACGATGTGTGTTGGGGGTGGGATGGGGGCGGCTGGGATCTTTGAGGCGGTGAACTGATGCTGGACCTGAAAACAAGATGGCCTGTTCGGGGTGGTGCCGATGAATGAGAAGTTCTCAGCGACGGATCAGGGAGGACAGCAGACCCGTTCTGTTGATGAATTTCCCGAACTGGCCCGCATTGCTCGTCGCCAACTCTTTGTCATCCGCTCGTACAAGGCAATCGCGTTAGCTCCTTTTTGCTTGTTTCTCTTCATCGTTTTGAAGCTTGCTCCAAATGCTGGAGGGCGAGGCTGGGATGCACTCATCTTCTTTACCCTTGGATGGGCGATGTTCGTGGCTGGCGTGGCTTTTCGCTACACCTTTTGGGGCTTCGATTGTCCTTCATGCGAGAAGCGCTTTGGGATGGGTCCAGATTGCCGCACTTGCAGCTTTCCGAGACACGCGCCCATCGCGGGTGGCGGGATTTCAGAACTGAATCTGTTTGGTAAAGGTGAAGAGTAGCGAAACACCAGTAATCCACGGTGCCCAAGAGGGTACCTCAGCGGCTAAAGCCGCTGCCCATGGGCAGCGTCATGGCACGGCTGAAGCCGTGCCCTTAAGCAAGACGCAAGTCTTCGCAGGCACCTAAAGCTATCCGCTTGGCTAGAAAGCTTAGAAACATCTTCAAATTTGTTTTTCAGGAGTCACACCATGGCCGCTTCCACTACCCTCCCGCCTGAAGTAACGACCATCAAGCCGCAGACTGTCCGCATTCCCGGTGGTGCCTTTCTTATCACCGATGCGAAGCCTGACGATTGCATCTTTCCGGAAGACTTCACGGAAGAGCAGAGGCAGATTGCTGAGACTACGGCTGACTTCGCCAACAACGAGATCGTGCCGATGTCGGATGCGATCGAGGAGAAGGACTTCTCGGTTACGCGTCGGTTGCTTAAGGAGGCGGCGGAGCTTGGGCTTACTTCGATCGATATTCCTGAGGAGTATGGGGGGCTTGAGCTGGATAAGATGAGCTCGGCGATTGTGGCGGAGAATATCTCGCGGCAGGGGTCGTTCTCGGTGGCGTTCTCGGCGCATACGGGAATTGGAACGCTTCCTCTGGTTTGGTACGGGACGGCGGAGCAGAAGGCGAAGTATCTGCCGCGGATCGCATCGGGTGAGATTATTTCGGCTTATGCGCTTTCGGAGTCGACCTCGGGGTCGGATGCGGTGAGTGCGCGGTGCCGGGCGGTGCTGAGTGAGGATGGCTCGACCTACACGCTCAACGGCGAGAAGATGTGGATTACGAATGGCGGGATCGCGGATCTTTATACCGTCTTTGCGCGGTGTGCGGTGCCGGGGGAAGACAAGGAAAAGCTGACGGCGTTTCTGATCGAGCGGGGGACGTCGGGGTTTACGAATGGCAATGAGGAGCACAAGCTGGGGATTCGCGGGTCGTCGACGACGCCGCTGATCCTGACGGACTGCGTGATTCCGGCGGGGAACCTGCTTGGCGAGGTCGGTAAAGGGCACCACATTGCGTTCAACATTTTGAATGTCGGGCGGTACAAGCTGGGGAATGCGGCGGTGGGTGGGGCGCACCGGTCGCTCGATAACGGGATCAAGTATGCGATCGACCGGAAGGCGTTCGGGAAGTCGATCTCCGAGTTTGGTCTGATCCAGGAGAAGATCGCGAACTCGGCGGTGGGGATCTTTGCGGGCGGGGCGGTGTGCTACCGGACGGTGGGGCTGATCGACCAGGCGCTTGCGGGCGTGGATAAGAACGATACGAAGGCGATTCAGAAACAGATCGAGAGCTATGCGGTGGAGTGCTCGATTGTGAAGGTGTGGGCGTCGGAGATGCTGGATTACGTGGTCGACGAGACGCTGCAGATCTTCGCGGGGTATGGGTATGTGGAGGAGTATCCGGCGGCGCGGGCTTATCGGGATGCGCGGATCAACCGTATCTTTGAAGGCACGAATGAGATCAATCGGCTGATCATTACGGGGTGGCTGATGAAGTCGGCCATGACGGGCAAGCTGGCGTTGATGCCTGCGATCAAGAACCTGATGGACGAGGTGATGGCGGGGCCGATCGAGAAGGAAGAGCGCGAGGGGCCGTTGGCGGAGGAGTTCGACCTGCTTGCTTCGGCGAAGAAGACGGCGTTGTTCGCGGCTGGGGTTGCCACGCAGAAGTACATGCAGGCGATGGCGGACGAGCAGGAGGTGATGGGGGCGATCGCGGACATGATCATCGAGGTGTTCGCGATGGAGTCGACGCTGCTGCGGGCGCAGAAGATTGTGGACGGCAAGAAGCTGAAGAGTGAGATCCCCGTCGCGATGGCGAAGCTGTATGCGGCGAAGGCGATGGATGTGATCGAGCTTGCGGCGCGGAAGGTGGTTGCGGCGGCGGCCGAGGGGGATATGCTGCGGACGCAGATGACGATTCTGCGCAGGCTGGCGAAGCATGATCCGGTGGATACGATCGCGTTGCGACGGCAGGTGGCGAAGCATGTAATCAATGCCGGGCGGTATACGCTTTAGCGCGGTTAAGCCTGAACCAAGGTTGCACCGTGCCAGGTGCTTTCCGGGTTGCCTTCTGTAGGACGCTCTGTAAGGATCAGGGGGTCCTATGGCAAACCTGTCCGGCCCTTCGAGGTTCTCCCCAGCCTTCTTGCGGCTCTACTTCGTCTTCTTGCTGATGACGCTTCCGGCGTTGAGCCGCGCGCAGCGGGTGACGCTGCAAACGCGTGCGGTACAGGCGGGTGGCGAGTTTGTCGATGCCGGGGCGGCTCCGGCGTCGCAGCCAATGACGCTTACGGTGCGGCTTGCGATTCCGGCGGATCGCGCTGCTGCCCTGAAGCAGAGGCTTTTGGATCAGCAGGACAGTGCCTCGCCGGAGTATCGGCGGTGGTTGACGCCTACTGAGTTTGGCGTGAGCTTTGGGGCAACGGATGCGCAATTGGCGGCGGCTACGGCGTGGCTGCAAAGCCAGTCGTTGACTGTGTCCGGGGCGTCGGCGGCTCGGACTACTCTAACGGTGACCGGGACGGCTGGCCAGGTGCAGGCGGCGTTCGCGGTGTCGCTGCGCCAGCTTCAGCGGGGGACGGGGACTTTCTTCGCCAATGCGACGCAGCCTTCTCTTCCAGTCGATGCGGCTACTTTGATCGCTGGAGTTTCGGGGCTGGATGATGTGCCTTCGGCTGTTGGTTTTGGGAGCGACGCTTCAGCGGATCCCGTTGCGGCCATCGCGGGGGTGCTGGATGCGAATAGCTCGTCGATTCTGATTTTTGCTGGTACGGCTTGCAGTGCGGACATGGCGCAGGCTGATGTGGATACTTACACGGCGTTGCTGCGACAGGCCAATGCTCAGGGAGTAACGGTGCTTGCGGCGAATGGCTGTACTGCTTCGGGGCAGGGGTTTCCGGCTGGTTTATCGGAGGGGACCGGGGTCGCGCTTTCGGGCGGGACAGCTTTCATTGCGGGAACTTCGACGGAGACGAGGCCAGCCTGGCAGGTCGCTCCTGGATTGCCGGCGGACGGGTTCCGGTATGCTCCCGATCTTGCGGTCAACAGCCTCGATGCGTTTGCGAGGACGGTGACGACGCTGGTGCAGCAGGCAGGGACGCGGCTCGGCAACATCAACGAAACGCTGTACCGGCTGGGACCTGTTCCGGGGCTGTACACGCAGGCGGATGGTGCCGCGGCGGGCACGTGGGAGACGGCGACCGGGCTTGGGCTGGTTGACCTGGCGAAGCTGCTGACGGTGTTTCCGCATGGGACGGGGCAGAGCTATACGTCGTTGACCTCGTCGGCTTACTCGGCGGTGCATGGGACGAGCATCACGCTGAGTTCGACCGTGACAACCGGGACGGGCGGCGCCACGCCGACGGGAACGGTGACGTTTGCGACCTCTGCCGGGGTAACGCTTGGGTCATCGCCCCTGGTGAACGGAACGGCGAGTTATTCGACTGCTACGCTGCCGGGCGGCATGACGACCGTCGTGGCGAACTATTCGGGCGATGGAACCTATGCGACGTCGGTGAGCCCCTCGGCCGGGATCTTTGTGCAGCCGGAAGCCTCGGTGTTGTCGGCCGTGGTGAGCACGGGGAATGTCGTCGGTGGGATGTATACGGTCGCGGTCACGGATAGCGCGGGCTCCGGCGTGGGGGTGCCGGCGGGGACGATTACCGTGATCCTCTCGGGGACCTCGTCGAGCTATATGGGGACGCTGGCGCCGGCGGGGGCGAGCTCGTCGATGGCAACGATCTCGATTCCGGCAGCGACGGTGGGGACAGCGACATTGTCGATCAACTGCTCGGGCGATGCGAGCTATAGCTGCGGGAATGTGCTGACGAAGACGGTGACGATCGGGAAGGCGACCCCGACGCTCGGGGTCTCCTATACGCCCGACCCGCCGGTGTCGGGGGCGTCGATCTCATTTACGGCCACGCTGGCGGCGGTTGGGACAGCTCCGGTACCGACGGGCAATGTGAGCTTCTTCGACGGGACCACGACGATCAATGCGGGCAAGTTGGCGAACGGGACGGTGACGGTCTCGGGGACGGATATTACGGTGGCGACGCATAGCATCTCGGCCACGTATGACGGGGATGCGAACTATCTGTCGGTGTCGGAGACCGGAGCTACCTCGGCAGGGACGACGGCTACAACGACAGCGCTGACGAGCAGTTCGGCGATTGCGAATGGGACCAACATCACGTTTACCGCGGTGGTGGCACCGAGCGCGATAGCTTCGACGGCACCCACCGGCATGGTGAGCTTTTACGACGGGACAACGCTCCTTGGCACAGGTGTGTTGACTTCGAACATGGCCACCTATGCCACGGCAGCTCTCGATCAGACAACGACTCACACCATCACTGCCGTGTATTCGGGCGACACGCTGTACAAGGGGAGCACGTCTGCGGTGCTTGTGATCGCGAGTGGCTCGACCTCGTCGACGGCGGTGACGGGCACGCTTGCGGCCAGCATCCTTCCCGTCTCGGCGGCTTATAACAGCACGGCTGTGGTGACTGCCGCGGTGACGATTCCATCTGGGAGCACGCTGCCTGCTGGGAGCATGGTCACAGCGCAAATCACGGGGCTGACAGGGACGTATAAGGGCGAGCTTGTGGCCTCGACGGCGACTACGGCAACAGCGGCGATCTCGGTTCCTGTCCCGATTCCCGGGATGTATTCGGTCGCGGTGAGCTGCGTAGCGACGTCTGCGTTTGTCTGCAGCAATGCCCCAAGCGTTTCGTTGACCGCGAACAAAGGCGTAAGCGTGACCACTTTGGTGGAGGCTCCGCCGCTTGCGCTCGCGGGGCAGAGTATTACGCTGACCGCTACAGTTGCTGCTTCAACGGCAAGCACGCCGCTGACGGTCGCGGCTACGGGGATGGTGACGTTCTACGACGCGGGCGTGTCGATTGGTATGGGGACGCTCAGCGCCACGGGCGTGGCGACGCTTGCCACGACGGTTGGCACAGGCACGACTCACCTGTATACGGCGACGTATGCGGGGGATACTAACTACCTGACGAGCACGTCGACCGGGGTGAGTCTTACTCCTGCGGCGGTCGCTCCTACGATCGTCCTGTCTTCGAGCGCGGCTTCCACGCTGGCCGGGCTGAATGTGGTGTTGTCGGCGCAGGTGGTTGGGCCGGATGCGGCGGCAGCGATACCGACAGGGATGGTCAGCTTCTACGACACGTCGAGCGGGAGCCCGGTTCTGCTGGGGACGGCTGCGCTTGCGCCGAACGCTTCCGGCTCCGCGGCCGCTACGTTCTCCAGCAACGGTCTGGCGGATGGGACGCATACGATCTACGCGATCTATTCGGGTGATGCCTCGTATCTCACGGTCACCTCGGCGATGATCACCGTAGCCGTTTCGGACTACAACGTGGGCTTTACGCCGCAGACGCTCAGCTTGCTGCAGGGCGCTACGGGGTCGGTCACGGTGCCTGTGACGGCGGTGGGGACGTTCCAGGGTACGGTCTCATTTGCGTGCACGCCTCCGGCGGGTACGGAGACGACATGCAGCTTCAGTCCAGCGACGCTGAACGGTGTGGGACAGGCGACGCTGACGATCACGACGACAGCTCCGGCCGGCCCGGCGGCTATGCGAGCGGTGGTTGGGACGTTCGTGGCAGTGCTGGTGTTCTTCGGGGTTCCGGGCAGGAAGCGCCGGAGGCTGGGGTCACTTCTGGTGCTGGCACTTGGGATTTGCCTGACATCTGGCCTTGGGTGCGGGGATGGGACAAAGGTGAATGCGGGCGCGGATGCGGGGAGCCCGCTTGGGACCACCTTCTTTGCGATCACCGCTGCTGGTACGGATGGCGGAAACACGGTGCGCCATACGTACCAGTTCCAGGTGACGATTCACGACTAGGGCGGGGCGTCTAGCTCGCTGGCTGAGGTTCCAACTCGGCAGGCTCTTCTTCCTGTGCGGCTGGCTTCTCCGCCTTCTTCGCGGAGTGTTTTACCTTCTGCTCAGCCTTCTTGTCAGCCTTCTTCGCCGCGATCTTCGCGGGGATCTCGGTGATCTCCTCGGAGGCGAGAGCCATCAGATACTCCTGCGCGGAGAAGGGATGGTGGCCATTCTTCGTGGGGCGGGTGTAGATCCCGTCCGGTTGGAGGATGCGGGCCTTGAGGTTGTCCTTGAGGTAGGCACCCAGAATCTCTTCGCGGAGGCGCTTGGCGAGGTGCTTGTCAAGGACGGGGAAGAGAACCTCGCAGCGCTCGTAGAGGTTGCGAGGCATCCAGTCGGCGCTGCCGCAGAAAATCTCGTCGTTGCCACCATTCTTGAAGGAGAAGATGCGGCTGTGCTCGAGGAAACGTCCGACAACGGACCTGACACGGATGGTCTCACTGAGACCTTTGACGCCGGGACGCAGAGAGCACATGCCGCGAATGATGAGATCGATGGGTACGCCTGCCTGTGAGGCGGTGTACATCGCCTCGACGGTCTTGCGGTCGAGCAGGGCGTTCATCTTGGCGACGATGCCGCTTGGGCGACCGGCGCGGGCGTGCTCGGTCTCGCGGTGGATGAGGTCGATGACCTCGCCGGCCATGGTGAGGGGTGCGACGAGGAGAGGCTTGTAGGTCTGGCCGTCGGCCTCGGCGGTCAGGTAACGGAAGACAGACTGGACAGCCGCCGTGATTTCGGGATTTGAGGTCAGGAGGCTGATGTCCGTATAGAACCGCGCGGTGACCGGGTTGTAGTTGCCGGTGCCGAGGTGGGCGTAGCGCCGGGTCTTTCCATCGGGATCGCGGCGCACGAGAAGGGCGAGTTTGCAGTGCGTCTTGAGGCCGAAGATGCCGTGGAAGACGCCGACGCCGGCGTCCTCGAGATCGCGGGCCCAGCGAATATTCGAGGCCTCGTCGAAGCGGGCCATCAGCTCGATGACGACCGTCACATCCTTGCTCTGCGCGGCTTCGGTCAGGGCTCGGAACATGGGCGAGTCAGCGCTCGTGCGGTAGAGCGTCTGCTTCATCGAGACGACGGAGGGATCGACCGCTGCGGACTCGACGAAACCTTCTACCGTCTCGTAGCTGTCGAAGGGGTGGTGCAGCATGATGTCGTGCTGACGCAGCTCGTCGAAGATGTCCATGGACTTCTTGCTGAGTTTGAATTTCTTTGACTTGAAGACCGGGTACTTGAGCGAGGCACAGTTCGCGGCGCTGTAGAGGTTCATCAGGCGCGAAAGGTTGACCGGGCCTTCCATCTGGAAGACCTGCCAGGGATCGAGCTCGAAGTTGGTGCGCAGGCGCTCGATGATCTCGGGCATCGCGGTCGTTTCGATCTCGAGCCGGACGGCGTCGCCCTTGCGGCGGTTGTGCAACTCGGCGCGAACGCTTTCGAGAACCGAGCGCGACTCTTCTTCCTGCATATACAGATTGCTGTTGCGGGTAACGCGGAAAGCGGAGCTTCCCATGACCTCGTATCCCCGGAACATGCGAGCCACCTGGCTCTCGATCATCTCGTGAAGGAACATGAAGTCGAGGTGGCCATCGGTCGAGGGGAGAGCCACGACGCGCGGGAGCGAGCGCGGTACGGTGACGACGCCGAGCATCGTCATCGTGTTGCCTTTGCGCTTGTGACGGAGAAGAAGGGCGATGCAGAGCGCCTTGTTGAGAACACGGGGGAAGGGGTGCGACGGGTCGATCGTGACGGGCGTCAGGATCGGATCGACTTCATTCTCGTAGAACGATTCGGCATGCTCAAGCTGCGTTTCGTTGAGCTCGGACCAGCGGAGGAAACGGATCTTCTCGGCCTTGAGCGCGGGCAGGAGCTTTTCGTTCCAGCAGGCGTACTGGGCGGCGACGAAGTCCTGCAGCATGGCGGAGAGGAGATCGAGGCGCTCGGTGAGGGTCAGACCGCCTTCGTCGGGAGCCTGGGCCTCGTTGTGGCCCTCCTCGATGCGCTGAAGCAGTGAGGCCACGCGGATCTCAACAAACTCGTCGAGATTGCTCGCGGTGATGGCCAGGAACTTGACGCGTTCGAGCAGGGGATTGGTCGCGTCCTGCGCCTCTTCGAGGACTCTCTGGTTGAAACGCAGCCACGACTCGTCGCGGCCAAAGAACAGGCTTGCCGGAACGCTTTTCTGGGGGACCTTCTTCGCGGGGGTCTGTCGTCTAGTCGTCATATGGGTAGACAGAGACTACCTCAGCTATGTTAACGTCCCGGGACATCGTTAGGAGAAGAGCCTTCGAAACTGTTTCGGTGGATGGCGATAGCCTAACCATTCCACGGTGGTATAGGATCGTCACAATCTTAACGGCACGTAAAAGAGGGGCTTCTTCGACGTATGGCAATCGCAAATCCGCAAGGAACAAGAATTTCCTCTTACACACCGAACGAAACAAACTACAGTGCGATGGCGATGGTCTCCACCTTGTTCTTCATGTGGGGATTCTGCACTGTACTGAATGATGTGCTGATTCCGCACCTGCAAACGATCTTCGCGCTGAGCTACGTGCAGGCATCGCTGATCCAGCTTGCGTTCTTCAGTTCCTACTTTATCTTTGCGCAGCCTGCGGGCAAGTTGGTTGAGGTTGTGGGCTACCAGCGCAGCATGGTGATCGGGTTGATCACGATGGGCGTGGGCGCGCTGCTGTTTATTCCGGCCGCAACGACCGTGACCTATGCCCTCTTTCTCGCCGCGCAGGTGGTTCTGGCCGCTGGTGTGACGGTGCTGCAGGTTGCGGCGAACCCATACGTCACCATCCTTGGGCCGCCCGAGACAGCCTCGAGCCGATTGAACCTGACGCAGGCGTTCAACACGCTTGGCGATACCGTCGCTCCCTGGTTTGGCAGCATCCTTATCCTTGGCGGAACGGCAGCGGCCGTAAAGCATGCTGCTGCCGTCCACGGGGCGGAACTAACGCGCGCCCAGCAGGCGGCCAGCGTAAAGCTTCCTTATTACGTTCTGGCTGGCATTCTGATCCTGCTCGCGGTTGCGATTGCGCTCTATAAGTTTCCCCGGCTCGAAGTGACGAAAGACTTTCGTCCCGGCGAACTGGGCGGCGGCAAGGGCGACAGCGTCTGGAACCATCCGCACCTTTACCTCGGTGCCATCGCGATCTTCATCTACGTTGGCGCTGAGGTTTCGATCGGCAGCTTCCTGGTGAAGTATCTTGCCGATCCCACGATTGCTGGCTTGAGCCTCGAGGCTGGAGCGAAGCTGGTGGCGTTCTATTGGGGCGGCATGATGGTCGGGCGGTTCATCGGTTCCGCGCTCATGCAGAAGATCTCAGCCCCAAAGCTGCTCGTGTTGAGCGGCGTTGGCGCGGCGGTGCTCGTTGGCTGCTCATTGTTTGGGACCGGGCAGTTCGCCGAGGTTACGATCCTGGCAGTCGGCTTGTTCAACTCAATCATGTTCCCCACGATCTTTACCCTGGCCGTCGCGGAGCTTGGTCCGCTGACCGGTCGCGGTTCAGGGCTCGTGGTGCAGGGCATCGTTGGCGGCGCCGTGATTCCTGTGTTCATGGGTTACTGCGCGGATCATTACGGCATCCATCGGTCGCTTCTGCTTCCGTTCGTTTGCTACTTCTTCATCATCTTTTACGGCCTGCGCGGGTATCGCATCTCGCCATCGGAGCCGACGAGCCATCTCGAAGCGGTCCCGGGGAGCTAAGACAAGCCCGCAGTTGCCCGGCGATCACGAAATAACCGCCAGATACGCAAACAGTTTGACCGGTTTCGCGGATACCATGGAAGAACATCACTAAGTGATTGAGGAGAAACACATGCAGCTTCGTACTTTCGGCGGATTCGTTCTCGCTACGGCTATTACCTTCGGGCTTTCCGTTTCTGCCCACGCCCAGACCGCCGGCCAGGACATGCACGCCGCCGGCCACGACACCAAGGACGCTGCAGTCGACACCGGCCACGCGACCAAGAAGGCAGCCGTGAAGACCGGCCACGGAACCAAGAAGGTCTATCACAAGACTGTTCATGGAACGAAGACCGTCGGCAAGGATGTCGGTCACGGAACCAAGGTCGGCGCTGAGAAGACCGCGCACGGCACCGAGAACCTTGGCGATAAGATCGCCGGCAAGCCGGCCATTCACTAAGCTTTACTGGTCTCTGGAAGACGAGGTGGCCTCGACCCTTGCGGGTTGAGGCCACTTTTGTTTGCGCGTCAGGCGTTTCCGGGGAAGAGACGGCTGCCGAGCCAGAGGCCGAGCGCGAGCAACTGGAGCAGAAGGATCGACTGGATCAAAAGAAGCGGACTGAAGCCGTGGGTCTGCGACGCGAGTGCAGGGGATAAATAAAGGGTGAGTGCCGCGAGAACGATCAGGCTCGCCCAGGCCGCGTTGCGGCCATAGTGCGGGGTATGTTGCTGGTGGGTGGGCAGCATCGCCGAAGACGCTGCGGCCGGGCTCAACGCTCGGGCGCGCAGAGCCATGCGCGCGGCGAAGTCGGCCGGGATCATCGGCGCAGGCTTGGACTCGAGCGCTTCGAGGACCTTGCGGTCGAGATCGGGTTGAAAGGTGGAACCGGGCATCTGGGGCGTCTCGTCTAGCGGGTTGCTGGTTTTGGTTATTTGGCGACTATCTTCGGAATGAGTGTTGGGAGCTTCCATGACTTGGCTTCGGTTCTCCTTTCCTGAGCTTTGCCGCCCATGCGGGCGCGGACGAGGTCGCCGAGCTTCTGGCGTCCGCGATGAAGATGAGTGCGGACGGTCCCGATCGGCAGGTTCAGCGTGAGCGCGATGTGCTCATAGCTGCACTCTTCCTGATGATAAAGGACGAGCACGGCGCGCTCCGGTTCGGAGAGCTGCTGGAGGCCGAGGTCGACGGCTTCCAGCACCTGGGCATGGGAGAGTTGCTGCTCTGCGTTCGGCGAGGTGTGCGGGAGGGTTTCGATGAAGGTGGGATCGTCCTCGTCTTCGTCGGGGTTGTAGGCGGGAGTGAAGAGGTACGCGCGATCCTTGCGGCGGCGCTTCCACTCGTCCTGGGCGACGTTGACGATGATGCGGTAGAGGTAGGTGGAGAGCTTGGCGTCTCCCTGGAAGTGCTGCAGGCCGCGGTAGAGGCGCAGGAAGACCTCCTGCGCGAGATCCTCGACGCGGTCGTTGGCTCCGGTGAGCCGCAGGAGTGTCCGAAAGACCAGCGCCTGGTGCTCGCGAACGATGCCTTCGAAGTCCTGCACGGGTTGGAGAGCGGTCTGCAAGTTGGGTAGGACCGTGAACATGGGGAAAAGTTTCAGCGATTATTTTTGAAACTTACCGGAAGGAGTTCGGTCTTAGGCGGCATGTGGTTTGAGATCGAGGAGGTTGTTATGTCGGAGATGTTCAATAGTCCTTTCGTCGTGCCGGTCGCGGCTTGCGCGATGGTGCTGGGAATTGTAATTGCAAGCCGTGTGAGCGACATGCGGAAGAGGCAGTTGGAGTATGAAGAGAGGATGGCGCTGATCGCGAAGGGCATGCCGCTCCCTCCGATCTCGGAGCCAAGCTCGAGCATGTTTGCCGGAGTGCCACCGGAGCTCATGAGCCAGATGCTGACCAACGATACGCGTCCGGTGAACATGCAGCGGCGGATTGGGCTGGTGCGTCGATGGGGCATCGTGCTTGTGGCTTCGGCGGTCGGGATTGCGCTCTTCTTTATCGCGCTCGGGTGGATTCTGAGCGAGCGGGATGTACTCTCAGGCGCGGCTTGCGCGCTGATTCCATTCGCAATTGGCATCGGGCTGCTGATCGATGCCGGAATCCAGAAGCGAGAGATCGTCGAAGGGGCGGAATTGGCGGGAGCCGAGCTGCGGCGGGAGTAACGCCCCGCGTAGAGCCTCACGCGTGGCGGTGCGGGGCGATGTACGGGGCGGTGCAAGTTTGGCCAGCAGCCTTGTTACAATCTAGGTTTGGCCGGTTCGGTCTCTCCGGGCTGTCTCCGGCCACACTTTTTGATTGAAGCGGGTTCGCATCGTGAGTTCGAAGTTTCGGTTTTCGACGGCTGGAGAGAGTCACGGCGAGAGCCTTGTGGCGTTGGTGAGTGGTCTGCCTGCCGGTGTTCCGGTGGCGCAGGAGTTCATGAATCGCGAGCTGTGGCGGCGTCAGCAGGGCTATGGACGCGGCGGCCGGATGCGGATCGAACGGGATACGGCTCACATCCTGAGCGGCGTGCGTCATGGCAAGACGATCGGATCGCCCGTCGCGATGACGCTGGCGAACAATGACTGGAAGAACTGGGGCGAGATCCTCCCGGTGGAAGAGGGTGACGGGACCAAGCATAAGGCGGTCGCTTCGCCACGTCCAGGCCATGCGGATCTCGCCGGATCCCTCAAGTACGACTTCAAAGATGCACGGTATGTCTTAGAGCGTGCGAGCGCCCGGGAAAGTGCTGCCCGCGTCGCCTGTGGCGCCATGGCGAAGATGCTCCTGCGCGAACTCGGCATCGAGGCGGGAAGCCACGTCGTGCGCGTTGGCAAGGCTGAGCTTGGACGCGATGCCTCATGGGCTGAGATCGTGGCGTCGAATGCGCGCGAGGAGATCCTGCTGAACTGCGTGGATGCCGAGGCAGAGGCGCGAATGAAAGCCGAGGTCGACGCGGCGCTCCGGACAGGCGATACCATCGGCGGGGTGTTCGAGGTTGTCGTCCACGGTTTGCCTCCGGGTGTCGGAACGCATGTGAACTGGGATGAGCGTATGGATGGTCTGCTGGCGCAGGCTGTCATGAGCCTGCAGGCGGTGAAAGCAGTCGAACTTGGGCGCGGAGTGACGGCGGCAGAGTCCATGGGTTCAACCGTGCATGACGCGATCGCCTATCGCGAGCAGGGTGAAGGCGAGGCGGAGGACGGCGGCGCGAAGTTCACGCGGTTCTCGCGCGAGAAGAACAACGCGGGCGGGCTTGAGGGCGGTATCTCCAACGGCGAGGACATCGTCGTTCGCGGATACCTGAAGCCGATCTCGACGCTGCGGAGACCGCTTGGCTCGGTAAGCTTTGCCACACGTGAACCGGTGAAAGCGGCGTACGAACGCTCGGACGTCTGCGTGGTGCCTGCGGCGGGCGTCGCGGGCGAAGCGATGGTGGCGCTTGTGGTCGCCGGGTTGGTGATCGACAAGTTTGGCGGGGATTCGCTGCGCGAGATGAAGCGGAACTTCGAAGGATACTGTGAGCAGATTCGTAGTTTCTGATGGCTTGGGTTGGAGAGGCTTGTGAAGATTCATGAGGTGGTGAAGTATCCCGAGGCGGTGCTGGCCCGGCGGGCGGACGCGGTGACCGTCTTCGATGAGGAGCTGGCGGCATTTGTGAACGAGATGTTCGACAGCATGTACGCGGCGCAGGGCATCGGACTGGCTGCTCCACAAATCGCCATCTCGAAACGAATTACAGTCATCGACGTAAGCTTCAAGGAGAGGCCGGAGGAGAAGCTTGCGCTGATCAACCCGGAGATCGTCGAGAAGCAAGGTCGGCAGGTCGAGGAAGAGGGATGCCTCAGCCTCCCTGATATTCGCGAGAAGGTGGTGCGGGCCGAGTGGGTGAAGGTTCGGGCGCAGAATGTAAAGGGCGAGTGGTTCGAGGTCGAGGGTACGGAGTTGCTGGCGCGCGCGCTACAGCACGAGATCGATCACCTGGACGGCGTCCTCTTCATCGACCGGCTCAGTCGGCTGAAGCGGGAACTTGTGCTGCGGAAGATTAAGAAGCTGCAGAAAAACGGCGAGTGGTAATGGCAAGGAACGACGGAGGTTGAGATGAAGCTGGTATTTTGTGGGACTCCCGAGTTCGCCGTACCTACTCTTGAAGCGGTGGTGGCAGCAGGACATGAGGTCGCGCTGGTCGTAGCCCAGCCGGACCGTGCCGCTGGTCGCGGCATGGAGATTCGCGTCCCTCCGGTGAAGCTTGCCGCTGAGAAGCTCGGGATTCCGATCGTTCAGCCGGAGAAGATCAAGAACAACATAGACTTTCGAGCCACGCTGGAAGCGATCCAGCCGGATGCGATCCTCGTGGTCGCCTACGGTCGCATCATTCCGGACTGGATGCTTGCGCTGCCCCGGTTCGGGAATATCAATCTGCATGGCTCTCTTCTGCCAAAGTACCGCGGGGCTGCGCCGATCCAGTGGGCTGTCGCGAATGGCGAGACCCATACAGGCGTGACGACCATGGTTCTTGAAGCGGGGCTGGATACAGGACCGATGCTTCTGGCGCAGGTGGTGCCGATTGGGGTCGAAGAGACGGCGGAGGATGTCTTCGAGGGACTGAGTTCCGTCGGGGCGGAGCTCATGGTCAAGACGCTCGCCGGGTTCGAGGAGGGCACGCTCTGGCCGGTAGCGCAGGATCACTCGCAGGCTACACTCGCCCCGATCCTTACTCGGGAGGACGGTCTGGTCGACTTCTCGCGGACGGCGAAGCATATCTATGACCGGTGGCGCGGATTTCAGCCGTGGCCCGGCGCGTTTACCTCGCTGCGGGGAAAGAAACTGATCCTGGCGAAGGTTTGTCCTGGTGCCGATCACGAAGGTGAGCCAGGAACGCTGCTGCTTCGGGATGGCTCGTTAGTGGCCGTGTGTGGCGAGGGGACGGGGCTCGTCCTCGAAGAGGTTCAGATGGAAGGCAAGAAGAGAATGGCGGCGGCGGAGTTTATGCGTGGGTACCAGGTGAAGAGTGGTGAGCGGGTGGGGATTTGAAGAGGTTCGAAGGGGCAGGTGGAAAGAAGCCGGGTGCGGTTCCGGTGAAGCGAAGCTTTGTGAAGGCTCGTCCGGCGAGCGCAGGGCCGACGCGGTCGGCCGAGGAGGCACAGGCCAAGGTCTCACCGGCGCGACGTGTGGCGTTCGAGATTCTGCTGCTGGTCGGTGCCGGCAAGGGGCACAATGACGAGCTTCTTCATGGTGTCAGGACGGAAGAACTTTCTCCGGAGGATCGGAAACTCGCGACCGCCCTCGTGATGGGCGTGCTGCGTTGGGAGATCGCGCTCGATGCGCGGGTGCGGAACTTCCTTGAACGCCCGGAACAGAAGCTGCCTGAACCGGTGGCGCTTGCGCTTCGGATGGGAGCGTTTCAGTTGCAGCACATGAACCGCATCCCTGCACACGCAGCCTTGAGTGAGAGCGTGGAGCTTTGCCGGGCGGCCGGCCATCCGCACGCAACCGGGATGGTCAATGCGATCCTGCGAAAGGTTGCGGCAGCGCAGAAGCCGAAGGAGCGCATCTTCGAGTCGACCGCCGCCTTTGCGGAGAGGCTCGGACATCCGCGATGGCTCGTCGAACGCTGGGTGGAGCACTATGGTCGCGACGCGGCGATCAAGATCTGCGAGGCAGACCAGGAAGAGCCCGCCTCGGGTGGTCTCTTTGCCATCTCAGACGACGAAAAAATGCCGCAGATGGATGACGGTTCAAGGTTGGTGGCGGAGATTGCGGCTGCTGCGGCCCCGGTGGTGGAAGACAGGGCGCTGCGGGTCTGGGATTGCTGTGCTGCTCCGGGTGGCAAGACGCTGATGCTTGCGCTGCGGACCGAAGGCGACGTTCTCGCGAGCGATGTGAGTGCGAAGCGGACGGCGCATATGGAGGCGCGGCTGCGTCGCTTTCCCTATGGTGCGAAGGTCCGCGGGGTAGTTTCGGATGCGGCAAAGTTAGCGGAGGAAGAAGGGGAGTTCGACCTGATCCTGTGCGACGTTCCGTGTAGCGGAACGGGAACACTCGCAAGAAATCCGGAGATTCGCCAGAGGCTGAAGCCGGAGGAGCTTGCGCGGCAGGCGTTGCGGCAGCGTGAGATTCTTGCGGCGGCTATGAAGCGTCTCGCGCCGGGCGGACGCGTGGTCTATTCGACGTGCTCCCTCGAGCCGGAAGAGAATGAGCGCGTAGTGGAAGCGGTTGCTGGAGCCGAGTGGAGGCGGGTCGGGGTGGATCGACTCATCGGCCGCGTCGAAGGGTTGCGGCAGGATTTGGGCTCGGCGGTGCGCGACGGACAGCTCCGGACACTGCCTGGAGTGCACGCATGCGATGGCTTTTACGCAGTGGTTCTGGAGCGAGCTTCCGGCTAGAAATGCTACTGAGCTGAAGGGGCGTCTGGAGCGGGTGCCGTGGGCGTGTTCTGGGCGTAGGTGAGGTGGACGCCGGTTCCGCGGACCACCCGGTGACCCGCTGCCGGATATTGCCCAATGACATTCCCGCTCGCGTATACCGGCACATCGAAGGCGACGTTGCTCTGGGGAGCGGGGTTCGGATTATTTGGTTCGCCTTGCGCTGCGGCATTTGGATCCTGATTGGCGACCACATGAAGGCCAGCCGCAGCAGCGCGGGAGGCGGCGCTCGAAGGTGACAGGCCAGTCAGAGTCGGCATCACGACGGCTTGCGGGGACTGCGCATCCGCGGTCTGGCTGACGAGCAGACTCACCCGCGGCCCATCGATATTCTCGGCGTTCGGCGGCGGGGTCTGCGCGATGATGGTGTCAGGCGGCCCGTCGGTGGGGATGTAGGAGACGGTTCCAAGCTCAAGGGAGAGACGCCGCAGCGCGATAGTAGCCGACCGTTCGGACTGGCCGATGACGTCGGGGATGGCGACGCGCTGGTTCCCAAGGCTCTCGGTCACGCGGACCTGCCAGTCGCGTCGAACCGTTTCGCCCGGTGAGGGTGACTGGCTGAGGATGTGTCCTGCCGGCACCGACGTCGAATAAAAATGGTTTTCGACATTGATACTGAGCCCCTTTGAAGAGGCGCGCTGCTGGGCGTCGTCCACGCTGAGACCGGCGAGCGCAGGCACTTCGACCTCACGGCCGTGGATCGCGAGACGCATCGTGATGAAAGCCGAAACGACCGCTACGGCGATCATGGCCATGCTGCCGAGAGCGAAGTTGAAGAGGCGCTTGATGCGTAACTGCGTGCTCATGGTCCTGTACAGACTACAGCGGGGAGCGTGTCAGCGGCGATTGTCAGTCGCGGGTTCAGGATGGATGAGGAGGCGGCTGACTTCCGGATTCTCAAGCTTGAAGGTACCTTCGAGCGCCGTGATGATGGCGTGGACGTCGGACATGGGCAGGGCGTCGGGCAGGGTGCAGTGGCAGTTGACCTGGATGCGGTCGTTGATGTGGGTGACGAGGACCTCGTGGATGTCGAGGATCTCGGGGTAAGCGCGCGCGGCGCTGCGGAGCCGAAGTTCGAGCTGGCGATCGTGTTCAAGCGAGGATGGCCGCTCAATGGTGGCGGGCTCGCTCTCGATGTGGGTCAGGATGGTCGAGATGGCTGGCACTTCACGCCGGATGTCGGCTTCGAGCCGCGTGACGAGATCGTGTGCCTTGCGTAGCGGCAGGGTCTCGTCAACCTCGAGATGCTGCTCGACGTGGAGCTTGCCTTCGAACTGCTGGACGGCGACGTCGTGAATGGAGAGGTTCGCTCTAGCGGCTACCGCGCGAATGCGGTCGTGAAGTGATTCGGCGATGGAGGCTGTAGGGACCGAGTGAACGACGACGTCGGCCCCTGAGTAAATATCCTGTACCGCCTGTGTCGCCGCCATCGTGATCTGCTCGGAGCGTTGAAAGGTGACGTTGCGAGGGATGCCCAGCGTCAGATCGGCGAAATACGTCGGACCCGAGCGCCGTGTGCGGAGACGGTTGACCGAGACCACGCCGTCGATAGCGAGAAGATCGCGGATGAGCTGACGGCGGACCTGTGCGCGGGTCTCTGGCGGGGTGGCGTCGAGAAGGTTGTCGATCGTCCGGCGGGCGAGCGAATAGCAGACCTTGAGGATGATGAGCGACACGACCAGGGCGGCGATCGGATCGGCCAGCTCAAGGCCCATGATGTGAAATCGTTCGCCGCAGTAGGTTGCCGCGAGGCCAAGGAGAACGGCAAAAGACGACCAGATGTCGGTGCCGAAGTGGACGGCATCGGCTTCAAGCGCTTCACTGTTATGCTCCGCTGCGACCTTGTGGAGGTTGCGCGAACGGGTGAAGTCAACGGCTATGGACAGCAGAAGGACGACGAAGGGCCACGGAGACATCTCGAGGACGAGATGCGAGCGGGCGACGATGCGGTGGAGCGCCTCGTAGATGATCCAGACGCTCGAGGCAAGCATGAGAACGGTTTCGACGAAGGCTGAGAGGCTCTCGATCTTGCCGTGACCATAGTTGTGCTCGTCGTCGGCGGGGCGATCGGAGACCTCGACGGAGAAGAGGGTGATCGCGGCGGCAATCAGGTCGATACCGGAGTGCGCGGCCTCGGAAAGCATACCAAGGGAGCCGGTCAGGATTCCCGTGAGTAGCTTGAGCAGCGTGATGCCGAAGGCTCCGAGGACGGACGCGAGCGCGGCGGAACGCTTGGCCGTGTGGGTGCTCGTGGCTTCTTCGGGGGTGGCCACCTGGGGCATGCTTCGATGCTACAGGATGAGAGTGGCCTGGATAACAGTGTGCGTCCCTGCGGTGGGATAGACTTTCCCAATCATGAGTGAAGGTGGGAACGAAGAGATGGAGGTCAGCCCGTTAGGAGCTGAGCCTGAGCTGGTGCGCCCAGTCGATGGGAAGTTGGCAGCACCGCAGGTTCCCGAAGGACGGCGAGCGGCGGCAACCTTCATCTTCCTTACTGTGACGCTGGATATGCTCGCGCTTGGAATGATCGCGCCGGTGCTGCCGAGGCTCATCACCGGCTTTATGGCCGGGAACGCAGTCAACGCGGCTCAGATGCTTGGGATCTTCGGAACGGTCTTCGCGGGGATCCAGTTCCTGTTCTCGCCCGTGCTTGGGTCGATCTCCGATCGGTTCGGCAGACGACCTGTCGTGCTTCTCTCGAACTTCGGGCTTGGGCTGGATTATCTCCTGATGGCCTGGGCTCCGGCGTTGGCTTGGCTGTTCGTCGGGAGGGTGATCTCGGGGCTTACGGCCTCGAGCGTCCCTACGGCGATGGCGTATATGACCGACGTGACACCTCGAGAGAAGAGGGCTTCCGCATTCGGAATGCTTGGCGCAGCGTTTGGGATGGGGTTTGTGCTTGGGCCGGCGGTGGGCGGGATTCTGGGGAGCGTGAGTCCGAGGCTGCCGTTCTGGGTGGCGGGTGGGCTGAGCCTGGTGAACGGCATGTATGGGGTGTTTGTGCTGCCGGAGTCGTTGAAGAAGGAGAATCGGAGCCCGTTTTCCTGGAAGAGGGCTAATCCCGTGGGGTCGGTCGCGCTGCTGGGGAAGAGCAAGGTGCTGATGGGAATGGCGGCTGTGTTGTTGCTTGGGTATACGGCGCAGCAGTCGCTGATGAATGTGTATGTGATCTATTGCGACTACCGGTATCACTGGTCGGATCGCACGGTGGGCCTATCGCTGGCGGCGGTGGGGATCGCTTCGGGGCTTTATGGTGCGCTTCTCGTGAAGCGGGCGGTGAAGGTGCTGGGTGAGCGTGGGGCCATGTCGGTTGGGCTGATCTGCGGGGCGATTGGGTGGGTGATGATGGGGTACTCGAAGACGGGGTTGCTGCTTTGGGCGGGGATTCCGATTCTCAACCTAATGTCGATTGTGTGGCCTTCGGCACAGAGCATCATGTCGGCAGAGGTTGGGCCTTCGCAGCAGGGGCAGATGCAGGGAGCGGTGAATAGTCTGCGGGGGATGGCTGGGCTGGTTGGGCCGGGTTTGTTTACTTATATTTTTAGTAAGTCGATTGGGGTGGGCGCGGTGATTCATGCGCCGGGAATGGCGTTTTATGTGGCGGCGGGGATTTTGATTCTTTCGTTGGTGGTGGCGGAGAGTGTTCGGCCGAGGAAGCTTGTGAAGTGAGGATCTTCTGCTGTTTGCTTACTTACCTGACGAGAAGGGCGTTTATCGGTAGTAACGGCTCGAACGGGCACCAGCAACATTCGATGAGTGCATTGGCCTGCTACCGCCAACTGAGAACGGAAAGGCACCTGTCCGAGAAGGCGTCTATTCGGCTACGCGACGACAATGACGACAAGGGCGTGTCAGGACGAATCTCGTCAGGCGGGTGGATCACAGAGAATCCTCCTTCTCTCCTGAAAACACTAGCTCGATACCTCTACGACCACCGCTCGCACGTGCATGCGTCCGCCTCGAAGGTTTCGTTGAAGTAGGCTACCGTAAAGCGTTGCGAGAGCTCGACGGGAATCTGTTGCCAATGGCCGGTTCATCGGCCAACCTTGTATTTGCTAGACAGCCGGTTGGCGAAGAATCTAACGCCACTATTAGAATGGTTTTCGACTCAAACGTCGATCCGGAAATCCGCATTTAGGGACTGAGGGAAGTACATGTACTTTCGGCGCCGCTTGTTAATCGACGCACGGCTATTCGTCGCTACAGTATTCTCCGTGCTAATTCTCAGCCGCATACTCTCGCTTATCATTCCGACCGAGTTCTACTTCAGCTTCCAATCCCTGTTCGCTGACCGGACGAGTCGAAATCAGTTGATCGCATTGATCGGCAAGATGCTTGCACCAGCGGCTTCCGGCTTTGGAGTTGGCTGGCTCATTTATTTGAAGTATACGAGCAGCGCCGAATTCAGACTCTCAGTTTTCGCAAGGCGACTGAAACTCCAGTGGTCTCCGACAATTTTCGTGGGAGGCTTCTCGGCCGCATTCTTATCGGCGTGGCCCATCATTGTTTATTGGGATCTCCTGGCTAACCCTGAGGTTCTCCATCTCAAGCTTCTTTTCTTTGCGCTTTATCTTGTTTACATGCTTTCGTACGGCTATGTAGCTTTATTGGGCTTCCTTAGTGCCCTCTTTGTAAAAGAATCTCTAGAGGGGAAAAGAAAAGATGCCAAGCTGGTGTCTATCAGCGAACTCTCGCGCGTGGGAGCGCTCTGGCTCCTAAGTTCCGGTGTCGCATCCGCGGCGATGAAAGTTTTGACTAAATGATTCGACTTCGTCGAACCCTTACGATCAATAGTCGCTATATGCCGGTCAGACTTGTGCTTCCTCTAGTCGTCGGCACCTCAGTCCTCATGGGATGTTTTGCTATCGGTCCCGCGCACTATAACAACCTGCCCCCTCTCTTCGCGGGTGGAAAAGAAGAAAAGGGAGAGCAAGGAGACGACTTGCACCCGATTGCAGTCCGAGCTCTGGGATTGGAAAAGCAGGGCACTCTTCCCGAGACGATCGACGGGCGCCAAACTTTTTTAATTCGAGATCGCGTAGCGATCAATATTTTGGCTCGGTCAGGGTACTTGAATAGTGCTGTTGTTATCGAGAATGGAGGATCACCTCCGGAAAATGTATACGAGGCGGTCCCCGCTGACGCACCTGCAACGTGCGCAACCGTAGCCGGTCAGGATCACGAAAACAAGGATGCAGGGTTACTTGATTCGCCACGCCAGGAAGCCCTTAGGATGGCTTTAGCTGCTGTAGCAATCGAGAAGTTCAATAGAACACCTTTCCATCGGTGGGCCGAGTGGACCGCCGTCAAAGCAGTAAGGACAGTCTTCGGGAGGACACCCGACTTCTCCCTAGGGCCCGCCCAACTCCGAATGTCTACCCTCCGGCGCCTCCGAGACGAAGCTGCATCGTCTGACGCTGCCTACGCAGTTGTAAAGCAACCGGACGCTCACTTGGAGGCGATGCTGACAGACGAATGCAGTTCGCTGACTCTCGCCGCTCTGCTGATGTATAACGAATTGCTAAAAGTCAGACAAAGTCACGTGTGCGATGATGCACCGGACATGAACTGCGTAGAACTGACCGTAGCCGCCGACTACTCGGGCCACCATCGCCATTCTTCCGCCACCATCGACTATGGTCCAGTTTTAGTAGCGATGATGAATATAATTAAGGATTATGAGGGGGTATTCGTTGATGAGGGAGCCGATCATGTTCCGCCGACTTCAAGCCCCCCGTAACAATCAGTCGGGATACTCTGAAGGGACGATCGTGCTGGGGGCTGGACGCTCAGCGGCAACAAGCCGATCAACAGCGAGTCACGATGCACTCGATCTCTTGCTCGGTCCAGCGACAACCTGTGCGACTCAACCTTGACGCTCGCGATCTCGGATTTTTGTTGTTGACCGCGCTGTGTTTCCATGAGTGACAAATCGCCAATGCACTCACTGACGCAGAATCAATACCGGGAAGTCGGCTTGTCGTCAGCAATTCAGTCCCGCAAATAACGGTCGGTGAGTTTCGTAACGGGCTCGTTCCCCCTTCCTGCCTTTTCCCCTTTGCCGCCTGCGGCGCTACGACCTTAGCAATGCAACTCAGATCCCGGCGCGTGTTTCTGCTGAACGCTGCGTAGCCTTCATGTAGCGACTGATGTATATGCATCATGCTGATATGATGAACGTCATTGAAAGTCATCGCAGTAAAACAAGAATCGAAAGGACATTACATGGGGAAGCTCGAAGGAAAGATTGCGCTCATAACGGGCGGGAATAGCGGCATCGGACTTGCGACCGCAAAGCGGTTTGTAGCCGAAGGCGCCTACATCTTCATAACGGGACGTCGAGAGGCGGAGCTAGATGCTGCTGTAAGCGAGATTGGTGCCAATGTAACCGGTGTCAAGGGAGATGTGGCCAGCCTTGGCGATTTGGATAAGCTCTTCGCCCAGATCAAACGCGAGAAGGGCAAACTCGACATTGTCTTTGCGAACGCAGGAATTACGCCCATGACCCTGTTAGGCGAGATAACGGAGGAGGCCTACGATTCGCTCTTCGATGTCAATGTCAAAGGACTCCTCTTCTCCATCCAGAAGGCACTCCCGTTGCTGTCAGACGGCGGGTCGATCATCCTTAACGCATCCATCGTTGCCAGCAAGGGTTTTGCCAACTGGAGTGTGTATAGCGCTACAAAGGCCGCTGTCCGTTCGTTCGCACGAAGCTGGACATCGGACCTGAAGGAACGCCGTATCCGTGTGAATGCGTTGAGTCCCGGCTATATCGACACCGCGCCGTGGCATTCAAGTGCCGTGACAGAGATCCGCGAAAATATCGAGTCTTCGGGCAGTGTGCCACTGGGCCGGTTTGGTACAGCCGATGAGGTCGCTAAGGCCGTGGTCTTTCTCGCGAGTGATGACAGCAGCTACATCACTGGAACGGAGATATTCGTCGATGGTGGTGTCGCACAAATCTGATGCCAATGAAGCCGGTGGCCTCGACAGTCGACTGCGTTCGACTGTCGAGTTCCTTCCATAGCCTAGAGTTTTGTTGGATCGAGACTTCGCAGGATATGAACGCTGGGTGATTGCGTATCAACCCACTACACCTTGCAAGTCCAGCGAATGTAACAGAACCGACTGTTTCATCCGGCCTGATGCTATGTCGTCACCGGCTGAGCGCTCGATATTGAAGGGTCTATCCTACCTCGCAACGAGCGGGCCGCGAAGAGGAACGAAATCCCGGTTAGGAAGCAGAATCCTCCAGCTATCCAGAATGCGTCATGGTAGTCGCCAGCGCGCGTGCGTATGAGCCCAGCACCCACAGCGGCCAGCGCAGCGCCGAGTTGATGCGCAGCAGCGACCCATCCAAAGATCACCCCAGTGTTTACCCGACCAAAGCAATCGGTGACGAGCCTTACGGTCGGCGGCACAGTCGCCACCCAATCAAGTCCATAGAAAATTGCAAACCAGTTCAGGCCAGAATGACCGTTTGCCAGGGTGTGAGGAAGATAGATCAGTGAGAGTCCTCGGAGGCAATAGTAGGCGAGCAAGAGGTAGCGGCTTGGCATCCGGTCACTCAGCCAGCCCGATGCGGTCGTGCCGAAAATATCGAAGATGCCCATGACGGCCAACAATCCTGCCGCGCGAACCTCCGGGATTCCATAGTCATGACACGCTGCGATGAGGTGTGTCCCGATGAGACCATTGGTACTTGCTCCGCAGACGAAGAAGCTGCCGGCCAGCACCCAGAAGGCCGATGAACGAGAGGCAAGGCGAAGCGCCGCCAGCGGACGCAGCATTGGTTCCGCCGAATGATCAGCATCTGGTTTGTCCGTTGCCCCATAAGGAACGAGGCCCACATCAGAGGGGTTGTCTCTCATGAGCCACAGCACGATAAGGAAGACGATGATCGCTGCGCCTGAAACACCAAGTGCCATCAGCCTCCAGCCCGAACGCTCGACCACTCTTGCCATGAGTGGAAGGAAAAGAAGCTGGCCTGTTGCCCCCGCAGCGGTCAGGGCACCGAGAACAACACCCAGGTTCTTTTCAAACCAGCGATTCATGACCACAGCGGACAGCACGGTCGCTGTGAACCCGGTTCCAGAGCCGACACAGATGCCCCATAACAGAATGAGTTGCCACTGCCGCGTCATAAGCGTAGTCAAACCGACTGCGATAGCAAGCAGACTCAGGGCCATAAGAGTGATCCGTCTGAGGCCCAATCGTTCCATTAGCGAAGCGGCGAAAGGACCGATCAAACCGTAGAGCGCGAGGTTGATCGCAATGGCAGTAGAGATCGAGGCACTCGTCCAACCGAACTCCGACTCAAGGGGAACGATGAGCACGCCCGGAGTAGCCCGAACTCCGGCGGTCACCAGAAGTATCAGGAAGGTCACGCTTGCCACAACCCACGCGTAGTGCAGCTGCTTCTTCTTCGCCGATCGTATTTTCAAGTTGGCCCTTTCAGGTTGAACGAGATCAACAGATAAATAGATGCTACCATTCTGATGCATACACATCATCCCTTTGGCAGCGATGTCCAATGCGCTGCCATGGTTAAAGCACTTGGCCTCTACCACAGAAGGTAGATGTCACGCAGACAGAGGAGGTTTTTATGCCGCTCGTTCGTATCGATTTGGTCTCTGGAAAATCGAAGGACTATCAACAGAAGGTTGGTGAGGTCGTCTATCAAGCTCTGCTCTACGCTTTGAATGTTCCTGAGCATGACCGTTTCCAGGTCATCACGGAACACCCTTTGGAGCAGATGCCGTTCGATCGGGACTATCAGGGCGTCCACCGTACTGACGACTGCATCTTCATCCAGATCACGCTCAATGCGGGGCGTGATGTCGAACAGAAGAAACGCTTCTACAAGGCTGTTGCCGATGGGCTGCACGATGCAGTCAATCTTCGACGCGAAGACATGTTCATCAGCCTTGTCGAGGTTCCGAAGGAGAATTGGTCTTTCGGGAATGGCGAGGCGCAATACGCCTAGCGACCTGCCGCTCGGCGCCTCCGAGCGTTCTGGGAAGCCAATCCGCCTAATCCAGAGCGCAATCCGCGAGACGGTTCAGGGCGGAGACAAGCGTCAGCCACTCATCCTTCCCGAAGCGGCCGAGGATCTTCGACTGAATTTCATCCCAGCCCTTATCGGCCTTCTTCAGGACTGAGTTTCCTTTTCTCAGCAGCTTGGCGGTTCGAGAACGAGCATCATTTCCGTCTTCGATAGAGATCCAGCCGTCACGCTCCATGGGAGCGATTGCTCTGTAGAGAGAGGTGCGGTCCATCTCAAGTTCATCAGCCACATGCGATAGTGGCTCACCGCTCCGTCTTGATATACAACGGAGGACCGCTAGTTGCGTGATATTGATCCCTGCTTCACTGAGTGCCGCATCGTAGGACTTTCCTAAGACGCGGGAAAGCTTCTTGACGGTAGTGCAGGTGCAAGGTATCGAATCCGGCTTGTTAGAGGAGTACACATCAATACGTTATCACTGACTCCTGAGAAACGAAATCGTCATGGATTCGCGACCCAACGCACCCGTACGGCTGGGGCGGCCTCAAAAGCCATGCGGGATCGGTCGTAAAGACCGATCCCGCGTTTTTAGCGAACTGCGCTGGTGCGGCAACTAGCTCTTACGTAGCAACGCCCCTATGGCATCAACAAAGGTGCCAGATCGATGGGAGCACGTGACGTCACGACATTTCCGTCGACCACTACCGGCTCATCCACATACGTAGCACCGGCATTCTCCAAATCCGGGCGCGTCGACCACCAGGCAGTAGCGCGCTTGCCTTTCAGAACGCCCGCGTCGGACAAAACCCAAGGGCCATGACAAATCGCGGCCACGATCTTTCCCGCCTTCGCAGCTGCGCTAATGATGCCGGTGACTTTCGAATCAGCACGTAAGGTGTCGGGATTCCAACTCCCTCCGGGGATGATGAATGCGTCATAGTCAGAGACGGACACTTGATCGAGAGTCTTATCGAAGGCAATCCAGCCTGCTGTTTCGATGTAGTGAATGGTGACGATATGCGTTGCCCGCTGCTCTGGAATCTGTAGGCCAAGATAGTTGGGATACGATGGCTTCTTTGGAGCGATCAGGTCCACAGATGCTCCCCGCGACCTGAAATGATGCAGGACTGTTGTGAGTTCGATCTCTTCGACTCCATCCGTAGAGATCACTGCGATCTTCTTGCCTGCAAACTCTCCAGGGTGGGTTGGCGCTTCAGTCCATAACTCTTTGAGTGCCTTGTTCTCGGGAGCGTTCAGCAGCTGTGCGGCCGAGATTCGAGGCAGGGCAGCTGAGGATTCAGTGCTTAGGAGTGCCTGCAGTATTGAGGGGTTATTTGCCATGTGGTTCATCTCCTTATTTGACGGGCTTTGGTAGCGTCATACCACCAAAAGCTTGCGTATGTTTTACTGATGCATATACATCAGTATAAGGAGGCAGTTTAATGGTGTGCCCGCCGATCCCGCCCAATATGGCGCAAGCCGACACTGCACTAAGACGAGCTAGCGAGGTTTATACATCGCTATGCTGAACCGCCAAGATGTAAGTGATTCAGCGTCGCCCCAAGGCGACTGCCCATCGCGCCAGATAGAGGAGGAAGTCTATGCCATGGAAAGACGATCTCTACTTCGAGTGCTTGCAGCGACCTTGCTGGCCTGGACCACCCGGCGAGCACAAGCGCTTCTACGGCCACCGACTGTGCGTTCGTCATTGACTGATAGCCAGGGGGTAAGCACGAGTTCCGGACCGTCTGCGCTTCTAGTTCGGATTGATATGGTCGTCGGGAAGTCTACGCAATATCAGAGAGCGGTCGGAGAGGTTGTACGCCGCTCGCTGTTGAATGTCCTCAAGGTTCCTAAGCACAATTGGTTCGAGACTATCAACGTGCATTCTGTCGATCAGATGCCGTTTGACCGCAACTATCTCGGGATTCACCGAACCGATGACTGCGTCTTCATTCAGATCACACTCGGTGTTCGAATCGGTCTTGAGCTTAAAAAACGGTTCTATAAAGCTGTTGCCGACGGATTGCACAGATCCATCGAGATTAAGCGGGAAGATGTCTTCATCAATCTCGTCGAAGTTCCAGAAGAGAACTGGTCTCTGCGCCCCACCTGACGGGATTGATTCGTCAGGTGGGGCCGCATTTGGCTGCACGACGACTGGAATCAGAGGCCACCGCTATTCAGCAACAAGGCTCCGGTGACCCACGCCGCATCTTCTGACGCGAGGAACGTTACAACCGAAGCGATGTCCTCCGGCTGACCGATGCGACCGAGCGGTGTCATACCGATGATCATCTTCATCTGCTCAGAGTTTCCACCGCCCATGGCCCGGGAAGTCTCGGTATCAACCGGTCCAGGCATGACGCAGTTGACGCGAATTTTCTTAGGCCCGAGTTCTTTACTCAGAACGCGAGTGATGGCATCTACTGCGGCCTTACTGCCGGCGTAGATAGCGGATGTTGGCATCAGCATTCTCGTGATGTTCGAGCCAACATTGATGATGCTTCCTCCGTTTGTCATTTGCTTGGCCCCTGCCTGGGTGGTGAGCACAACACCGAGGACATTGGTCTTGAACACGCGGTCATACGATTGGAGTGTGATCGCTTCCAGCGGCGCGAACTCATACACGCCGGAGTTGTTCACCAGGATGTCGAGGTGTCCGAAGCTCTTGATCGCAGCGTCGATAAGACCTTCCGCACCTTCGGGTTCTGAAACATCCGCTCCGAACGCGATCGCGTTGCCACCGCTCGCGACGATCGACTCCACAACGGAATCCGCACTGTCTTTGTTCTTCAGGTAGTTGACGACCACCGATGCGCCTTCCGCTGCAAGCGACTTTGCGATGCCAGCTCCGATACCCTGTGATGCTCCTGTGACGACTGCTACTTTTCCTGATAGTTTGCTCATTCTCGATTTCCTTTCATTAGCCGCTTCGGGGTGTTAGTCGGTTGCGGGAAGTTGTTGTGTCGCGACATCGTGAAGCATGTCAAGGTGCTCCGGATGCCAACCGAGAAGACGCTTGGCTTTGTCGGCAGAAGATTGGCTGTTCGAGGCCCAGTAGTCTGCCAACGGCGGAACAGGAAAAAGGGTTCGGACTTCTTCGAGTGGAACTTCGGTTGCGGTGCCCGAGAGCCCGATGCCCCGGCTTACTGCTCCCGCAATCGCTTGAGTCCGAAGGCGAGACTGAGCACCTGCATGGAAGCGTTCGCCACGAGGAGATTTCGTCAGCGCCAGCAAGTAAAGTTCGGCTAGATCCTCGACATGAACAAACGACCAGAGGTGGTCTCCGCTGCCTGTCGCGTAGGGCACTTTTCGTAGCTGACGTCCAACGTGACGAAGGATCGACACGACTCCATGACCATCGCCTCTCCCGTAAACATTGGGCGGCCGCAACACGATTCCATGAATATCTTTCGTTTCAAGGAGGAGCGTTTCGGTTTCCAAACGCCCCCGGAACGGATGCGGTGCGATAGGAGTGTCCTCTTCGAAAATTCGGGAGCCTGTGTCGCCAAGAACGGCGGTCCCACTTGTGAAGATGAGGGCTTTCGCCGTCCCCCGCACTCCGTCGATCAGGGCAGCGACAGCACGTCGTTCGTCAGAAACGGAGGCATCGATGTCCGCTCCTAATTTGAAGGCGGCGTGGATGACTGCATCTGCTGAGCGTGCCGCAGCGGTCAGAGCGCTTAAATCGTCGAGACGTCCGGGGACGGGGGTGATGTGACGGTCCTGCAGTGTTGTTGTCGCTTCAGTGGATCTCGCAAGTCCCAAAACTTCGTGACCTGCTACCTGAAGTCTTTCCGCTACCACATTGCCGATATAGCCCGTAGCGCCTGTGAGAAAGACTTTCATTCGCCCTTCCTCTTACTGCTGCGCAGACGATTATGTTCGATTGCTCTGTCCATGAATTTCTCCTTTGTGTTCTATACGGAATAGAATACAATTAATCGTGTGAGTCAAGTTCAACCGGAAAGCTGCACAAATATGAGTCGTGGAAAACAAACGATTGAAGCGCCGAAGGTCGCTGCCAAGAAAGCCGGGCGTCCCCGCGAATTCGATATTGACGAGGCCTTGGATAAGGCCATGCACCTGTTCTGGGAGCAGGGCTATGACGGTACATCGCTGGCCGAACTCGCAGCATTAATGGGCATTACGAAACCCAGTCTTTATGCGGCCTTCAGTGACAAGCAAAGCCTTTTTGAGGCAGCCTTGGCCCGCTATTCCGAGGGGCCAAACTCCTTTGCGGTACGAGCCTTCAGGCTTCCAACCGCGCGAGCCGTTGTGAAAGCGCTGCTTGATGGCTCCGTCAATGTCTCCACCTGTAGTTCTGGTCCGCGCGGCTGCATGTACACGCAGGCGACGATGGCAAATGATCCTGAGGTAAGAGATGCCGCAGCCGAACATACTCGCCAGGGCGAGCGAATGCTCGAAGAGCGGTTCTTGAAGGCGCAACAGATGGGAGAGCTTCCTGCCAGCACAGACTGCGCTGCTCTCGCTCGCTACTACACGACAGTCGCTCTGGGGATAACGGTTCGTGGTGCTTCCGGAAGTTCGCGTAGCGAGCTGCGCGAAGTCGTTCAGAAATCAATGCACGCCTGGCCTGCAGAGGTGCTTGAGTGGAGCAAGACCGCTTCCACTGAGAAGAGCAAGCGGACATAGATGATTCATGGCTGCTTCGGCAGGCGTGAACTTCATACAACCAAAACGAAACCCGGTCCTCGATCTACCAAGGAGACGCACGATGAGCACGAAAGCAAGAAACATTCTGGGCTGGACCTTGGCCGTCTTGAACCTTCTTCTACTCGGAGCCTCGGCGACAGACAAGATCATAGGAAGCCAGCACGCGCTTGCGATGGGCGCTTCCTTTGGGCTATCAGCCGAAGCTTACCGCGTCCTCGGCATCATTGAACTCGCCTCCGCTATTCTCTTCGTCTTTCCGCGAACTGCCATTCTGGGTTTCCTGCTTCTGAGTTCATACATGGGTGGCGCGATCGCGACACACTTACAGCATCATGAGCCCATCGGATTCCCCACGGGCATCGAGATGTTCATCTGGATCATCGCAGTCCTGCGCTTCCCAGAAGTCACTGCTCGGTTACGCGGACTCGGGAGTCGCATCGCAGCCGATTCCTACGCGGCTTAACCGCGAAGTGGGCTTCTCGTCAGGGATCCACAACACTGACGGAAACGGCGTTTACCAGGACCTCCTATCCAGGCACCGTTCACCGTATTCCGCTTGCCCGGAGCAAACCGAGCTGTCAGGAGGCAAAGCCTGCGGCCTTGAGCGGCGGCCCCACCACTTTGATTCCGTGTTTTGCATTCACTTCCATGAGCTTCTTTCGGTCAGGTTCGCCCTCTACATCGATCACGGTGGAATAGTCCGCGAAGAACGCTTCCATGTCTCCGGCCGGGTCGAAAAGGAACAGTGTGTGAGCGGGCTCTGTTCCCAAAGCCACAAAAGCATGTGGAACGCCCGCGGGAGCCATGAAACTATCACCTGTATTCAGGACCGTGTGGTCCGAGCCACACTGCACTCCGATGCTTCCCCTCAGTACGAAGAACATCTCGTTTTGAAGAGGATGAATATGCAATTCGGGTCCGAGTCCCGGCGGAGTGTGGGCCTCGATAATTGCGTACCGCTTACCCACGTCTGCACCTGACACCTTCGTGAAAAAGGTCTTCTCGCCATGGACGAACCAAAGGCCGCCGGGACGGCCTTCCTCGGCGCCAACCTTGAACGGTCCTGCAGATGTGGTGCTTTGCGCTTCTGATCGCGGAAGCGCAGAGATCGCGCGCGTGGCTACACCTGATGTCAGCAATGTCCTTCTGTCTACGGTTTTCATGTGGCTCCTCAAATCGGACTATTCCGGACCTAAGAGTAGACGCGCGCAGAAACCCACGATAGTAAAAATTCGACATTGAGCGAAAAGACAGGACTGGCATCGATTCGATATTCTGGCGTAATTTCAGCGCATGCCCTGGTCAGAAGACGAGCCGTACAGGGTCCTCTGCGGTAGAGGCAGGCTTCTGCTCACGAAGCGACTTGATCTGCTCGACATAAACCGCCTCCAACTGATTCAACGTCTCCGAGGGTGTAACGCCCGTGAAATCCGCGAAGTCGTGCACCATGTGCATCTGGTCGTAGTAGCCGAATTCATGGGCAACTTCAGACCAAGGTCTCAGCGAGAATCGCACCTTGTGTTCAAGGGCCGCCTCGAACCTTGCGATCCGTGCGAAAAGCTTGGGCCGTATTCCCACTTGTTGCAAGAACCTTCTTTCAAATTGCCGCACACTGATTCCTGCATTGGACGCGAGGACTGGAATGCCAGCGCTTCCTCTTGCTGCGGAGATCGCACTAACAGCGGCTGAGATGGCATCGGTGCTGCTGCACCGGAGAGCACGCGGTACGAGTGCTTGCTCGACGATACGCACACGCTCGGAGAAACAGGTAGAGTTCCCCAGCTGTTCCGCTACTCTCGTGATCGTCGATCCAAGTACTGAGTGTGCCTCGAGATCGCAGTCCGTCAGCTCGTTCGTCGGAACGCCGAAGAGGCGAAAGAGTCCATCCGGCTGGAATCCGATCACAAAGGTATCGAGTGATCCATGCAGTTGCATCTCAAGACGCCGTTAGGTTTGCGGGCCTACGACAACGGCTGAAGGGGACCGGCTGGTAGATTTCTTTGCGTAGTACAAAATGTTGGTTGGATCGTTGAAATCGAAGACGATCATTGGTGCTGGACGGGCCGGAACAGGATGCACCACCGTGGTCCCAACGATCCGACCATCCCGCTGGATGAAGAAGCGGATGAAGGATTCGAGACAAGCGTCAGGTCTGGCAAACTGACTTACAGGCATCGTCCGATCCTTTCAAGAAGAACTGACCTTATTAAAAGCGGACCTCGATGAGTCTATATCGACCATTCGATCCATGGATAGCCTCGCTTTCACTTGCTTCGTTAGCCTTCTAAAGGCGTGAGATATATACGAGTAGTGTCTGCTATCGGCTGCCGGTCCAGACGGCAAGTCCGTCTCCGTGTGCGACACCTGGAATTGGTGGCTCCATCGTCCAGTCCTGGAGATTCAGAACGTCCAGATTGCCGCTAAGATAGCATGCGACGAATGCTTCGTTATTCACGATCTTGATCCCGAAGGGTAGACGATCGACATCGAAAGTATGCCGGACTGTTAGGTCTTGAAGATCAAGCACCTCAAGCTTTCCCTTCGTTCCGAGGTCCTCTCCGACCAGCAGCCACTTGCCATCGGGCGTTGGGAAAACAGAAAACGGAGGCGCGAAGACGGCCGCTTTTTCTATTACTGCGTCGATCGCAGTGTCGATCACAGTCACATTTGGCGAGTCGCCGACTGTCACAAACAGACGTTTGCCGTCCGTGGAAAGAGCGATCCGATTCACGAGCCCTGAGATTTGGATCAACTTGATAAGTTTGTGAGCTCTGGCATCGAGGACACTAATGCTTCCGGCGTGAAGGTTTGCGGTATATTTTGCGGCCGTCTGGCGTCTGGACCAAGACATGCGACTCTCTCGCTTCAGTCGGTATCTGACCCGTAATCTTCCCGTCCTTAAGGTCGATGACTGAGATTGCTTGAGCCAGTTCCGTCGAAACGAGCAGAGTGTTACCAGCGCCCAGCAGAGGCATATGAGGTCGAAGCGGCCTTCCCAGATCCCACGTCTGAGTCACTTTCTGCGTTTGCATGTCGACCAGGTCTATCGTTTGGCCATCCATCCCAGGCATTCCAACTATGGCGTCGCTGTAAGAAGGAACATAGGCGGTCTTTCCGTCCTGTGAGAAGACGACCTCGTGAGGCCAGCCAGGTACCGCTACCTGTCCAATGACCTTCTTCGCTCGTGGATCGATCAGCACGAGGCGGTGACCTTTTGCCTCCGGCAAAACCAGTAAGGGCGCCTCAGGCTTTTGAGCCCAAAGAGGTGCTGACAACGCTAGAAGTAACCCGAGGTGCAATGAAATCCTGCGACGCATATGCGACCTCCGGAAAAAACAATCTTGTCATAGTTTCGTGCAGCCATCTTTGGAGTTTACGAATCGGCGAGTGAATCCTGAAAACAGAATATCGCATGCAGGATTATGAGTAATGATAGGTCGGCTTATCGGAAAAATCGTTGGCTGACGATAACGCGTTTATCGTTACTCCCTTTCTCGGCGCTTTTTATTCGTTCGTTCTGTCGCATCTGTACTAGGCACGCCTGCTCTCAGTTGCCGAATATCTCCATATGGCAACCCCAATGAGCACAAGACGGAAGTTTCTGATGACCACTATTGCTGCTGCGACAACCCCTGCGTTGATCGCAGAAATCCCTGCGACCGAGGATGCTGCATACGTGAAACTCTTTCTACGTAGATGGGACGAAGCCTGGGCAAGACATGACGCAGAGGCGATCGCCGCATTGCACACTGACGACGCTGTCACTGTGAATCGGTTCGGTACCTTGGTGCGTGGAAGGGACGACCTTGGAAAAGCCCTTGGCTTTCTCCACGGTGTCCACGGCCCCTTTCACAACTCCGTTTTTCCTCCCCTGGAGTTGCTGATCCAAAGGTCTATTGCGCCGAATGTCCAGGCCGTTCAGGCGAAGTGGCAGAATCCTGTCATGAGGCCGGATGGAACCATCGACCCCGCATCCATCAACGACATGATCGTCACGTTCATTTTGCTCAAGATCGGCAACGCATGGCGCGCGAGTGAAGTGAATCTTGTCAATGTAGAGAAGATGGACCTTCCATTTTCAAATCCAGGCCAGAGGCCCAAATAGACTAGTCTCATGCTTCGGATTGACACCGCGCTTCCACATCCCGAGCTCACGCCCCACATCCGTGCCTATGTGCAGCGGGACTTTCGCATGGGGCGGGAGGAAGCAATCGAGCCGGTCGTCGCTCGATTGGGCATGATGCTGGAATTTCAATTTCGAGATCCCTACTGGATTCCCAGTTTCAGTGATGACTCCGAAAACCCATGCTCTCCTGTCACCGTCATCGGCCCTATCAGCAGCCGGAGAGTACGCCTCATCGTGCGTGGAAATGTCGGCGCTTTGGCTGTGATCTTTCATCCCGCAGGATTTCACCAGATGTTTGGCATTCCGGCAGCCCCTCTTGCCGAGCGGGGAACGGAGGGTCATGGGGTGCTTGGGCCGGATGTCTCCCAGCTGCACGAACGCCTAGGCAATGTGACCTCCTTCGCCCGCCGCGTTGAATTCTTAAACGCCTTCTTTCGTGAGCATTTGAAGCAGAAGGACCGACCTGTCTTCGTCCAGAGTTTTCAACCGCTTTTAAAGAACAGATATCGTGCGACCGTGGCGCAGGTGGCCAGGCAGACAGGCATGAGCGCGCGCCAATTTGAGCGAAAGTCGCTGGAGTATTTCGGTCTCTCTCCGATCATGCTCAGCCGCATCGCGCGCTTTCAGAGAGCGTTGAACCTTGGTCTGAGCCAAGAAACTTCTTGGCTCAAAGTCGCGCATGAAGCAGACTATTACGATCAGATGCACATGATTCGGGACTTCCGCGTGTTTGCGGGAGGGCCGCCAACCAAAGCGCTTGCCTCCATCGAGTCACACCACCTCATCAGGTTTTAGACTCACATGGTCCAGACTTGAAGCAATATCACACAAGCCGCCTTGCATTTAGCTAAGCATGACCATCTTGGAGGAAACGTATGGGCTTCGGTCGTCGCAGCTTTCTTAGGAACTCGTTCTTTTCACTTTCGGCTTTCGGCCTCGCTTCCCCCGCGGTGATCGCGGAGCTTGCGCACCCGGAGTCCGGTGCGGTTGACTATGGCAAAGATCAAATCGCCAAAATTGAACCGGCAGACGCAACGGAAACCGCCGCAACCCGCGGACAGATCGAAGCTAACAACCGCGCGGTAGGTCACGCCATCGTGACGATGGACTTTGCTGCGCTCGAAAAGCTTTGGGCGCCGGTGATGGAAGTGAACAGTCCCGGAAACAACATACTGACGCGCGAGCAGGTCTTTACCGCCATGCGTGAGGACAAGCTCAAATATGCGAGCGCCAAGGCAGTTCCCGAAGCCTTCTTCGTCTCCGGGGACATCGCAGTCGAGATGGGACACGACGACATCGTGATGTCGAATGGTCCGATGGCCGGAAAGCCTCTAACCCGCCGTTTCACAAACGTCTGGCAGAAGAGCAGCGCCGGCTGGGTTCAGATCGCACGCCAGGCCACGTATGTTGGTGTTGACGGCGGGGCCGTTTACGGTCATCCGGACCCGACCTTGCATCCTTGAGGCTTGTTCGCTGGTACCTTCGAAGGCAAGAGTTTCCCTGAAACTCTTTCTTTACAAGTCCACCCCTGAGGTGCTCAAGATGCCGGTCCATCGCCGAACTCTTCTTCGGCTATTGTCGTTCTCCGGCTTTGGGGGGTTATTGAATGCACAAAGCCCAATCACTTCCGGACCCACGTCTCTTCCCTCGGATTTTGAAGAAACGATGCAGCGCACCAGAGAAGCCAGCATTAAATTCGGCAATGGCGATCCAGCACTCATGAAGATGGCCTATTCGCACGCCAAGGACGCGCTCATCATGGGAGCCCTGGGAGGTTACGAGCAGGGCGGAGACGCAGTCGCTGAGCGTCTGGAGTGGGCCGCCAAGCACTTCCGGGGCACACGAAACCAATCGTTCGAGCGGCTTGCCGCAGGGTGCGGAGGTGAACTCGGCTATGAAGTCTTCCTGGAAAAGAGCGAATCACGCCTCGGGGATTCTGACAACTTCTCGCCAACGATCCTACGAGTGACACACATTTTCCGTCGCGAGTTGGGGCAGTGGAAGTTGATTCAGCGCCATGCCGATCCTCTAAAACCAAGAGCGTAACTTGGGCGGCATTCCTTCGTACTGAGAAGTCGGCTTACTTCACTGACCTGTCGCTGCCGATAACGACGTTTATGCAAAATGTCTTACCTCGGCGAAAGAATCGTAATTACGCGCCTTTATTCTTGATAACGCACGTCGATTAGGCTCAGGGGTACTTGGCAAAAGGGAGTTTTCTATAGAAGCAGCTTCAACTGTCCATGCAACGTTGATCTTTGAACACACTATACCAGCGACCGCCGGATCGCGTTTTCGCGGCATACACCGACCTTGCGGAACGCATGCAATGGGGCGCTCCTTCGGAAGGCACCGCCTTAATCTATGACCATTCAAACTTCACCGAGGGCGGTCAAGATGTTTTTCGCTGCGGACCGAAAGCGAATCCGAACATCGAAGGAACTACCCGCTATCTAGACATTCTCCTGAATCGAAGAATCGTGTCGAGCGAAACAATTGCGATGGATGGTCATCGCCTCTGCGCCTCTCTTTCGACATTCGAGCTTCATTCGGCCGGCGATGCAACCATCCTCAAGAATACGATTCAGCTTGCGTCGTTCGTCGGGGAAGATATGGTTCGAGGATATCAAAATGGCACCGACGCCTCTCTAGACAATCTGGTCAAGCACTTCCAGCGCTGGAACGCCGGCTAAGGAATCGATCCGGTCGCGATAAGTCAGCTTCTCCACAGCAATCGTCAAATGGCGAGAACGGCGTTTATCGGTACCGATCACATTAGCTTCTAGGACAAACACTGGTGACTCTCGCGTCCTTTCTATATCGAGGAACTCGTGAGCTTGAATTCCACCGTTTCGACTCCGCGAACCACTTGAACCTTCCTCGTCTTTGATTCGGAGTGATTCAGGATCTTGCGAAGGTCCACCAGAGACGTAACGGCTTGTCTCTCAACGGAAGTGACGAGATCACCCTTGCGGAAGCCGAGCTCTTCTGCCCGGCTGCCCGCTGCAACCTTGTTGACAAGCAAGCCTGGGATGTCAGGCAGCCCAACAGCGCGTCGGATTTTCGTGGACGCACGGGAGTCGAGCAGAGTCATGCCCAGGTAAAGCTGACGACCGTGAGCCACCTCCTCTTCGAGGCTGACCAACCACTTGCGCAGCAGGGCAATGAGCTGGGCCCGTTCCGTTCGACTAAGCCCCGCGACAAGGCTGCTTTCATTCTCGAGATGCGCAGGAATCACACTTTCCAGAAGGTCCACGCCCTTGGCAGTCAGAGTAACGAAGACAGAGCGACGGTCTTCACTGTCAGGGGACCGGTTTACCAGCCCTTGCTTCTGCAGGGCATCGATTCTCAGGCTCATGCTCCCGGATGTGCGAAAAAGACTGCGCATCAGATCGCGTTGCGTCAGCTTGTAAGGTTTACCGCTGCGACGAAGTGCGGCCAACACATCGAATGACGCCCTTGAAATCTGAAACTCCTCGAACTTCGCTTCAAGAGCGCGATCGACATGCTCCATGATGCGGCCCGCTCGCCCGATGATCTCAACCGGAGCAAGGTCATACTCGGGTCGTTCTGCTTTCCATTGTTGGACGACTCGATCGACGTGGTCTAGCTGCATAGCTCATATCACCGTATCGCCGTTAGCTCTGTCAAAAGCAGATTGGCTACGATTTGCTTTAGTTCAAGCAAATATCTAGGATGACTTTACTGAGCGGAGGACAAATGGAACTGAAGGACTACCAGATCGCCTCGAATGGCATCTCCTTGCACGTGACAGAGCTTGGGGACGGTCAAGCTGTGCTCTTCTGCCATGGGTTTCCAGACACCGCGTATACGTGGCGCCGACAGATGAACGCCGTTGCATCATCAGGTTATCGAGCGATTGCACCTGACATGCGAGGGTACGGTCGCAGTTCAGCGCCTTCAGACCCGGCCGTATACACGCCGCTGCACACCGCGGGCGATCTGGTCGGGCTCCTCGATGCTCTGAAGATTCCCAGCGCCGTGATCGTGGGCCACGATTGGGGCGCAACCCATGCGTGGAATGCTGCCATGATGCGTCCCGATCGATTCAAAGCGGTGTTCTGCTTGGCCGTGCCTTACTTTCCGCGCGGTGATGTCAGCGTCTTCGATCGAATGCGGACGACAGGCCACGAAAACGACTTCTACATGTTCGAACAGATCAAACCGGAAGCCGATCAGATTTGGGCCGATGCTGCTGTCACGATTCCGGGGATGTTGTATTGGGCCTCGGGTTCGGCTCCGGCTGACACGCGATGGAGCCCTCTGGACCCTACACGAAGTCTTCATCGTCCCGCTCCCGGCCCGTTGCCTCCATGGGTGGAACCGGACTACCTGGCTCACAACATAGCGGAGTTCAAGCGCACCGGCTTTCACGGTGCGCTGAACTACTATCGTGCCACCGAGCTCTATTTCGATCTGTCCGCCGCATGGAAGGGCGCGAAGATCACCCAGCCGTCGTTTTACATCTCCGGAAAAGCCGACGGCCTGAGCGCGCTGTATCCCCCTGCCGAAAAGCTACGTACCGGACTTCCGAGTCTCGTCGGGAATCTGGAACTCGACCATGTAGGCCACTGGATACAACACGAGGCGTCCGCCGAAGTCAGCGAACAGCTCGTGAAGTTCCTGCGCACCGTGAACCCCGCCTAAGGAGCTCGCGATGGCAACATCCTTCCCACTCACCGACACCACTTTCAGTTCACCACGTCACACAACGCACTACTGGCAGGCTGGACCTGCCGGTGGGCCATTGATGATATTTCTTCACGGCTGGCCCGAGATTGGCCTGGTTTGGGCCGCACAGATGGAGGCCTTCGCCTCTGAAGGTTGGCACTGCATTGCGCCGGATATGCGTGGCTATGGTGGTTCGTCTGCGCCTGCCGCCTCGGACGCCTATGCCCTGAAAGAGATCGTAGACGATATGGTCGAGCTGCACGACTATCTGGGCGCAAGCCCGGCCATCTGGGTTGGGCATGACCTTGGAAGTCCCGTTGTCGGCGCACTGGCTGCACATCACGCCAAGCGAAGCCGCGGCGTTGTCTTCATCTCCGTTCCCTATCTACCGGACGCCTTCGCGCTACCCAATCACCTGCCGCTCATCGACCGTGAGCTCTATCCCGCCGATAAGTATCCAGACGGACAGTGGGACTACTACCGGTTCTACCTCACCCATTTCGACCAAACGGTCACGGACTTCGATGCTGACATCCCGGCGAGTCTCGCAGCGATATACCGCAGTGGGAACCCTGAATCCGTAGGCAAGGTGTACCGGTCTGCCGTCATTACGCGCAATGGAGGCTGGTTCGGATCGGCGCATCGTGCTCCAAGGGTGATGCCTGACTCCGCGCTCTGGCCTTCGGCTGATTTCGACAGTTTGCTCGAAGCCTTCCGCGTCACCGGATTTCGGCCCGGAAACTCCTGGTATTTGAACGACAGCACCAACATCGATTACGCGCACGAGGCGCCGGATGACGGCAGGCTGCGCCAGCCGGTGTTGTTTATCAACGGCAACTTCGACGGCCTCTGCGATATCACGCACAACCGCTTCGGCGAGCCAATGCGTAATGCGTGTCAGGATCTTACCGTGACCAGTCTGCCTTCGGGCCACTGGCTGCCTCTCGAACGCAAGGTAGAAGTGATCGAAGCCATGCGCTCCTGGCTCAAAACGAAGGCGCTGTAATCTGCCGATAACGACGTTCCCCAAGGAAAAATAATGACCACACTGAGCACGCCTCCAGCCTCCAGCCCTCTTGCCTCTTTGAAGATCAACCACGCAGCCATGCGCGTGCCGGATTTTGATGCAGCGATTGCCTGGTATGCCGACAAGCTCGATTTTCGGTCGAAGCAAATAGTGTCCGTAGCCGGGCTCAGCTTCGGCTTTCTTTATCCTGCCGGGGACGACGGTTTTCATTTCGAGTTGATGGCCGGCCCCGGCGCGGCGGAACGCCCCGCCTATAAAGATCTGCATGACAGCTACAATATGTCCGGGTGGCATCACCCAGGTTTCAGCGTCGACAGCGTTGACGACGTCATCGACGAACTGAAACGCCGCGACGTGACCATCGCCAGCGAGCCACACGATGTACCCGCAATGGGGCTCCGCGTCGCGTTCTTCGCTGATCCTTGGGGCAATCTCTTCGAGGTCATCGAGTCCATTGCTCACTAAGGTGGACGGGACCGTCGCCTAAAATCTCCAAGGGATATTAGCCCTCACAAGTCGGCTTCTCGTTAGCGATCCGCTCAGGCGACGACAACGGCGTTTATCAGGACTGAACAAGACGGAGCACGAGAGTGCGCGGTCCTTCCGTCAGAGATCAATTGTCGACCGAACACGTTCGGAGCTCTTGGGGACTAAGGTCAGGTTCGGTTTTCGTGCCGGGTTTGAAAGATAGGCCACGCTATCTCGGTTCGCCATTCAGTCTCATCAGGAGTACTTTGTGGGCCGACCACGTAATACTCGCGGATGGGGCCGTCCACTGCGAGGGCGTGTTGCGTGACGTAAGTAGCCAATGCGCCGTACTCAAGATCAATGTTGTTGTGCGAGCCGATGTGTAGCGCGATAGCAGCCTCGGCTGCGGGCACAACCAGCGGGACGACCCGCCCAATTCGACGCACTTCTCCAACGCAGGGTAAGAAGATGGTCGCCTCGCCACGAGCTTCTGAGAACAAAGCATTCGAAAAGATACCCCCAGCGTGCCCAGTAATAGGTAGGCGTTGCGCCGCAACCGTGGCTTGGAGTTCTCCGAGAGCCCCCTGAAGCCATGCGAGTGCATCCTTGACGTCAAGCACTTCAGTGATGGCGGCTACAGATGCCTCTTTGAAATGGCGGTGTTCGAATCTGGGTGCGGATACTGGTTCATCTAAGAGGTCTCGCAGTGATGCCACCACGTTCTGTGTCCGGGCGAGGCCCTGTTCCAATCGACTAAGGTGTCCGGCAATAAGATCATTCCGGACGCGTACGTTCGGGGCCGCTAGCACTGCCCGAATATCTGGTAAAGGCATGTCCAGATCGCGGAATCGGCGGATTATTTGAGCCGTTGGAATTTGAGCTGTCGTATAGCTGCGATAGCCAGTTTGCGGATCAACGTCGGCAGGCTCCAGAAGGCCGCTTTCGTGGTAGCGACGAAGCGTCTTGATGCTGAGATGGGTCGCCTGAGCAAAACTGCCGATTCCGAGGTGTGTTGACACAAAGCCATTGTCAAGTCTCCCCCTAGGGGAGTGTCAAACGCTCGATTGTGTCTTGACTCTCCCTTTGCGCCTGCCCCGATGATGGTCACACCTCGGAAGGAGGCACTTAATATGTCAATCGAACTGAAGGGCGTCGTCGCCGAATATGTCAAGGCTATGAACGCGCATGACAACGGCGCAATCGTGTCCGCTTTCGCAAAGGACGCGTACGTCAACGACAACCGCCGACACATTGCCGGCATTGACGCTATCCAGGGTTGGGTAGCAAAGGAAGTGGTCGGCGACCAACTGACCATTGATGTACGAGAGGTCTTCGATCACTACGGTGACACGATTGTCATCGGTGCCTACGACGGCACGTACGACAAGACCAACCTCCCTGCGGAGTTGATCCTGACCAGCTACTTCAGTGTCAGGGACACCAAGATCGTTAGCCTTACGATCATTTTCAATCAGCCGTCTCCCTACTAGAACATCCCCCAGATTCGAACGCCATTCTCGTCAGCTGTCCATGGCTGACGTGAATGGCGTTTATCGTTACTTGAACCCGGGGTAGAGCTTCGTCGGACGCGCGTATGGAAGCGGCTCAATCCCGGTAAGAGTGGCACTATCCCGCCAAAGCTCTTCTGCTCGATCCTTGTCGTATGACTCCACTGATGAAGGAATTTCACGCAGCCCTTCAAAATATTTCCCATTCGTTGATCTCAGTGCGGGATCGACGATGAGCCGCGCCAGCGCCGCTCCCGACTCTTCAGTTGTGTGAATGTTCTTGAGTAGAACCAATCGCAATAGCGGGATCAACTTCGGCAGAATGTTGTGCCACGCGAACCGCACGGCCGCCGGATACTCACGAGCCAGTCCGGTCCCTGGCATCAATCCGGGATCGAACGCATTGACGGTGATGCCTTGGGGGAGCCGTTGCGCCAGACCGTAAGTGAAATAGACGTTCGCGAGCTTTGTGGTGGAATATCTTCGGCCACGATCTGCTGCTGCATCATCGTTCGCAGCTGCGGGGCCAAGGTCTCCCTTGGCTAAAGCCATTGGCGTGTTCCACGCAGGTACAGGTACGGCCATGCTGGCCGGCACCTTGGCCAGCTCTGCGGGGTCATGGACGCCGCTGGCGACGACGGCAATTCGCGCAGGCTTCTCCATCAACGGCACCAGCAGATTGACGAGAAGGTAATGGCCGAGGTGGCTTACACCGAAGGTCGACTCGAAGCCATCAGCCGTGAATGTCCGTGCGCCTTGCACCGCGGCATTGCAGACGAGACCGTGCAGGGGAGGAATCTCCGCTGCCTTCAGCCTTTCCTCCAGCTTCGACGCAAAAGATTGCACCGAGGCAAGCGACGCCAGATCGAGAACCATTGTCTCGATTTGTGCACCCGGGCTTGCGGATTCGCGCAGCGTCTCGACTGCTTCCTGCGCCCTCCCAATGTCACGACAGGCAAGAATCACGTGCCGCCGCGGTGACGCAGAGAGCAATGCTGCCGCACAGCCGTATCCCAAACCGGAGTTCCCCCCGGTGACGATTACAGTCTCCTGAGGCAGCGAGGCAGGCCCCAGGCTATCGTTGATTGTGCGCATGGATCCCATCTCGCTCTTCTGTGTCAAAGCTCACATCCTCCTCTGGTGCTTGCTTCAAGGTAGGTGGCGGAGTCGAGAAAGCGATAGTCTGAAACGACAGGATTCTTGCACGATACTCTCAGATCGAGGCGGCACTTGCACACGGCTTCTGAACCAATAAACTCTTCGGAAGCGGACGAACGAGGGCAGCGGTCGTTGTCGGAACTCCGCCTTCTGCTGATGCGGCATGCTGCAGATCCGTTTCGTTCGACAACGATTTCCGGTCTTACTCTGATGTCCTCCGCAGCGACTTCGCCTTGCATGATTGCTGGGCTCTGTGCGCCGATGGTCGGCATCGTCGCGCAAGGTAGAAAGCAGGTAGTGGTAGGAAACTCGACCCTTGACTATGACACAGGCAAATATCTGGTCAGTTCTGTCGATCTACCTGTTTCAGCACGGATAACGCACGCCACATCGGAAAACCCCTACCTGGCTGTGGCACTCCTCCTGGACCTCAAGCTGTTAGCAGAAGTGGCCCTGGATTTACCGGTGGGGAGCGAAGAGAAGGGCCTGCACCGCGGAATCTCCGTCGGCTCTCAATGCCCACACTTGCTGGAGGGATTTGTGAGACTCCTGCGCCTGCTGGAGTCTCCTTCGGACGTCGCTCCGCTTGCCCCTGTGATCGTGCGCGAGATTCACTATCGTCTTCTTACCGGACAACAATCTGCTTTCGTGCGCCAGATTGCCTTGACCAAAAGCCGGCAACCTCAGGTACTCAAGGTCGTCAATTGGATTCGCCATAACTATGCCAGGCCGCTGCATATCGAAACTCTGGCGCGGCTGGCGAGCATGAGTCCGGCGTCTTTGCACCGGCAGTTCAAGGCGTTGACTGCGATGAGCCCACTTCAGTATCAGAAGCAGATTCGTCTGCAGAAAGCGCAGCAAATCATGCTTTCGGAGAGCAAAGATGCGGCCTCTGCCAGCTATGCAGTGGGTTACGGTTCACCTTCACAATTCAGCCGCGAATATCTGCGGATGTTCGGCACGCCGCCGCATCAACATATGCATCGCGTGAGATTGCTGGAACAGGGATAGTCGGTTTGTAACCGGCCGTTCTTCCATATGTCAGTTTTCGTTCTTCGCACACGCCTGATTAAATAGTTCGCCCGAGCCGTTTCCGGTAAGCATCCCTAGCCGACTGCAGTTCCAGGTAGTGCGTTTCCGCCCAGAGCCATACGCTGCAGAACGCCGCGCTGAGGCTTCCTCCCAACGGGGTCAGCTCATACTCGACCCGCGGAGGCACGACGGGATGCACTGTACGCGTGACAAACCCATCGCTTTCCATCTGCCGTAGTGTCTGGGTGAGCATCTTCTGACTGATCCCACCCACCAGATCTGCTAAACGGCCGAACCGAACGACCCCGTGCTGAGCAAGAGCTTCAAGCAAGAGCAGCGTCCACTTGTCCGCCACGCGACCAATGATCTCTTCCACAAGATGATCGATCTCTGGTGATGCAGTCTCGCCTTGCGGCGAATGGAAGCGAACTTTCTCGAAAGATTTCTTTGACGCGACTTTCTCTATTTTCTGCATTTCTAACCTCATGGTGCGCATCGCACCAATTAGTGCCTACTTTCCAGTAGAGAGCCACTCTCCTACAGTAAGGCATAAGGAGAAATGCGATGAATATGACGGGCAATACAATTTTGCTGACAGGAGGCACGTCCGGCATCGGGCTCGCTCTTGCCATTCAACTTCAGGCCCTTGGAAATACCGTGATCGTCACCGGTCGTGATCGAGCTAAGCTGGAAGCTCTTGTCAAAGACCATCCACTCATACACACAATCCAAAGCGATGTGAGTGATACTGCGGCGATCGCAGCCCTCTACCAGCACGTAACGACAGAGTTTCCGGCGTTGAATGTTCTCATCAACAACGCTGGCATTATGCGTAAAATCGACCTTCAGAGTAGCGATTTTACCCATCAGGACGTTACCCGCGAAGTAGAGGTCAATCTGATGGGCCCCATGCGCATGGTGAATCAATTCCTTGCCCATCTGAAGCTGCAACCTGATGCAGCGATCGTAACTGTCTCATCCGGACTGGCGTTCCTACCGCTTCCCATCTCGCCGATCTATTGTGCCACCAAGGCAGGCATCCATTCCTATACGCAGTCGTTACGGGTCCAACTCAGGAACACAAAAATTCGGGACTACGAATTGGCCCCTCCTGCTACGGACACCGGCCTGATGGGGGCGTTCGACGCCACCGATATGAAGGGCATCTCCATGATGGATGTAAATAAGTTGGCCAAACTGGCAATCCATGGCATGAAGGCGGACCGCCCAGAAATTCTCCCCGGACTTAGCAAGGTTCTGCGGCTGATAAGCCGAGTTGCCCCCACGTTCGGGCTCAAATTATTCAGCGGTTCGACGGATGCTATGCTGGCGCAGATCAAATGACGCTGGAGTCGTTGGCGACACAACATAAGCGTATGCGTCCGATCTATTCGCCAGACAAATGGACGGCACGCTCGCGCGAAGTGGGGAACCTGTACTCCACTTAGTTGAGATATGACTCTTCTATGGATGAACTATTTTTTGCGGCCAGACACGTCTTCCTCCAGAACAAATGTTCCACCTGCATCCACTGCGAGCTGTGTGCCGAAGAGCGCGCCGGGTGTGAAGTACCCGGGTCGCCCTTGTCCATCCAGCAACCGCTGAGCCACACCCGCCGACACCTTCGCAAGAAAATCGTAGCCATCACCTGCCCGCAACCATCCGATGCGTACAGAGCCGTCTGGCCATTCGACTCGGGCTCGTGCCCAGGAGATTTCGGTCTTCGAAGCGGGGGGCACCAGCGTCGCGAGTCGAGCCGTGGCGAAACCACGCACGGCGGGAATGGAGAGAAGAGGGGCAACGACAGGAATGATGAAACGAAGAAGGCCGCCCGGCACAGCTGGAAATGCGGCGACGACATCGGAAGCGCCACTCGCACGACGGGCTGCTTCGAGTTCTCCAGTGGCAATCAAACGCGTCACCGCGGTCGATCCGTCCGGAAGGGAAAACTCTTCCTGATCGTCGCCAGCCAAGGCGCGCTTCAGCTTGCCGTTTGCATAGCGTCTTCCGCCGTAAGGAATGCCCTCCACGATGGTCTGGGCCACGGTCGCACCGAGCAGTCCGCTGGCTCTCACGGATGCCACGCTATCGACTCGCACCTTCGCTGCGGGTGGCTGGCCTTCACAAAGCTTGAGGACCACGCTCTCTGTGCCCAACACTCCCCAGCCAGCTCCGGGAACGACACATCGTCCTGTTCGAACCAGCTCATCGTTCATTCCAAAGAGCGAGAGGAACGCCGGCAATTCATTTCCTATGTCGAGATAGTGGGTTCCCGGCCGGCACGCATTGACAAAGGCAATCGCAGTTCTCGCAAACGGACCGATCGTGTTGATCACAACGCGAGGGTTCCCCTCCGAGATTGCTGTGGCCATCTCTTCTAATGTGGCCGCCACCTTGATCCCGGCCTTGATACCCAGTTCCTGCGCCACTTGCTCCAAAGTCTTCGCATTGCGTCCGACAAAGGTCATCAAGAAGCCCTTCGCTGCTAGTTCAACGGCAATTGCTTGTCCCGATCGGCCTGCTGCTCCCAAAATCCAGATGTCGCTTGTCGCGTGGCTCAAAGAAAATCACCTCTCTTAAGAAAGATAAGCTCCGGCGACCAAACGATCTATAGTTGCTAGTGTCTATTACTTTCGTGATCGTTCAGAAGGTTTTCATGGACCCGCTATCCGATGTTCTTTCCCTTCTAAAAATCCGTAGCTACGCCTCCAGGGGATTCCAGGCGGGCAGCAAGTGGTCCATTCGCTTCGGACCATCGCGAGGCATCAAGCTTTTTGCCGTCATCGCAGGAGAGGGTTGGCTTGCTGTCGATGAGGTTGCGAGTCCGGTACTGGCTCGTGCCGGAGATTGTCTCCTGCTGCCGAGCGGCCAAGCCTATCAAGCAGCGAGCGACTTGAACCTTCCTCCCGTGGATGGAACTTTACTGCTGCGCTCTCTCAGCACAAATGAAATCGCACAGTTCAGTACCGGTAGTGATTTTCTTGGTATCGCGGGATATTTTGACATCGCGGGGGAGGACGCAGATCTTCTGCTCTCGATGCTGCCGCCCATCGTGCACGTCCGAGAAGAGTCAGACAAGCAAGTGCTGCGTTGGTGCCTGGAGCAGATGAGAAAAGAGTTTCAGGAACCGCAGCCCGGAACCTCACTTGTCGCTCAACAACTCGCCACTTTGATGCTCGTTCAGATCCTTCGCAAACATCTGGACTCCAGCGTCGAAGGCAATGTCGGTTGGCTTTTCGCACTTGCGGACAAACGAATCGGTTTGTCCCTTCAGGCCATGCATGAGAGACCTGGCTGCCGATGGACTTTGACCACATTGGCTCAGCATGCCGGAATGTCTCGAACTGGCTTCGCGATTCGATTCAAAGAGTTGGCTGGCATCGCTCCGATGAGCTACCTAACCCGTTGGAGAATGTCTCTGGCGAAAGATCGTATTGCCCACTCGAACGATGCGATGAGAGTCGTCGCACAACAGGTTGGCTATGAATCGGAAAGCGCATTCAGTACAGCGTTCAAACGCCAAGTTGGCTGCGCGCCGCGCCGCTATGTCGCTTCCTTGAAGCTGAAAGCTCAAGCAGATGCTTAAGATTCATCCGAGTAAGGGCCAAACGCCTTGCCGCACCGTAGGCTGACTACCGTCCGGTCGTAGTTCTGCTTTTGGATGGTTTGTCGCGCTCGTCGGATTGAGGTGATGCAAGAAGTCTTGCTGCATTCACCACGCAAGCCCTGCGGCGTCTTCTCTCGTCCCGGTCTTTCCCACCGGAGCCCGTGATCATCCGCGCTAATTGAGGCACCGCAGACCACCAGGCTGCCAAGGCAATCAGCAAAAATAATAGCTTTGCGGGGTCGTGCCCCTTGTCCACAAAGCCATCTCGTTGTGCGGCGGCCATCTTCTCTACCGCTCGCTGGTAGTGGACAGTGCGTCCCGCTTCATTCACTGGCGACCTTCCGGCCAAACCCTCCCAAAGTAAGAGTCGAAGCAAGGCTGGATTCGATGCGTGGTAGTCGAAAAGACAGCCGGCGTACTCCCCAAGATCCTCAAAGCCAGGAGACTTATTGAGCATCGAGACGGCCAGCTTTTCCAACTCATCCACGAGAACCATCTCAAACAAGGATTGTTTGTCTCCAAAGTAGTTGTAAAGCCTCTCCTTATTGATTCCCGCGCGCTCTGCGATTCCGGCCATTGTCGTACCATCTGGCCCCTTCGCGCTAAATTCTGCACTCGCGGCCTCCCGCAACCGCCGTTGCGTCTCGTCTGTATCCCAAGCCATCGCCAAATTATATTGCATCTCCAACGTTACGGTTGGAATCCTATGGCGTATATCCAACGAAGCGGTTGGAGTTAGCAGGCGTGGTCTAGGAAGGGGGAAATTCAAGCGATGAGTGAAGCCAGCAAAGGAACGAGGTCAAGCGAATCGTTGAACTGGGTGCAGGCTGGCACAGAACATGCAGAGACCGTCGTCCTAATCCATGCGGTCGGCTACGATCTCACGTATTGGGACCGACAGATTGAGGCATTGCAAGTTGACTATAACGTCGTCGCGTTTGATCTGCCGGGCCATGGGCGTTCACCCAAATTAACTGAGGACTGGACATTTGATGATGCAGCAGTCTTAGTCGCCGATCTGATCGAGCGCGTCAGCACCGGCCCAGTCCATCTCGTCGGAATTTCGTTTGGCGGAATGATCGCTCAGGCGACGGCTCTGGGAAGACCAGATCTCATTCGGACGCTCACACTCATTGGAACTGCTTGCACCTTCCCAGAGGAAGCATGGAAAGGCATGAGAGCTCGCGCGGAGCTTGTGCGAACAGCAGGTATGGCGGCCATTCTCCAGTCCAGCCTTGAACGCTGGTTCACTCCACAGACCAGAGCACAACGTCCTGACATCATCGACCGAGTCACGAAAACAGTGCTTGCAGACGATCCAGCTGTTCATGCAGCGATCTGGGAGATGATCTCTGGTTTTGATGTCCATGATCGACTGGAAAAAGTGAGCTGCCCTGTTCTGGTGCTGGTTGGTGAACAGGACCCGAGTACGCCAGTGGAAACCGCGTTTACCCTCGCCAATGCAATCCCAGACTCGAAAGTGATTGTGATTCCCGGTTCTTCGCACGTCGTAACTGTCGAGAATCCGGTTGCCGTGAATGACGCACTCAGAGCATTTTTGCAGGTCTGCAGTGTAAGCGCGGCCAATCAGGTGTTTGTGTAATGTCCTCCATCCTCTGTGCGACCTGACCGCGTGCCGTCCCACAGCGCTCTTGCGGTATAGCGTTTGTTTGTTTGTGCAACCCCGACGTTTACGTCGAGTCAGGAAGGAATGAAGGCTTATGAGCGAACGAATTGGGTGGATGGGACTTGGAGAGCTAGGATCTCCGATGGCTGCGAACTTACTGGACAGCGGCTACGATCTTACGGTCTACAACCGGACCCCGAGTAAGGCCGAGCCACTCGTCAAGCGAGGAGCGCAACTTGCAAGCGATCCTCTGGAGGTCGCGGCAAAGGGTGGAGTCGTTGTGTCGCTTCTTTGGGACTCCGACACAACGGAGAGCGTCGTAACTCCCGAGTTCCTTGCCCGAATGGAAGGGGGCGTACATGTCTGCATGTGTACCGGATCACCTGAGGCCGCGAAAAGACTGGCCAGACTGCATGAAGAGCATGGCTCAGCTTACGTTGAGGCCCCCATCTTCGGGCGCCCAGAGGCCGCCAAAGCACGTCAGCTCGCCATTTCTTACGTCGGCTCTCAGGTAGCCAAGGATCGAGTGAAACCACTACTCACGGCCATGGGTGCTCATGCGCTCTTCGATATGGGAGAACAGCCCGGAATTCCCACCGTACTCAAGCAACTTGGGAACTTCCTTATCTTCTCGGCTGCGAGTTCCTTGAAGGAAGGTCTCGGTATTGCGGAAAGCGCCGGACTGGACCCAACCGCCGCAATAAACATGCTGACGGCAACTCTGTTTCCAGCACCGATTTACCGCGATTACGGGAAAGCTGTTGCCGAAAAGAAGCATGTGGATGCATCGCCCATTCCGGCAAAGGACCTGGGGCTCTTCAGGCAACTGGCAGTCGAACACGGTCAGCCGAATCCAATCACGCTCATGCTGCTCCAGTTGATGAGCCCCAGCAATCAGTGACAGTGAAAAGGTTCGGTACGGAGGTAAGCATGGCACAGAAGCAAAGTGTAGTCATTACTGGGGCGTCCACCGGTATAGGTTTAGCGACAACAAGAGTTCTACTAAGCAAGGAATATCGCGTCTTCGGAATGGTAAGAAAGCAAAGCGATGCAGATCGGGTAAGCGCAGAGCTGGGCTCTGATTTCATTCCATTGCTGGCGGATGTAACCGACGAGGCAGCGGTGTGGAGAGCGGCGACACAAGTCGAGAAGATACTTGGAGGCGTGAGGCTGGCAGGACTGGTCAATAATGCCGGCATCGTGGTCGGTGGACCATTGCTCCACCTTGATGCGTCCGAGATGCGGCGGCAGATGGAGGTCAATCTCGTGGGGCCACTTGTGGTGACGCAAGCCTTCGCTCCGATGCTCGGAAGTAAGCCGGGCAGGACAGGGTCGCCGGGACGAGTCGTGCAGATCAGCTCTGTCTCCGGGAAAATCGGAGCTCCATTCTTAGGCGCATATTCAGCTTCGAAGTATGCGCTGGAGGGAATGTCAGAGAGCTTACGACGTGAGCTGATGCTCTACGGAGTTGATGTGGTCGTTATAGGCCCTGGGCCAGTCCTGACGCCGATATGGGACAAGTCCGCAGAAGAAGATTACAGCGCATTTGACTCGACAGACTACGGCCCGATTCTCAAGCGCTTCCGCGCCTTCTTTGCCGGGGAGGCAAAGAAAGGACTTTCCCCGGACACGATCGGACGCTTGATTTATCACGCCCTGACGACACGCAAGCCCAAGGTGCGCTATGCGGCCGTACCGCAACGTTTCACGAATTGGACAATGCCTAGGCTCCTTCCGCAGCGAGTCGTGGATGGAATCATCGCAAAGCAGTTTGGACTAACAAAACAGTAGTTCTGCGCCCTGAAGATTACACGGAGGAATGATGAATAGGTTTGAAGGTAAAGTCGTTATCGTCACTGGAGCAGGCTCGGGTATCGGTGCCAGCACGGCACGCCGTTTTCTGCGCGAAGGAGCGTTCGTCGTGCTCAATGGACGCCGTGAGCTAAAGCTGCACGAGACCGTCGACGGATATGACGAAGCGAAAACTCTTGTTCACCCCGGAGATATCTCAGACGAGGCGTACGTCAAGCGACTTGTAGAGGACACCGTCGCCAAATTCGGACAACTTGATGTGTTCGTCAACAACGCTGCGGTCGCGGTCTTCGGGCCATTTGCTCAGACCACCACAGATGATTGGCGCAAGACGATGGCAACCGACCTCGACAGCGTTTTCTTCACCTCGCGCGAGGCATTGCCGCATCTGCTCAAGACCAAGGGCTCCATCATTAACGTTTCCTCCGCGTCCGGCCTGGGTGGTGACTGGGGTCTAAGCGCCTATGATGCCGCCAAGGGAGCCGTCACAAACTTCACACGGGCTCTTGCGCTTGAGTATGGCTCTCGCGGCGTGCGGGTCAACGCCGTCGCGCCAAGCCTTACCTCCACAGACGCCACCGTAGACATCGAGAAGAGTGACGCGGTCATGGCAGCATTTCGAGATCGCCTGCCGATCGGGAGAGCCGCCACTCCGGACGAAGTCGCAGGTGTCATTGCATTCCTGGCGAGCGACGACGCCACCTTTATCAATGGAGTGAATCTACCTGTTGATGGCGGACTCCATGCTTCCAACGGACAACCGAACTTCCTGGCACTCTTCGGACAAGGCTAATCGCTTCCACGCCTCCATCACGTTCAACAATCAGCAACATCTGAATGTTCCGCTGTCGGAACGCTGGATTTCACGGGGATCGAGAGAAAGAACCGCTTCGATAGAAGCAGAGGAAAAAGAATGTCGAAATTGAATGGGAAAGTCGCTGTAATTACCGGAGGGACAACGGGTATTGGTCTCGCGATCGCCGAGCGGTTTGTGGCGGAGGGCGCCTTCGTTTTCATAACCGGCCGCAGGCAGGCTGAACTTGATCTAGCTAAAGCAGCGCTTGGAGACAGCGTTGTTGCCGTGCAGGGCGATGTGAGCAAGATGGAAGACCTGGACCGGCTTTACGAAGTGGTGCATGACGTAAAGGGAACACTGGACATCGTTGTCGCAAATGCCGGCATCGTGGAGAATCTGCCTCTCGAGGCTGTCACAACTGAGCTCTATGACCGCATGTTCAATATCAATACCAGAGGGCTCTTCTTCACGGTTCAGAAGTCGCTGCCACTTCTCAAAGACGGAGCCTCCATCGTACTGGTCGGTTCGTCCGTTTCTGGCATGGGAATGCCAGCTACCAGCGTATATACCGCGACGAAGGCGGCGGTGTGTTCCTTCGCGAGAACGTTTGCGGCGGACTTGAAGGGGCGGAAGATTCGAGTCAACACTTTGAGTCCAGGACCGATCGATACTCCGATCATCGACGGACAATTCAGGACTGCGGAGGAAGCTGCGGCAGGGCGCGAGCAGATGGCCAGCCTTCCGGTCCTTGGTCGTCTGGGAACCGCTGAAGAGATGGCAAGTGCCGCCTTCTTCTTAGCTTCTGACGAGAGTTCCTACTGCACCGGAATCGATCTTTACGCCGACGGAGGACTCTCTCAGCGATTCTAGAAAGTGGGCGAAAGCGCTGCCTCTGCCGATACTTCATCGAGGCAGCTTCCTACCTCCAGATGGTCGAGATTATGAGGCTCACGCCACGGTTTGGCTCCTTTCACCTGCAACGCGCAGTCCCTCAATCAGTAGGGTCACGAGCTGGTGAGCCTGGCCGGAGCGTTGTCCGTTGACCGACATACAGAGGGTGGCAGCAGCGTCGAGAAAATCGTCAGCTTCAATCCTGGCGCGGATATCTCCAGACGCCACCGCGGCGGCGAATAGCTTTCGGAATGCGGGTTGTAGCCGCTGCTCCCGGCGAGAGGGCAGGCCGTCATACGCAGGATCGCCAGAGTGCAGAGCTTTCGCCAGACCGCGTTTCGTCGATGCCAGGTCAATGAATTCCCGCATCCATAGCGTGAGAGCAAGAAAGGGAGGGTGTGCTGCCGCGAGTAGTTCTGCCGCATCGGCACATACTTCGATTTCCTGCCAGAACACGGCGGCGATAAGATCCGCGCGTTCGGGAAAGTGGCGGTAAACCGTTCCGATGCCAACGCCGGCACGCGAGGCAATATCGCGCACAGGGGCGTCGATCCCCGCCTCGGCGAAAACCTCCTTCGCCGCCCGAAGCAAGGTGGCGAGGTTCCGCTGCGCATCGGCGCGCGGTCGTCTTCCCTCTGTTGTCTGTCCGCTGAACGGCTCCTGAGTTGTGCTTTTGCTTGCCAAGAAGAATCCTCTTGAATAAACGGAACACGTTCCGTTACTATTCGGAACATGTTCAACTTTAAGCTAACAGGAGGCGTTATGGATCACAAACGAATCGCGCTCGTTACAGGAGCTAATCAAGGTGTTGGATTCCAGGTGGCAAAGGAGCTGGCGGCGGACGGTGTGACCGTCCTGATCGGCTCACGAAGACTGGAGCGTGGCGAAGAGGCTGTCCAGAAGATTGGGGCCAACGCAATCGCTGTGCAACTGGACGTGACGGATCAGGCCTCCATCAGCGCCGTAGCCGGGCGCATTGAGGCCGAATTCGGCCGTCTCGACCTCCTGGTGAACAACGCGGCCATTTCGCGGCCAGACGGAGAAGAGGTATCAGTCGAGAACTATATGGCGTCGTTTGCCGCGAGCAACGTATCTCCGGATGCGTTACGAAAGATTTGGGAGACAAATTTCTTCGGAGCGCTCGCGGTCTATCAGGCGATGCTGCCGCTGTTGCGGTTGTCATCGGATGCGCGCATCGTGAACGTAGGAAGTGGCGCGGGATCGCTCGCTCTGAATGCCGATCCAGCATTCCCCTATCGGAAGATGTTCAGCCCGGCCTATGCAGGTTCCAAGACCGGTCTCAGCATCATTACCTTGTCGATGATGATCGAACACGAGAATGACGGTATCAAGGTGAACCTTGTCTCGCCTGAGTTCACCAGCACAGCCTTGAATAACTACAAAGGCACTTCGACGCTGGAAGACGGTTCCCGCGAAGTTGTTCGAGTGGCAAAGTTCGGGCCAAACGACCCCTCCGGCACGTTCACACGCTGGGAAAATCAACCGATCCCCTGGTAGGGGCTGTTGAGTTCCCTAAAGCTATCAAACATCAGACCCCAAAGGGCTCATCATGAAACTCAGTAGCAGAACCATTCTAATCACAGGCGGCACAAGCGGTATTGGTCTTGAATTGGCGAAACGCCTGCTTGGGCGTGGCAACACGATCATCGTCACCGGTCGCGATGCCGCGAAACTCGAAGCCATCAAGGCAGTATTTTCGGACATCCATACGTTTCAAAGCGATGTGAGCGACCCGACCGCAATTGCCGCACTCTACACAGCGGTAGTTGCGCGGTTCCCAGCACTGGATACGCTCATCAACAATGCCGGCATCATGCGTAACCTTGATATGAACCAGCAGCGCGATTTGGATGACGTGACACGAGAGATCGAGATCAACCTGAACGGGCCAGTGCGCATGGTGCAGCAATTCCTGCCGCATCTCAAAGCGCAGCCAAATGCACTGCTTGTCAATGTATCGTCGGGTCTCGCCTTCGTGCCGTTACCTATCTCGCCTGTTTATTCCGCGACAAAGCGGCGCTTCACTCGTTCTGCATGTCGTTGCGGATACAACTCAAAGGAAGCAGCGTGACGGTTGTCGAGCTTGCACCGCCAGGTACCAATACTGCCTTGATGTATGCAATGCAACATGGCGAATCCGATGAGGATAAGAAATTTCAAAAAGGCAATATGGAGGTAGACGTTCTCGTCAATCACGCCATTCGCGGCCTTGAGGCGGGCAAGCTTGAAATTCGGCCGGGCCTCAGCAATGTTCCTAAAATCATGAGCCGCATTGCACCGAATTTCATGCTCGCACAATTAGCAAAAAGGGGAGAGTAACCGCTCATGGAAGTGGGAGCCCCCTGCGTTCAGGCAATGGAAAGTTGGAAGGGATAGAAGATGAAGAGAGAAACAGTCGGTTGGATCATCAGCGTGGTCGGTGTAATCCCGTTCTTTGGGGGCGGTTCACTGAATCTCAGAAAGACCCCCGTAGCCAGAAAGAATATCGAGCACATCGGATATCCCCCTCACCTCGTTACTCACTTTGGCGTTAGCGTCATCGCGCTGGGCATCCTGACGCTCATTCCGCAGACGGCATTTCTAGGTGTGATCCTGACGACGGCCTGGATGGGTGGGGCGGTCGCAGCCCACGTCCGTGTTAAGGACAAATGGACCGTCTCGGCAGGAATTCTGATGATCCCGGTCTTGGTTTGGATCGGATTTGGACTTCGCCACCAAGCCGAAATCCGCAGTCTTTTTGGTTTCTAAGGGACTGGCTCAGAACTTCACGTTCGGAGAGCCATGAGTGAGACGGTCGCGATGCCGTCGTATCCGACCAGGACGGTGCCAACGATCCCATGCAATGAGTCTTCTAAAACCAGTCCGTCGGAGCATGGCGCAGAAATAGCGTCTAGAAAATCTGAATCAGGATCGTTTTAGCTGACAATCAGTTCGCAGAAGTTAGGGCGGCGACTCTTATTTTCATAGCCGCTACTATCGTGCGCCGCCGGTGTAGCCACCAGCAGAAGCGGAATGCCACTTTGCCAATGCACTCACCGATCCGAGATGGGTACTGATAAGTTGGCTTATCGTCAGCAGACAAGAGATTAGGGCTTCGTGGCTTGGTATAGGCCGGCGGTGCCTAAGGTGTAGCCGGTCCATTGAGCGTTGATGTAGCCGGCTTCGGTGATGAGTTGCTTCATGCGCAGGGGGCGGGGAAAGCGTTCTACCGAGGCGGGCAGGTAGGCATAGGCGGCAGGGTTTCCGGAGATGAGGCCGCCTAGTTTGGGGAGGATTTTCTTGAAGTAGAGGGAGTAGCCGGCTCCCACGATTCCCTCGGGCTGGTTGCACTCGAGGATGCCGATCTGGCCGCCGGGGCGGAGGACGCGGTGGAGTTCGGCGAGGCCTTCGGCGTAGTTGGCGAGGTTGCGGAAGCCGAAGGCCGAGGTGATGAGGTCGAAGGTCTGGTCGGGGTAGGGGAGGTGGAGGGCGTCGGCCTGGACGAAGAGGGCGTTCGAGGCGGCGTGCTTGATGCGGGCGCGGTCGAGCATCTCGTGGGAGAAGTCCAGACCGGTTACCGGGGTCGCTTGCGCGGGGCGAAGGGCGAGGAGGGCGGATGTCATGTCGCCGGTGCCGCAGCAGAGGTCGAGGATGTTGGCTTCAGGGCGGGCCAGGACGGGCGTGAAGACTTTGGCGGCTCGGGACCACCATGTCCGGTCGAGGCCCATCGAGAGGATGTGGTTGAGGCGGTCGTAGGACGGGGCGATGGTGTCGAACATGCGCTGGACGTTCTGCGCGGCGGCCTGTTCGTCGGACGTGCCCTGGGGGCGGGCTCCGGTGACCTGGGTGTGGGGTGTCGAGATGGTTTCGGGAGGCATCGTGGCTAGGATTTCGTGAGCTGGCGCATGGTGGCGAGCATGGACTGGGTGGCGGTGAGGAGTTCCTCGTCGGTGACGTCGAAGACGATCTCGGTGGCGCCGATGGCGATGGGGAGGACGAAGGCGCGGCGTCCGCTGCGGCGCTTCTTGTCGGATGCGGTGAGGGTGACGAGGCGGCTGGCCTGGGCCTTGAACGGCGGCAGAGGGCCGTACTGGTGGACCAGGGTGCTCATGCGGTCGAACTGCTTTTGGGTGATGCTGCCGCGATTCAGGGCTACGTGGAGGGCGGCGATCTGGCCCCAGCCGATGGCCTGTCCGTGGAGAAGCTGCTTGTAGTTGGTGGCGGCTTCGATGGCGTGGCCGATGGTGTGGCCGAAGTTGAGGATCATGCGGAGACCGTTTTCGCGCTCGTCGATGTTGACGACGTTGGCCTTGACGCGGATGGAAGCGGTGACGACGCGGGTGAGGGCCTTGATGTCGGGCTTGCGGGCGAGGATGGCCTTCGCGTTCTGCTCGAGGAAGCGGAAGAGGGCGGGGTCGCGGATGATGGCGGACTTCACGGCTTCCTGGAGGCCGGAGCGGAGTTCGGCGGGCGGCAGGGTGAGGACGAGTTCGGGGTCGACGAGGGTGGCGAGCGGGTGGTGGAAGCTCCCGATGAGGTTCTTTCCGGCGGCGAGGTTCACGCCGGTCTTGCCGCCGACGGAGGAGTCGACCTGGGCGAGGAGGGTGCTGGGGATCTGGATGTAGGGGATGCCGCGCATGTAGATGGCGGCGAGGAAGCCGGTGATGTCGCCGATGACGCCTCCACCAAAGGCCAGGAGGAGGGTGTCGCGGTCGGCTCCGGCTACGGCGAGTTCTTGGGCGAGGCGCTCGACTGCGGGGAGTCGCTTGAAGCGCTCTCCGGCGGGGAGGAAGAGGACCTCGGGGGGAGTGGGGAAGCTGGCGAGGAAGCGCTTCGACCAGAGCTTCCAGATGTTCGGGGAGGTGACGACGACGAGGCGCGGCGACTTCGAGCCGGAGAGCTTGCGGATGCGGGGGTAGAGCGTGCGGAGGAGTCCGGGGGCGATGGTGACGTCGTAGGTGGCGGAAGGGGTCGAGACGTTGATGACGGGCACGTTATGACTATTATCTCAGGTCGACCCTTGCGTGATGTCGGGCTAGAACAGCAGAAGCAACAACGGAACGACAACCCCGGCGAGTAGAACGACCGTCACCGTAAACCTGCTGCGAGTGTACTTGTAGGACATATAAAGGCCCGTGAGCGTCGAAAAGAGCAGGCCGAAGGCGACGATGACAAAGAAAACCTTCATCGGGATGAGGTTGTGGACTTTTTGCGGAGTGGGAGCCGGTGCGGGGGCAGCCGGTGCAGCGACAGGCGCTGGAGCGGGAGCCATGGCCGTCGGCGGCTGATCAGGGGCAGCGAGGCGGTCATGCTTTTGCTGGTTCGTGTGGTCGCCGTGGATGCTCGGGTCGAAGGCCGCCTTCGGCTCCGGGGCGGGGGCAGGTTTTGCGTCCTGGGGCGGCGCCTTGCGAACCGGGACGACGAGCGTCTGTTTCTTGTGCAGTTGGCCGAGTTCAACGAGGATTTGCGGGGGCTTGTAGCTGCTGCCTTTGGTCGTCTCGTGAAAAGAGAAGGTTTGAAGACCACCGGTGATCGCGAAAAAGATAAGGGATGGGGCGAGAAAGACACCCGAATAGAGATGGAAGAGACGTGCAGACTTCAGAAGAACGCGGCTAGGCATGATCGTATCTCGGACTGGTATGGTCCTAGTTTGGCACGAGAAGACGGATCAAGGGAAGTGGCAGTCGATGAATTTACCTCTTGCGCCGAATCAGGCTTGGTTCCCCGGCTCCACGGGCATCGCAGGAAAGAGCAAAGAGAGTGCCGTCGTGAGGATCAGCAAGGTGAGAATCACGCCGAGTGACGTCAGCGGGCCGAGCTCGACCCACTTGGCAAGAAGCATCTTCATGGCCGCGAAGGCGAGCACGGCGGCGAGTCCGAGGTGCAGGAAACGCAGCTTCGCCAGCATCCCGATCAGCAGGAAGTAGAGCGAGCGCAGGCCCATGACGGCCATGATGTTCGACGTGTAGGCCAGAAATGGGTGCCTCGTAATCGAGAGGACGGCAGGGATGGAGTCGAGCGCGAAGACGACGTCTGCCACTTCAATGGCGATAAGGCAGAGGAAGAGCATCGTGATCCGGAAGTGCCCCTCCTCGGTGGTGAAGAAACGGTCGGTACGAAGGCTCACCGGGTGGATTCGGTTGATCCAGCGGATCCAGGCCGGTGGGCGCTTTGCGGCTTCCACCTTCTCGGGCAGCACGAGGCGAACGGCGGCGAAGAGGAGGATGGTGCCGAAGAGATACTCGATCCAGGCGAAACGCTCGAGCAGGCCGATGCCCCCGGCGATAAAGAGCCCGCGCATGACGATCGCCCCGGAGACACCCCAGAAGAGGACCTTAGGCTGGCGTGGCTCGGTGATGTCAAAGAGCCGGAAGAGCAGGAGGAAGACGAAAAGGTTATCGATCGAGAGGGCTTCCTCGAGCGCGTAGCCGGCAAGATACTCCGACGTGCGCTGGCCGCCCAGGGTGTGGTGAATGAAGAGTGCGAAGGCGAGGGCGGCGCCGATCCACAGGCTGGTCGCCGCTATCGATTTCGTGTGGACCGGGGCCCGGGAGGTGCGCGAGTAGATGAGCTCGATGCCGAGCAGGCAGACCAGGAGGACGTGGAAGCCTATCCAGTGAATGAGGGGAGTGGCCTCGGACATTGGGCTATGTTACTCAATTTCCGAGGGTAGCGCGTCGGGGACGATGCCGATCAGTGCCATCATGCGCCCCGTTACGCCCTTGTCGGCCCGATGCGAGAAGAACCGGGAGATCCCCTCGTGATGCGTGCAGGCGGTGCACTGCGCGAGAACCGTGATGTTGGCTGCCGGAACGCCGGCGGCGAGAAGCTGCTGGCGGTTGGCCTCCCACAGATTGAGGTTCGCTCCGTCGAAGAGGTCGACGGCGTAAGCGAAGCTCTCGTCAAAGCGGGTTCTGACCTCTTCCCCGACTTCATAGCAGCATGGTCCGACGGATGGACCAACGGCTGCAAGGATGTCGGCAGGGTTCGATCCGTACTCCTCCTGCATCCTCGCAACGCCTTTCCGGACGATGCCCGCAACGGTTCCGCGCCAGCCGGCGTGGAAAACGCCGACAGCTTTCAGGCGAACATCGACCAACAGAACAGGAACGCAGTCAGCCGTCAGCATGGCAAGAAAGACGCCGGGAACATCGGTCAAGAGGCCATCGGCTGGTTCGGCCGGGTCGAGCGATCCAGCCCGCAGGGTGAGGATCGTGTCTGAATGAATCTGGCGGCTGTGCGCGAATGCCCAGGAAATGCCGGCCTCATCGTCCGCGGTGGCAGCGATAAGGCGCAGCCGGTTCGCGGAGACGATCGCCCGATCATCCTCTTTGGTGAAGCCGAGGTTGAGGTCCTCAGCCCTGCCATAGACGGTCGTGCCCCCGCCCTGACGCCCGCTGAAGCTGTGTCGAAGCCACGAGACCGCCGAGAACGATGGAGCCCGCAGAAGGTCAGGCGGATGGGCCAACAGGGAACCAGACTCCGCGAAAAGCTGTTCTTTGGAATGCATAGAGGCCGCTGCCACAATTCTAAGGTGCGATCGGCAAACAACGCGTGTTTATGGGTAGACGAAAAGAGTGGGGATAGCATAACGTTTCTTCAAATTCCACGTCAGATGAAGGTTGTGTTCGGCGTAGGATGGACCTCGGCAAATGCTGGCGGAGCGAAGATACTGTAGTCTTTTGCGCACAGCATGCATCCGAGTAAGGCGGCCTTGTAAGTTACGCGACTTTTCGTAGTTCCTGAGATTGAATGTGCCTAGTCAAATATCCCAATTTTTGCGTTCCCGCATCGGCAAAGTCTGTGTAGCCATCGTCGGCTCCACGCCTGCCGAGATGATCGAGAAGGCGAACGCGGTCGTCAAAGAGACGCCGTTCCTCGAGTTTCGTCTGGATTACCTCGAGAAGCCGCTCACAGGGCTTCCCAAACTGAAGCAGTTTCTCAGTGAGCATACCGAGGTCACCGCGATCGGGACCTGCCGCCGCGATGCCAATGGCGGAAAGTTCGCCGGGAACCTCGCTGCCGAGATTGATGTCCTCGTGAAGGCGACCTCGGCAGGCTTCCACATGATCGACTTGGAACTGGAGTCGGCCGAGCAGGCCAAGCCGGCGGAGTTGCAAAAGCTTCGCGACACCGGCACGGCCCTTATCGTGAGCTTCCACGACTTCAAGGCGACCGGTGACCTCGATAAGGTCTACGCGCGCATCCAGAAGTTCGATCCGGAGTTCGTGAAGATCGTTCCGACAGCGAAGGCGCTCACCGACAATGTCACGCTCATGCGCTTTCTCGAGCGGATCGACGAGAGCAACCTCATCGGCATCTGTATGGGTGACGCGGGAGTGATCTCACGTGTCCTCGCCGTCCGTGCGGGAAGCGCCTTCACGTTCGCTGCCGCAACCCTGGGTGAGGAGACCGCGCCAGGACAGATCGCGGCTCGCACACTGATCGAGACCTATCGGATCAACGAGGTGGATGCGGCGACCAAGGTCTACGGTGTCGTCGGGAACCCGGTGAAGCATTCGCTTTCGCCGATCATGCTGAATACGGCGATGCGCCGCGAGACGGTGAACGCCGTCTATCTGGCGCTCCAGACGACCGACCTAAAGGACCTGATCAAGCTTGTCGGTGAGATTCCGCTTCAGGGCCTGAGCGTGACGATGCCCTTCAAACAGGACATCATGCCTCTTCTCGAGAAGACGGATCCGCTCTCGGCCAAGATCGGCGCATGCAACACCGTGCTACGCGCTCAGGATGGCAAGCTGTACGGCTTCAATACGGACGTCGCTGGGATCACAGCCCCTCTTGAGAAGCGGATGGCCCTCCGTGGGGCGAAGATCCTCGTGCTTGGCGCAGGCGGATCGGCCCGCGCGGCGGTATTCGGCCTGAAGGACAAGGGAGCCGAGGTCCACATCCTCAACCGCACGCCGGAGACCGCGACCAAGCTCGCCAAGCAGGCGGGAGCGAAGGTGTTCAAGCGTGAGTTGCTTGCGAAGACGCAGTTCGATGTCGTGATCAATGCCACGCCGGTCGGGATGGCGGGGAATAAGGGAGCGCCGCTCTTCGAAGCGAAGGAGATGCACACGAAGTTGGTATTCGACCTCGTCTACAACCCGATCGAGACGCCGTTGATCCGCATGGCCCGGCAGCAGAACATCCCATTCATCACAGGGGTCGAGATGTTTGTCCAGCAGGGGGCGCGACAGTTCGAGATATGGACGGGGAAGGCTGCACCGGAGGAAGAGATGCTTCGGGTAGTGCTCCATGCTTTGCGGCAACAGCAGGAGGCGGCGGTTGAGGCGGCTCCCGCTCCGGCTGCACCTGCCAAGGCAGCGAAGGCAGCGAAAGCCAGGTAGTACGGATCGAGAAAAGAAAGAGGCGACGGGCCTTGGGCTCGCCGCCTCTTCTCTTTGGCGGGATTTTATGCAAGATGCGGATTCGTAATGGGTTCCGGTGACCCTCCGATGAACTGAAGGAGTTCGGCATTGAGCCGGTCGGCGGCGGTTACAGTGAGTCCGTGAGGTTCACCGTCGTACTCGGTGAGGGTTGCATTGGGCAGCAGCTTTGCAGCCCGGCGTCCCGCGGCATCAATGGGGACGGTGCTGTCGCTCGTTCCATGAATGACCCGGACCGGGATAGTAATACCCTTGAGGTCCTCTCGGAAGTCGGTGCTCGACCACGCGTGTGCGGCGGCGAGGATGGAACGGGTCGTGCCGGTGCGAGCCATCGCCTCGAAGTCCTCGAGCACGCCGGCCGATACGGTGTGGCTCAGCGTGCTGCGTCCGTAGAACTTGCCGGCTAAGGCCTTGAAGAACTCGAAACGGTCCTTGCGAATCTGCTGTTCAATGTCTTCGAAGACCTTGGGGTCTACTCCATCAGGGTTATCGTCGGTCTTGTAGAGGTAGGGGGTGACTGCGGATACGAGGACCGCGCCCGAGACACGACTGGAACCGTATCGGCTGAGATAGCGAGCCACTTCGCCGCCGCCCATCGAGAACCCAACTAGGGTCGTGCCACGGAGGTCGAGGGTCTCGATCAGGGCGTTGAGGTCCCCGGCGAAGGTGTTGTAGTCGTAGCCCTGCCACGGCTGGCCAGAGCGGCCGAAGCCGCGCCGATCGTAGGTGATGACGCGGAGGCCATTCTCTGCGAGGAAGTTTGCTGTCTTGTCCCAGGAGTCGCCCGTAAGCGGCCAGCCGTGGATCAGGACCACGGGCTTGCCGGTTCCGAGGTCGCGAAAGAAAATTTCGACGTTATCTTTGGTGGTGATGTAAGGCATCCGATTCTCCTGAGGGCTTGGATGCTCGGGAGGAAAGCTGGCAGGAGGGACAGCGGGCTTATGGCTTTTGTGCAATGAAAACGGCGACCCGCTTGGGGTCGCCGTTCTGAGGAAGCATTTCGATCAGGTTAGAGGCTGCGGCCTTCGGCAGAGGCGAGTTTCTCTTCGCCGCGGCGCGTGATGGCATTGGCCTCGTCGTAGACCTCGCCGTTATCGCCCGCTTCGGCCCACATCTTCTGGCCGTCGTTGATCTCCTGCTGGGCTTCCGCCTTATCGATCTCCGAGGGCACGATGGCGGTCTCGGCAAGGATAGTGACGCGCTCTGGGAGCACCTCGACGAATCCCCAGGCGACGAAGAACTTCTGCTCGCCGGAGTTGCCTCCGTGGAGACGAACCTCACCCGCGCCGAGTTCGGCCAGGAGAGGAGCGGCCCCGTAAAGGGCTTCGAGGTAGCCTGCGCTCGCGGGAAGTTCGACGGCATCCGCCGTCGTATCGACGAGGATGCGATCGGGGGTGACGAGGCGGACCTGAAGCTGGCCCGCCGTACTCGTGTTGGAAGGAGTGTCAGCCATGAGTTATGCCGTCTGCTTCATCTTCTCGGCTGCCGCGAGGACATCTTCGATGCCGCCCTTCAGGTAGAAGGCCTGCTCCGGAATGTCGTCGTGCTTGCCTTCAATGACTTCCTTGAAGGCGCGAACCGTGTCCTCGACCTTAACGTACGCGCCGGGGATGCCGGTGAAGATTTCCGCGACGTGGAAGGGCTGCGACAAGAAGCGCTGAACCTTACGGGCGCGCGCAACCGTGATCTTGTCCTCTTCCGAGAGCTCGTCGATACCGAGGATCGCGATGATGTCCTGCAGATCCTTGTATCGCTGGAGGATTCGCTTGACGCCCTGCGCCACGTCGTAGTGCTCCTGGCCGACGACGCGCGGAGACAGAATGCGCGAGGTGGAGGCGAGGGGATCGACGGCCGGATAGATGCCGAGCTCTGAGAGCGGCCGCGAGAGCACGGTGGTCGCGTCGAGGTGAGCGAAGGTCGTCGCCGGGGCGGGATCCGTAAGATCGTCGGCGGGGACGTAGACGGCCTGCACCGAGGTGATGGAACCCTTCTTGGTGGACGTGATGCGCTCCTGCAGCTCACCCATCTCGGTGGCGAGATTGGGCTGGTAGCCTACGGCGGAGGGCATACGGCCGAGGAGGGTGGAGACCTCGGAACCGGCCTGGGTGAAGCGGAAGATGTTGTCGATGAAGAGCAGTGTGTCCGCGCCTTCTTCGTCGCGGAAGTGCTCCGCAACGGTGAGACCGGTGAGCGCGACGCGGAGACGGGCCCCTGGAGGCTCGGTCATCTGCCCATAAATCAGGGCTGCTTTGCTCTTGGTGAAGTCGTTGATATCGATAACGCCCGACTCCTGGAACTCGTGCCAGAGATCGTTGCCCTCGCGGGTGCGCTCGCCGACTCCGGCGAAGACTGAGAACCCGCCGTGCTGCTGGGCGACGTTGTTGATGAGCTCCTGGATGACGACGGTCTTGCCGACGCCGGCGCCGCCGAACAGGCCGATCTTGCCGCCCTTAAGGAATGGCTGGATGAGATCGATGACCTTGATGCCGGTCTCGAACATCTCTTCCGAGGTGCTCTGCTCGTCAAATGCGGGAGCCTGCCGGTGAATCGGCATGTGCTTCTTCGCATTGACCGGGCCGAGCTCATCGACGGGCTGGCCGAGAACGTTGAGCACGCGGCCAAGCGTCTCGCGGCCCACTGGGACCGTGATGCCCGCGCCGGTGTCGGCCGCCTTCATCCCGCGAACCATGCCTTCGGTCGCGACCATGGCGATACAGCGAACGCGGCCTTCACCAAGGTGCTGTTGAACTTCGACGACCACGTCGAGCGGGGTGGGGACATCGAAGCCTTCGCTTGTGATACGCAGCGCCTGATAGATGGGCGGCATATGCGATTCTTCGAACTGAACGTCAATGGCCGGGCCACTGATCGAAATTACCTTGCCGATGTTCTCTGCCATAGTCTCTTTCGGTTACTGCCCCATTGCGATTGGGACTTCAATGTATTCGGCCAGGGTGGTGGGCCGGGGTATCGTCTCGCCGTGTTCCTTCATGGCGATGAGGTGTCCGGCAATGGCCTCGCGGATATTGCTCTCGGTCTCCGCAAGGGTATCGCCGACCGTGATGCAGCCGGGAAGATCGGGAACGAACGCGCCGTATCCGTCTTCGGACCGTTCGAACACCACCGCGTATTTGAGAGGTTCCGTCATTTTAGTTTCGCCTGCTTCAACACACTGTTCTTCGTGCCTTCCGGGATGTCCTTTCCCAACTGCCCGGGAATGGTGACGGTACCGGTTTTCGTCGGATGGTAAAAGTGACGGTGACTACCCGTCGTTCGTACGTGATACCAGCCGTCCTGCTCGATCAACTTGATGATGTCACGAACCTTCATGGAGCGGTCCGGTTAGAGAGCGGCGGCGCCGCTCACGATCTCGATGATTTCCTTGGTGATCGCTGCCTGACGGACACGGTTCATGGTCAGCGAGAGCGAGTCGATGAGGTCGCCGGCGTTCTTGGTGGCGGCGTCAGTTGCGGTCATGCGGGCTGCATGTTCGGCAGCCACGCTCTCAAGCAGCGCATGGAAGATCTGCGTCGCCACGTAGCGGGGCATGAGGTGCTTGAAGAGTTCTTCGGGAGGCGTGTCGAAGATGTAATCGACATCCTGCGTGCCGAACTTCTTCGCCTCTTCGTCGATCTCCGCTTGGTCGGGGGCGAAGACGCTGATCCCCTCGGATTCGGCCGCCTTGGCAGCCTCGTCGCGCTCTTCCTCGGTCATCTCGTCGGCCGATTCGATGTTCTGGGTACCGAGCTTGCGGATAGGAAGCAGCTTTTCGGTGACCACGCGCTGCTGAATCACCGACTTGAACTCGTTGTACACAAGATACACAGCGTCAATCTCGGCACGCTCGTACCGCGCGATGATGTCGTTGGCCATCTTGCCGACAGCCTCGAACTCGGTCTTCAGCAGCAGGTCCGAATGCTCGACCGCAACTTCGATCTGCGCGCCACGATGGCGGATCGTCTCGTAATGCGTCGAGAGATCGTTGTCGTAGTGCTCTTCTGTCTTCTCGTAGTTGGCGGCAGGGAAGCGCTTCTTGTAGAAGCCGATCGCCTTCTTCCCGACGGGCTCGACGTCGATATTCTGGCCCTTTGCACTGCGATCGGTCAGAAAACGCTGAGCGGCCTTCCCGATGTTCGAGTTGAAGCCGCCGGCGAAGCCCTTGTCTCCCGCGATCACGATGAGCAGAACATTCTTCTCTTCGCGCTCGACGAGGAGCGGGTGGACGATCTCGCCAGTCTCGCCGTTATAGAGGTCAGTGCGCCGAACGAGCGATTCGAGCACGTTCGTCAGCATCTGCGAGTAGGGACGGGCAGCGAGGGCGCGTTCCTGTGCGCGGCGCAGCTTGGCCGCCGAGACCATCTTCATGGCCTTGGTGATCTGCCGCGTGTTCTTCACACTGCGGATGCGGCGCCGTAGATCGAGGACGTTTGCCATGGTTTACTTCGCGCCCGCCACTGCTGGAGCCTTTTCCTTGTCCTTGAGACCGGCGAGGAAGTTCCCCTTGAACTCCTTAACAGCATCCGTAAGGCGCTTGCGGAGATCGTCGTCGAGAGCCTTCTTGGTCGCAATGTCGGTCAGGATCGCCGGTTGCGCGGACTCGAGCCACGGGTAGAACCCATCCTCAAAGGCGCGGAGATCCTTGACCTCAACGTCGTCGAGAAGGCCGTTGACACCGGCGAAGAGGATCGCCACCTGCTTTTCAGCCGGCAACGGCTGAAACTGTGGCTGCTTCAGAAGCTCGGTCAGGCGCTGACCACGGTTGAGCTGGTTCAGCGTCACCTTGTCGAGGTCGGAACCGAACTGCGAGAAGGCGGCAAGCTCGCGGTACTGCGCGAGATCAAGCTTCAGCGTCGCACCGACCTGCTTGGTCGCCTTATAGGCCGCGGCGAATCCGACACGCGAGACCGACAGACCAACGTTCACAGCCGGACGAACGCCCGAGTTGAACAGATCGGTCTCGAGGAAGATCTGCCCGTCCGTGATCGAAATCACATTGGTAGGAATGTACGCCGAAACGTCGCCAGCCTGGGTCTCGATGATCGGGAGCGCGGTGAGCGATCCGCCGCCGAGCTTATCCGAGAGCTTCGACGAGCGCTCGAGCAGACGCGAGTGGAGATAGAACACGTCGCCGGGGTACGCCTCACGCCCTGGGGGACGGCGAAGCAGCAGCGAGATCTCACGATAGCTGGCGGCGTGCTTCGAAAGATCGTCGTAGATCACGAGCGCGTGCTTGCCGTTATCGCGGAAGTACTCGCCGATGGCGGTCGCCGCGAAGGGTGCAAGGTACTGCATCGGAGCCGGCTCGGAGGCGGTCGCGGCCACGATGATCGTGTAAGCCATCGCGCCATGCTCTTCGAGCGTCTGCACAACCTGCGCGACCGACGAACGCTTCTGGCCGACGGCGCAGTAGATGCAGATGAGGTTGTTCTTGGCCGAGTTGATGATCGTGTCGAGCACGATGGCGGTCTTGCCGGTCTGGCGATCGCCGATGATGAGCTCGCGCTGGCCACGCCCGATCGGGATCATGGTGTCGATGGCCTTGATGCCGGTCGCCATCGGCTCACGCACGGACTGGCGATCGATAACGCCCGGAGCGAGACGCTCGACGGGAAGGAACTCGGTGGTATTGATTGGTCCCTTATCGTCGATCGGCTGGCCGAGCGCGTTCACAACGCGGCCAATCATGGCATCGCCGACCGGCACGGACATGATCTTGCCGGTGCGCTTCACCTGGTCGCCTTCCGAGAGCTCGGTGTAGTCGCCGAGCAGCACAGCGCCGACCTGGTCTTCATCAAGGTTCATGGCGAGACCCGCCACACCGTGAGGGAAGTCAATCAGTTCGCCCGCCATGACCTTATCGAGGCCGTGGATGCGAGCGATACCGTCGCCTAGCGTGATGATGGTCCCGACCTCGTCCACCTGGATCTTCTGTTCGTAGCTCTCGATCTGCTGGCGAAGCAGTTCGGTTATCTCATCTGCCTTGATCTGTGCCATATCTTCTCTTTTACTCGATTTTCCGTGAATCTTTAGTAGAAAGTGGTGGTGGCTTCGGGGAGGGAAGCGGTCAGGCGTTGATCAGCCTCTGCTTCAACTGCTGTAATTGCGCCCGGACAGAACCATCGTAAACGGTAGAGCCGATGCGGACGACAGCTCCGCCAAGCAAAGCCGAATCTTCATGATACGTCGTGCGGACGCTGCCACCGGCGAGGGTCGCGATGCGTGCTTCGAGGTCGGCGCGGTCAGCATCGTTCAGCGGGCGGGCGGTCGTGACGTCGGCCTCGGAAACCTTCGTCTCGACATCGACCACGCTGCTGTACTCCGCGAGAATCTCGTTCAGCTCGTTCAGCCGCTCATGCGTCGTGATGACCTTGAGGAAGTTCCGAACCTGCGGGTAGACGCCGATGCGGTCCGTGATCTTGTCCACGATGCGAAGCCGGTCGGCCACATCGATCGACGGATTCATCAGGAACTCGCGAAGTTCAGCGCTGCCGGAGTAGGTGTCGGCGAAGTCCTTGAGCTGCTGCTGCGTAGTCGAGGGGTCCAGGTTGGCTGCCAGGGCGACATCGCCAAAGGCATGGGCATAGCGAAGGGTGACGACCGACATTAGTTCTGACCTTCCTTCGATTCGTCGCCGCCAAGCTTGCGCGCGAAGTTCTGTACAAGAAGGCGGTCCGTCTCAGCCGAGATGGAAAGCTTCCGCGCGGCCTGCTCGATGGCAAGCTCAGCCGCATACTGCTGGATGGAGCGCTGCGCATGAGTGGTCGCCGTGGCGATCTCCTGCTCGGCAGCGGCGAGGATCTTTGCCTTCTCGTCTTCCACTGAAGCCTTGATGCGCTTCTCGTCGAGCGCCGAATCCTTCTCCGCCTGGTCCTTCAAACCGGCGATCTGTTCGTCGAGCTTGCTCAGGCGCGCTTCGACGCTGTTAAGCCGGATGCTCGCCTCTTCGGTTGCGGTACGCGCGTCGACAAGTTGCTTCTGGATCGTCGTGTTGCGGTCGCGGAAGGTCTTGGGAAGCGTGCGGACGAGAAACCAGAGAACAAGGCCGGCGAGGATAAGAAAGTTCAGCCAGGTGAAAGCAGTCGCAGCCTGATCCGCATTCAGACCAAGAGCCCGTCCGAACGCCTGGACCGAAGCGGACTTGCGATACACGGCAGTCTCATCTTCCTCTTCCTTCTTCTTCTCGGGTACGGTTGCCGCAGGAGTGCTGGACTGGGCAGCGGTTGTGGTCTGCGGAGCATCCTGGGCACGCGCGGCAGGCACTGTTCCGGCAAAGCCCGTAAGCACAAACGCTACAAGGGAAGCCTGAAGGAGGCGCTTGATCGAGAGGATCTTCACTGTTGCACCTCCGAAGAGATGCCGGCGGGAAGAACGGCACGCATAATCTGTTCGCTGAGCGCGGCGCTGAGGCCTTCGATCTGCTGGCGGGCGGTTGCGGCGGTCTGCTCGATCTCCTGTTTGGCTGCGGCGACACGCTGCTGCGTCGCGGTCCGAGCCTGATCCAGGGCAGCATCGCGCTCAGCCGTCCACTGCTTCAGCTTTGCGTCGCGCGCAGCGAAGATCTCGGACTTTGCGGCCCGTAGCTTGTCTTCGTACACAGCGGTCTCGGCTTCGGCAGCCGAAATCGCTCCCTTGGCTTGCTCGATCGCTCCGCTCGTACGGGCGCGGCGTTCCGCCAGGGTACGGTCGAGAGGACGGCGCACAAGGAAGCCGTAAAGAACGACCAGGAGAATGAAGAAGATCATGGTCGGTATGGAACCGAGCACAAGATCACCGAGTTGATTCAGAATTAGATCCATTTTTAGGGTAGCCGGTCGTCGTGTGTGGTCAGAGCTTCCGTTTGGTGAGTCCCGCGGACCGAACCGGACCGATCCGCCCGACAGCGTGCGTAGAACATAGCATCGGGGGATGGGATCGACAAGGTAGGGCGGTGAGTACCTTCCATTTTTAGCAAAGGCAGACTGAGGGTGTCAAACCTCTTTACGTCGATGATCGGACGGATTGTGCGATAAACGAATCCGTATCTCTTTTCCCACCAAACACTTCCCGGGACCGGTCCGGAATGCGTTTCCCGGAACACCTTCAGGCCGTCCGTTCCCGGAATCTTCGAAAACGGTTGAGCAGGGAAGCAGGACCGCGGGCCCGAAAGAAGATGAGGTTCCCTTCGAAGCGCTTTTCTTCGACGATCGCTCCCGCCTCAAGCGACGCCAGCACCGATCCCTCGGATTGCGGAAGCCGGAAGCTGCCTTCAATCAGCGGATCGACCACCAGTGCATCGTCGATCGCCTTCAGCAGGGCGTCGAGACCGAGATGTTTGAGGCCGGAGACCGGCACAGCTCCTCTCGTGTAGATCAGCGTCTCTCGCTCGCGTTCAGGAACGAGATCGATCTTATTCAGCACCTGGACGACCGGCTTATCCTTCACGGAGAGCTCGGCGAGCACTTTCTCCACCTGGAGCTTCTGTTCCTCGACCATCGGGCTCGAGGCGTCCTGAACGTGGAGGAGGACCTCGGCTCGTTCGACCTCTTCAAGCGTCGCGCGGAAGCTGGTCACCAGTGTGTGAGGGAGATTACGGATGAAGCCGACCGTGTCCGATAGCAGGATCTTGCGCCGGGACGGTAGCTGAAGCTGCCTGAGCTTGGGGTCGAGCGTTGCGAACATCCTGGCGGACTCAAGAACCCCGGCCTCGGTCATCGCATTGAACAGCGTGCTCTTTCCGGCATTGGTGTACCCGACCAGCGCGACCACCGGAACCGGAACAGCCTCTCGACGTGAGCGTTGCTGGCGGCGGATGCGCCGGACCGCGTCGAGCTGATCCTTGATGTGGTCGATGCGCAGGTTGATCTTCCGGCGATCGGTCTCGAGCTGCGTTTCGCCCGGTCCCCTCGTCCCGATACCGCCGCCAAGCTGGCTCATGGCACGGCCTCGTCCGGACAGGCGGGGAAGCTGATACTCAAGCTGGGCAAGCTCGACCTGGAGTTGGCCCTCGCGGGTTCGAGCGTGGCGCGCGAAGATGTCGAGAATCAGCTGTGATCGGTCGATGACGTGGACCGGCAGCCGCGCTTCAATATTTCTGAGCTGCGACGGCGTCAGGTCGTGGTCGAAAAGGACAAGGCTGGCGTTCGTGGAGGCGACCACGCCGACGATCTCCTCCAGCTTTCCTTCACCCACCAGCGAACGCGGATCCGGCCTCGCGCGGCGCTGAACAATGGTGGCGGAAATCATCGCCCCCGCGGAGCGCGCAAGCTCTTCGAACTCCGCACGGCTTGCGTCGAAGTCGAGGTCGCGCGAGTCTTCATCGCTCGGAGCTTCTTCGCCCGCCATAATTGCGGCGGCGCCACGCGCAAGCCGCGCCGCCGTCGTCAGCTTCCGTTTGCGCTGGTCAGCCGTAAACTCCACCACGACCAGGACGGCCAGCTCCGTCTGCGTTTTATCGGTGAGAGAACGTGCTTCGCGCGCGGCAATTGCGGCGGCCTGCGCCTCGCTTGCTTCTACGAGACTTCGGCGCGCCGGTTTTCCGCGGGTCTTGCGCGTTGGTTGTTCGTCAGGGCTGGCTTCGGGCGAAGCCTTCTTGGATTTCAAACGCTCTTACTCTTTAAAAAAGACGAAGGTTTCAGTGGTCGGAACCCACAGGCACCTGGCTGTCATGGGACGACGTGCTGGAATGAGCGGAGGACGACGAGCTGTGGCGCACGTCCGACTTGGCCTCGCCATGAGCCCCCGAGCGACCGCTGACGACCGTCGAGATGGCATGCTTGAAGATCAACTGCTCCTGGCTGTTGTTCTCGAGCAGGACCGAGTACTTGTCGAACGAACGGATCTTTCCCGTCAATTTCACGCCACTGACCAGGTAAATGGTGATGGGACTCTTGTCTTTGCGGACCGTGTTCAAGAACGTGTCCTGGATGTTCTGTGCCGGCTTTGAATCCATGGGCTGCAACTCCTTACGTCAGTCGTTCAATCGGTAAAACTTCCGCTCGGCGGACCGGAATACGCCCTGCCTGCCACGTTTAGCTTGTTTCACCATGCCGGATGTGCCGGGATACTTCTTAATCTATCCGAGCCAAACAACAATACGAGTATCCACCGCATATATCAAGCAGTTACATGGATGGACGCCCCGTTCGTGCAATCTGTTTACCGAAAGTCATCGTATATGAATCCGGGCCTTGTTCCACAACTTCATTGAGGTAACCGTGCATGTACCATCATTTCAGTGACTACTGATCCATCCATCCCTGCCTCTCCGGGCCGTTTTCAGCCCGTTCCTATGTTGGACTTCAGCCGCCAGTTCAAGGTCATCCGCGAGGAAGTGATGGCCGCCCTGGAAGCTGTCTGCGACTCGCAACGCTTCATCCTCGGCCCCGAAGTCGACGGGTTCGAGAGAGCCGTCACCGCCGCCTGCCGCGCCCCGTATGCCATCGGATGCGCCAGTGGCACGGACGCTCTCTGGCTCGCCCTTGCTGCGGCCGGCATCGGCCCCGGCGACTCCGTCATCACCACGCCATTCAGCTTCTTCGCCACGGTAAGCTCGATCCTTCGCTGCGGCGCGAAGCCAGTCCTCGCCGACATCGACCCCCAGAGCTTCAACCTAGACCCCGCCGCAGTGACGGCCCTTCTCGAAGGCTCGGGAGGCAATGTCATTCGCGGAGTCATGCCGGTTCACCTCTACGGCCAGTGCGCCGACTGGGATGAGTTCTCCGCCATGCGCAAGACGTTTGGAATCTGTCTGATCGAAGACGCCGCCCAGGCCTTTGGAGCAAGCTGGCGCGGCATGCCGGCCGGAGCCCTCGGCGACGCCGCTGCCTTCTCGTTCTACCCCACGAAAAACCTCGCCGCGATGGGCGACGCCGGCCTAGTCACCACCACCTCCCCGCAGATCGACGATCGCGTCCGAAGTCTCCGCGCCCACGGCATGCGTCGTCGTTACTACCACGACGAGATCGGCTGGAACTCCCGCCTCGACACCCTCCAGGCCGCCGTCCTGCAGGTCAAGCTCAAATATCTCCCCGAAGGGAACCTGAAGCGGCAGCAACTCGCCGCCCGTTACGACACCCTCTTCCAGGCCGCCCGCCTGCCGGAGCTGGGCATCGTCCTCCCGTTCGTCGACCCCCGCGGATCCCACGTCTTCCACCAGTACGTCATCCGGGCCCCGCGACGCGACGATCTCCGGGCCTTCCTTGCCCAGCAAAAGATCGGAAGCGAGATCTACTACCCGCTTCCACTCCACCTGCAAACCAGCCTCAAGAGCCTGGGCTACCGGCCCGGCGACTTTCCCGAATCCGAGAAAGCCGCTGCCGAGGTCCTTGCCCTGCCCATCTACCCCGAGCTTCGCCACGACGAGCAGGATACTGTCGTCGAAGCCATCGCGGCCTTCTACGGGGGCTAGCGCTTCTTCTTCTTGCCCTTCTTATCCTTCTCCGGCGGAGGCTCCGGATGAGCCTCGTCTGGAGCCGTCTCACCAGGCGCGAGGATCCGATGCACGGTGTTCCCCTCGAGCCGATACGTCTTGGTGATCACCTTGCCCGGAGACACAATACCCGTCACAGGATCGGGTGTTGGCACAGGCGAATCCGCCGCCAGCACCTTGTACGTGAAGCTCGGCAGTTCCTCCTGTGCGACAACTGCCTTCCCGTTTGGATCCTTCATCTTGCCGATCACAACTGGAAGATAGCCTTCAACGTTTTTCTCGCGGAATCCCGTCTCATAGCGATGTTTTTTGACATTCCAGGTGAATAGTCGCACCTGGTCGAAGTCGTACGCGAGTCCTGCCTTATAGGGGCTCAACACCGTCAGAAACACGGGAATATTCTTGTCATCCTGCGGAGCCTCGGGATCGTTGACGGTCGTCAGCACATAGGCTCCCACGAACCGCTGACCCTCCGCGTAGCGCGTCAGCGAGTCGGGAGCGTCGACGTCCATCATGCGGCTGTAGACCCAGCCGGTCCGATTCTGCGCGTCGCGTACCAGCCACCAGTCCTCCATCAGCGGCAGCAGAACCGGTGGAGGTACAACCGCGGAGGCTGCCTTCCCGCTCTTCGCCCCGGAAGCCGCGACACCCGCCGCGGTAGAAGGCGTCGCACTTCGTGTCGCCAGCACCCCCGGGGGCAAGGCTTTCGGAAGCGTCGCGCGCGCAATCAGCTTCAGCTTGTCCCCTTCGGCCAGCCGGTAGAACCGTTCCGTCTCGCGCCCCGGCTTGAGGTGCATGTAGACCTCATCCCGCACCACGCCCGAGGCGACCGCCGGGTCCTCCGCGTGATCCTTGGCGAGTTTATCGAACGCGTCGAACGTCTCCTGCGTCGCAACGGACTTCTCATCGATCCAGCCGATCTCGCCCTTCTCGGTCTTCACCTTGATGAAGCGCCGCCCACGCTCGAGCACCTCGAGCTTGTCCCCGTTCGTCACCGTCCCCGTCCGGTTCGAAACCGCCGCGATGCGGTCTCGGAGCAGACCCTGCTTTGCCGTCACGAAGACATACTGGCTGGACAGTTTCGGACGCATCCGGCTGCATCCCGAGCTGATCAGAATGCAGAAAAACAAGAGAATCAGGGATGAGCGAACGCGCCGCAATGGGCGGGAGACATCGGCCGTGGATGTCAGGGTGGACGTTCCACGGGGGCCGAACGGGTCAAACGAAACTCGAGGCATACTGAGGGTGTTGCTCCTTCGATGCAGGGCTGATCGTGGGAAGGCCGAGTGGACTCCATCGGAGCCGATGCGGCGTAATCCCTTCTATTATCCGTGCTGTGGAAGCGCAGCCGCGAAGATTCTGCGTGTTCTGTTGGCGAGCGGGGTGACGATGCCCGGATCCCTAGTGGCTCATCGCAATGGCCGTCGCCCCGGTCGGGTCCGTTCCCGTCGCTGCCGTGCTGACCGAGTCAAGCATCCCGAGGCTCGTTGCGTCGAAGCTATACATCGTCAGGTCCGGAGAGCCGCCGAGCGACGCCGCCACGATGTATTTGCCGAGCGAATCCCGCCCAAGCGCCGTCACCAGCGATCCACTCGCGTAGGGCGAGGTTCCAAGCGCCGTCAACGCTCCGGTCGTCCCGATCGCGTAGCCCGAGATCGTACCGTCCGTCCGGTTGGCGGAATAGAGATAGGTTCCGGCGGAGTTGATCACGACCGAATAGGGTCCCGCCCCAGCCGCGAAAGGCGAGCCGGAAATAGAGTTCAGCGCTCCCGCCGTCCCGATCGTGTACACGGCGATCCCCGTCCCTGTCCCGCTGCGGGCGATATAGAGGTGCGTCGAAGTGGAGTCGACCGTAATCGCGTTGTCGCTCGTAACGGTGGAGCCATCGAGCGTCTGGCTCAGGACTAACGCGCCCGTCGTCGTGTTGAACGTGAAAACAGCTTCGCCTCCTGTGCCCATCGCAGCGAAGACGAGCGTACCGCTTGGGGCCACCTTGATCATGCGCGGTGAGGTCGCACCGGAACCCGTAACCGCGAAGTTCGCGCCGTTCTCCGGAGTCAACGCACCGGTCGAGGTGTTGATCCCGAACTCATCGACAGTTACGCCGTTCGAGTCGAGCGCGAAAAGCCAGTTCCCGTCCGGGGAGACGTCAAGCGACACCGCCCCAACCGCGGCCAGAGCCGCCCCGCTGCTCAAAGCGGTCAGAGAGCCGTCCGTCGCGATCGAGTACCCATAGAGAGCCCCAAGGCTTCCCACATAAAGGAAGCTATTCGCAGGGGTAACGACAAGCGACGTTGGCGGAATCGGCAGAGAGTACGGAGAGTTGGTTACGCCGACGAGCGATCCGGAGGCCAGGGCAAAGCCTGAAATGGTGCTCGTCGTCGCATTGGCGACATAGGCAAAGCTCGTCGTCGTCGTGCCGCTGCCTCCGCCGCTCGTGGAGGTAGGAGGGACGAAGAAATTGCCGCATCCGCTGATCCCAAAAGGCGCAATCATCAACGCCACGACAGAAAACACCCGTAAACCAATCCGCATCAAGCTCCTCGTTCGCGTCGCCGTTGGTAACGGGAGGCCGGTAATGGAAGGCCCCCTTCGGGCTGCCGTCTGCTATTGGACGCCTCACCGGGAGAAATCGCACCAGCAAGGTAGACGTTGGCAGTCAAGGAGAGGACGCGGATAGCGGTCAGCTCTGCTGGCAATTCGCGCAAAGCCCGATGACATCCACCGCGTACCGCTCTACCAGGAACCCGCCAGGGAGCCGATCCTGCTTCGGAATCAGGCCAAGCTCACTCTCATCGATATCCGAGATCGACTTGCACTTCGAGCAAACAACGTGATGATGCTCGTGACCAGTCATCTCCACGCGCACGGTGCCATGGTGCAGGCTTACCTCGCGCAGCACGCCGCTCTCGACAAAGAGGTGAATATTCTTATAGACGGTAGCAAGCGATATGGTGGGAATGCGCTGCCGGACCCCGGCGTAGATCTCTTCCGGGCTCGGATGTCCACTCATCGCGCGCATCACTTCGTAAAGCACCTGGCGCTGATGCGTAACCGCGATCCCATGCTCCTCGCATAGGTCTCGAAACGATCTGGCGGCATCTCCCTGCATCACTCTATGGTAAACGACGGGGGCTGCAAAACGTTCCAAAACATTGCCCGGTTTTTAGTGTGGAACCCAGTCAGGATCCCGCCCGGAGCCTTAGTTGAGCCGCTCCCGCTCGATGCGGCCAAAGCGTGAGTCGACTGGCTTACGCTCGGTGAAGCTCTCGTCCTCGCCATGCCACGACGTGATCGTCGGCTCCCCAAGCTGCCAACTCAGCAGAACCACCGACCCTTCAAGCTTGCAGGGAAACGCAAGCAGACCCTCTTCAAGGTCCGCGACCTGCACCCCGATCGAGTCGATCTCGGCCAGCGTATCGCGCGTCTCCTGCACCGCGGCATCGCGATCCGCCCGCCGCCGCGCGGCCGACGCGATATCCACCCGCATGCCCCCGGAGAGGAAGATCTGGTGGCTAAGGGCCTGCATCTCGGATTCAAGCTCGGACGCCGTCTCCGCCGAGGTCTGGGCGCGCTTCAACAACGACTCGAGAACTGGAAGCAGCGTCTGCGCCTCGTTCCATGTAAATGTTTTGGTCATCGCGTGTCCTCCCCTCGTCACATCTATTAGATACCCGTTTCCGGAAAAGGAATCAGCTCACTTAGACGTCCACCCATCGGCGAAGACTCATGATTCTGGTGCGGCTCTCTCCTCCTCGCGCATCTGAGTGGTGGAAGCAGGAGAGCCGCATGAAGATTCGTCCCCCCGCAAGAGCCATGTTGGTCGCAGTACTGGCAGGTCTGTCTGGATGCAGATCCGGAGCGCCGCCGGACCGCCCACCGACCGGGTTCGGCGAGGAGCGCCCACGCACGGAGACACGTCCTGACGAGAGGCGTCGTGACGGCGGCCGTAAGGATCACGCGGAACTCGATCGTCCGGAAGACCGAGGGCGCTGGGAAGATCGAGAAGGTCGAGAAGGCCGAGACGATCGCGGCGGCCGAACCCGTAGATCTAGCCCGTCAGCCGGGAATACTCCCGGCGCCTTTGACTTCTATCTCCTCAACCTCTCCTGGTCTCCCGAGTTCTGCGCCACCCACCCGCGGAGTCCGGAGTGCGGCTCGCACCTCGGCTTCATCGTCCATGGCCTCTGGCCCCAGAACAACGATGGCACCTACCCCGAGCACTGCGGCGATGCTCCCGGCCCATCGAACCCCGGAGCCTACCACGACTTCATGCCCGTGGACAGCCTCGTTCAGCACGAGTGGCAGACCCATGGAACATGTTCCGGTCAACCACCTGACGCCTACTTTGGCATGGCCCGTAAAGCATTCCAAGAGGTCACCATCCCGTCAGAACTTGCGCGCCTGGACTCCGAAGCCATGCTTCCCCCCGCCGACATCATCGGAGCCTTTATCAGGGCGAACCCGTCGTTCCCGCCCGAAAGCATTGCGCTCAGTTGCGGCAATAACCGCCTCACCGCCATCGAGATCTGCATGTCGAAGACGCTGCAGCCCATCGCATGCGAGTCTATCCGGTCCTGCCGGGCGCAACAGGTCAAGATCACTCCCCCTTAGGACAAGTTTTCAGAATTGTGGAAAAACTTGTCAAGCCCCAAAACCACGGAAGTACTTGAAACGAAAGCGTAAAGTCGGTGTCCTTTAAGTTATGGTGAGCCCTGTATCATGGAAGTAAGAGTAGAAAAACGCGAGCGGCATCGTCGGAGGGGAGACGGTGGATCGCCAGTAAGTCGTTTATTGACTAATATTTGCGGCTAAGTCTTTTAGGTTCTGATATTTGCAAAGAGTGTCGCGCCGTATCTCTTTGCAAATAAAAGACTTAGACGCGGGCAGTGGGGAGGGGGGGTATCCTCGCTCAGGGCGCGGCAATTATGAGCCGGTCACGCTGAGCGTCTTCTTTAAATCGGCGGCGAACGTGGGCTTCACAGGCTCCGGATCGAGCAGAAACGAGCAGACCCATTGCTCGGTCGGCTCAGCCTTCCTGGTGGAACGGTCACTCTGTTGCCTGCGCGCTCGAGGAGTCTGAGCCTGATCCGGATCCTGGTTGAAGTTGTACTCGTCATCGCGTTCCTGCGAAGGCTGCTCGAAGGTCTCGACCTCGACATCGCGGAGTCCAACGACCACCGTAACGGCATACCAGCCAGGACTGATCTGGATGGTTCGTTCGAAACCGGTGATCGGAAGCGCCACGCGCGTCGATGGAATCGCACCCGGATTCCACTGCTGCAGGCGATCGGTGTTGCAAAGCATCAGCTCGCCCGTCTCTGTACCGAGTACGAAGCCGGTCGAGTAGACGATGTGAGTGAGCGGAAGCGGAGAATCCTCAGTCACCGTCGAGCGCACATCGACCGTGTAGAAACCAGGCTCGACGCCAAGCGCCGGCACGACAACACCAGCCTCGTAGAGCGTCGGCCCAAGTCGAGTCGTCGTCAGCGCCTTGAGCAGATCGGTTCCTCCGGCATTCGGAGCGATCTCCTCGAGACGCGCCGGATCGACCAGGAAGAACGCTCCTTGTCCGGAGAAGAAGTTCGTCGCCTGGCGAGGAGCAAAGGGAACTGGCTGAGCAGGAAAGGGCATCGCTACTCGCCCAGCATCAACCGCTGGATGTGGAACGCGCGGCCCGTCGCGGCGTCGCACTGAATCAAGGCGGCACACATCTTCGGATTACCCTTCGCCGCCTCGAACTTGCCTGGCATTCCGGTCAGGAAGCGCTGCAGCACAAGCTCCTTCTCGACTCCGATCACCGAGTCGTAAGGACCAGACATGCCAACATCGGTCTGGTAAGCAGTTCCCATCGGAAGCACACGCTCATCCGCGGTCGGAATATGCGTATGCGTCCCAAGAACAGCGGTCACGCGACCGTCGAGATACCAGCCAAGCGCAACCTTCTCGCTCGACGCCTCGGCATGGATATCGAGCAGGATCACCTTCGCGGTGATCTTCGACAGCAACTCATCCGCCTTGCGGAACGGGTCGTCGCATGCCGACATGAAGACCCGTCCCTGCATGTTCATGACGGCGTACTCTGTTCCGTCAGGCAGTGTGCCCTGGTAGAAGCCGAACCCGGGCGTTCCAACCGCGTAGTTGGCGGGACGCAGAACACGTCTCGGCCGCTCGTGGCTGTTGGCGGGAACGTTCATGTAGTCGAAGATCTCGCGCTTGTCCCAGATGTGATTTCCGGTGGTGATCACGTGGGCGCCAAGATCGAAGATCTCCTCGGCAAGCGAGGGCGTGAGGCCGAATCCTCCAGCGGCGTTTTCGCCGTTGATGACGAGGAGGTCGACGGCGTTCGATTCGAGGACGTGTGGGAGATGCTCGCGGACGATGTGGCGGCCAGCGGATCCGAAGATATCGCCGACAAAGAGGATATTCACTCGTGAGAGGTTAGCAGATTTGGATCACCGAATGATCGGAGGCGGTAATTGCGATATCGTCTACCGATGGCCGCGTACACAATCCGGAAGATGACAGTCGACGATGCAGGGCTCGTCGGCGAGCAGAGAGAGAAGATGTTTCAAGCAGTTAACAAACCGCAGGATGCGCTGGACGCGATGCGTGAGCCGTTCCTGAAATGGGTCGCTCCCAAACTGGTTGACGGAAGTTACCTTGGCTGGGCAGTGGAGCACGAAGGAAAGGCAATCGGCGGTGCGGGCCTGATAGTGCTCGACTGGCCTCCGCACTACCTTCATCCGACGGACGCACGCAGAGGTTATCTACTGAACGTGTACGTGGACGGCGATCATCGCGGCCAGGGACTGGCACGGAAGCTTGTCGAGGCGAGTTACGAAGGCGCCCGGGAGTTAGGCATTCACTATCTCGTACTGCATGCGAGCGAGCTCGGGAGACCCGTCTATGAACGGATGGGTTGGAAGGACACGAACGAGATGTCATTAATGCTTGTGGAAGAAGACTGATATATGTGTGCGGTAAGCGTCAAAGACAGGAGAGCTGTGGTAGCTTGCTTGGGATGGCAGAGAGTGGACAATTCCGGTTGGGTCTTCGGCTGCTGACGGTGCTGGCGAAAGGCCCCGGCACGATGCATACCTCGGCGGCAATCGCGGAGGAGCTTGGCGAGAGCCCGGTTGTGGTGCGGAGGATGTTTCTCCTGCTGCACAAGGCCGGGCTGATCGAGCAGAAGAAGGGGCCGAACGGCGGCGCGAAGCTGATGATTCCGGCCAAGCAGATTGGCGTAGGGACAGTCTACGGAGCGGTGTCGAAGGGGTGGCTTGTCGTGGGGGATGCTTCTGTCGATGGCGTGATGAAGAAGGTTCGCGCCGAGGCGATTGCGGCGATGAATGAGACGACACTGAACCAGGTGGTAAAGAAGCTTCGCAAGGCATAGCGAGTTACCGCATAGGTGAATAGATCACGTATGCGGTAACTCGACTAAGAAGGCGAAGGAACGGCTTCAGTGTTGGGCTGCTGAGGCTTGACGATGGGCCGCATGAGTGGGAACAGGATGACATCGCGGATGGACTTTGAGCCTGTCAGCAGCATGGTGAGACGGTCGATGCCGATTCCTTCTCCGGCTGTCGGCGGAAGACCGTAGCCGAGGGCTCGGACGTAGTCCTCATCCATCTTGTGGGCTTCGTCGTCGCCACGGTCGCGCTCTTTGAGCTGGTCCTCGAAGCGCTTGCGCTGCTCGTCGGGGTCGTTGAGCTCGGAGAAGGCGTTGCCGACTTCGAAGCCTCCGATGTAGAACTCGAAACGCTCAACCCAGTCGGGTTCGTCGGGCTTTTGCTTGCTTAGGGGGCTTACGGCTAGGGGGAAATCGTAGATGATGTGCGGCTGAATCAGGTGCTCTTCGGCGAGAAGCTCAAAAACCTCTGCGATGATTTTTCCCAAGGGAACTCCACCTGCTAATCGCAGCCGCACTAAACCAAGCGCGTTGGATAACGGCATTACAAAACTTCGTAGTTCGTCGGGCGTAAATCTCGTGTCCGGTTCGAGTTGCTCGAAGATCTTGACAGACTCTCTATATGTTTCCTCAACCTTTGACAAAAACAGATCCGGACTAAGAAATTCTTCCAGGCTCGGCGCTGGGGAAAGATGCTCCGGCCACCATCTGACGATGGCTTCGCGCATGGAAAGCTTGGTCCACTTACTCAGGTCTATTTCGTTACCGTCAAAGTTCGTGATTGTGGAACCATTCACTTCGATTGCGACCTTCGTAATGATGTCCTGCGTGAGGTCCATCAGGTCGTGGTAGTTGCTGTAGGCCTGGTAGAACTCGAGCATGGTGAACTCGGGGTTGTGGCTGGTGTCGATGCCCTCGTTGCGGAAGTTGCGGTTGATCTCGTAGACGCGGTCGAGGCCGCCCACGACGAGGCGCTTGAGGTAGAGTTCGGGGGCGATGCGCAGGCTCAGGTCGAGGTCGAGTGCGTTGTGATGCGTGATGAAGGGTCGGGCGGCGGCTCCACCGGCGATGCCGACGAGCATGGGGGTTTCGACCTCGATGTAGCCTCGGTCGTCGAAGTAGCGGCGGATCGCACGAAGGATTGCGGCGCGCTTCATGAAGACTTCGCGGACGTTGGGTGGGGCTTCGGACTCCTCGGTTGACGGAGCGGGTGCAGGCTTCGGAGCTAGTTCCTGTGCGGTCTGCGCAGCCTGCATCGCGGCGAGAACTTCAGTTTTATCGGGGGCGGCGTCGGAGGACGCAGGCGTTGGCGCGGAGGGAAGCGCTGGCGGCTCAGGCGTGGCTTCCGCCTGCTTCGGTGTCGCGCCGGAGTTCATGATGAGGTCGACGTAGCGCTGGCGGTAGCGGAGCTCGGTGTCCTCGAGGCCGTGGTACTTGTCCGGCAACGCGAGCATGGACTTGGCGAGGAACGTGATCGCGGGCAGGTCGTCGACCGCGTGCACGTGGATGGTGAGCTCGCCGGTGCGGGTGCGGAAGAGGTGTCCGCGCACGCCGATGTGGTCGCCGAGGTCGAGGAGCTTCTCCTTGAACAGCGGGAAGAGCTCCTCGCCGACGTCGTCCTTGCGGACGTAGATCTGGAAGCGCTGGCCGCCTTGCTGGAGCTGGGCGAAGCCGGCTTTGCCCTGGACGCGGAGGGCCATGATGCGGCCGGCGACGGAGACGTTGATGGGCTTCGCGGCAGGGTCTTCGAGCTCGACCGCGGTAAGGTGGTCGTGGGCGGCGTGGAGCTCGGGGATGGTGTGATCGGCGGCGTAGTGGTTCGGGTAGGTCGCTTCGGCGTAGGTTAGGCCGTTGGCCATGCCGATCTCAGCGATCTGGCGGAGCTTCTGGCGGCGGTGGTCGTACTGGGCTAGTTCGAAATCGGATTCAGACACGGTGGTTCCTTCTAACTGAATGCGTCCTCTGGTTTTGGCGGGGACGTTGACGCTTTAGTATAGCGGCGTGATGTAATCAGCGGATGGCTGATGGCACGAGCGGCGGGGGCGGGAAGGGCAAAGGAGCGCTTGGCGATCTGGTGAAGGCCGAGTCGATGATCCAGTTTGCGATCGCCTTGCCTGCCGGATGCGTGATCGGCTGGCTGCTCGGCCATTGGGCGGATAAGCACTTCCACCAGAATTGGATCGGCGTTGTCGGGATCATGCTTGGAGCGGTCGCGGGGTTCATCCAGATCTTCCGGACAGCGTCTGGATTTCTGAAGAGGGATTCGTGACCGGAATGCGGCTGATGGAGCAGTTCACGGACGAGGATTTCAAGCGGACGATCTGGGGTGCGCTTCGCCTGATGGCGATCGTTCTGGTAGTTACCCTGCCTCTGGTCTGGTGGAAGGCCGGGTGGCAGAGCGCGGCACTTCTGGCCGTTGGAGCGGTGATTTCGGGGTCCGGACTGTACGAGTGGTTGAGGCTGATGACTGCGGTGATGGCGCGGATGGATCTTGGTGGCGAGGCGAAGCCGCTCGGGATGGTTCTTACCGGTTTCTTCATCAGGCTGGGCCTGACCATCGTGGTTCTCTATGTTAGTCTAAGGTTTCTGGATGGCTCGGTTTACGCGCTGGCAGGCGGCCTTGCGCTTGGAGTGTTTTCACTCTCGGTCGAGGGTCTTCGGTTGATGAAGGCCTGGACGGTTTAGCCCGCGTTCCCTCTATCCAGCTTCACCTCTATGCCGATACAGCCTGCTTTTACCCAATTTCTGAATGCGCACCTCGCTGGGCCGGCCAACGCGCTGCTGAGCGCGGTGCACGTGCATCCGGTTTACCCGGAAGCGCCGATTACGACGGCAGTTTCGATGGAACTGCTTGTGTTCGTGGTTCTTGTCGCCTACTTCGTGATCGTCCGTGTAAGCCTGCAGGTCGAGAAGCCCGGTGCGGTGCAGCACATGGCCGAGATGACGCACGAGTTCGTCTCCGAACAGGGCGAGTCGATCATCGGTCATGGCTTCGAAAAGTTCGTCAGCTACCTGACGGCGCTGTTCCTGTTCATCCTGATCGCAAACCTGATGGGCCTGGTTCCGGGTCTTGAATCACCGACGGCGAATGTCACGGTTCCGCTCGGGTTCGCGCTGGTGACTTTTCTGTATTACCACTACCACGGCATCCGAGCGAACGGCTTTGGGTACATCAAGCAGTTCCTTGGTCCGGTGCCGCTGATTGCGTGGCTTCTGTTTCCGATCGAGATCATCTCGCACCTTGCGCGTGTGCTTTCGCTCACGGTTCGTCTCTACGCGAATATGTACGCCGGCGACCTGTTGACGCTTGCGTTCTTCTCGCTCGTTCCGGTCGGCATTCCGCTTGTCTTCCTCGGTCTTCACCTTGGGGTGGCGGCGATCCAGGCGTATGTGTTCATGCTTCTGGCGATGATCTATCTTTCACTCGCTGTCGCGCACGATCACTAGAGTTCAGGTTTTGCCGCGAGGGTCTGTCTCCCACCTCGCGGTAGTTGGACGCCGCATAGCGTGAGGGTGCCAGCACGGTGAGCATCAACCACCCACTGGCGGCGTATCCCGGGAGCGCGGAGTTTTACGATGAAGAAGCTTCAATACATGTTTATGTCCCTGGCTGCGATGCTGCTTGCAACGCCGGCCTTTGCGCAGGGTGCCGCTGAGCCTGCTGGTAAGTGGTATGTCTCGATCGCTGCCGGTCTTGGCATGGCGATCGCTGCCGGCCTTTGCGGTCTCGGTCAGGGTAAGGCAACCGCTTCGGCAACCGAAGCGCTGGCACGGAACCCGGGCGCTCGCCCTGGAATCTTCGTGTTCCTGATTCTCGGTCTCGCGTTTATCGAGTCCCTCGCGCTGTTCACGTTCGTCATCATCTTCCTCAAGGTTCAGTAGTTTTCCGTTTCGCAAAGAGCCTCCGCTGCGGCGGGGGCTTTTTCGTCTTTGTTTGCATCTCACTTTCAGAAACGCGTTCACGCGTGATTCTTGCGAGGAGATATGGCCTATGAAACGAGCGATTTACTGGGGAACGATTGTGGCGGGTGTGGTGGCGGCTTACATGATGTACCGGCGTGGTGAGTCGGTAGGAACGATTGCAAAGTCGACGATTTTCAACCCGGTCGGGGCGCTGGTGAACGAAGTTCAGAACGTGGCTTAGGGGGCTACCCCCCCCCCACACTGTCGGGGTGTAAGTCTTTTCGATACAACAAGATAAGAGTTTGGTTGCGCTGTATCTTGTTGCAATGATTGGACTTACTCCCTAAATATCAGATAAGAAAGAACTTAGCGCGGCACTGGGCCTAAGAAGAGAGGCCGCATCCCTTTCGGGCGGCGGCCTTTTCCATTACTGCCTTAATTGTATCGGAGTGACCGAAACTAAAAGGACAGTGACTTTTCGCTTTGGTTTGTTGGAGTTACGCGGTTTTGGGGCTTGACAAGATTTTGGGCACTTCGGACGGTCAGAGGCAACGGCAAGTGCCGACGCAGATTCCCTTCGGGAATGACAACCAGAAAGGCAAAAGCAACGGCAACGGCGGCGGTCTTTAGGGGCGATGGGTGACGCTGCGACAGGATTTTGTCTAGTGAGCGGTCGCGTCGACTTTGGCGTTGCACTCGTCGGGGTGCTGGGTGCACCAGAGGGTAGCGTCGGATTCGCGAGTGTGGGATGCGGCCGGCGCATCCAGGCTTGGCAGGGTGGCGATCCCGGCTCGCTGGGCTAGTGCGAGGATGGGGCCGGGGAAGACGCCGAGGATCAGGGTTGCGGCTACGGCCAGGGTGAGGCCGGCTTCAGCGGAGAAGCTGACGTGGCGGTAGGGGAGATTATCCAGCGCGGGGCTTACCGTTGCCTTCGTGGGATGGGTGTAGATGGCTGCGAGGAGACGGAGGTAGTAGAAGCAGGCTACGCCGGAGTTCAGGAGGCCGATGACCGCGAGCCAGACGTGGCCAGCGTGCATGGCCGAGGTGAAGACGTAGAACTTACCGAAGAAGCCGCCGGTGAATGGGATGCCGATCAGCGACAGCAGGAAAAAGGCGAGGGTCGCGGAAAGCACGGGGCGTTTGAGGGCTAGGCCGGTGTAGTCGTCGAGCGAGCGCAGGCTTTCGTTGTAGCCCGAGATCTGGGTGACGACGGCGAAGGCTCCTACGTTCATGGCGGCGTAGGTCGCGGTGTAGAAGGCTGCGGCAGCGATTCCTTCGCGCGGGAAGGCGGTGAAGGCGACGAGAAGGTAGCCTGCGTGGGCGATGGACGAGTAGGCGAGCATGCGCTTGACGTCGCGCTGGACGAGTGCTCCGAGGTTGCCGATGGTCATCGAGAGGGCGGCGAGGATCCAGAGGAGGATGGCCCAGCGGTGCTCCATCGAGGCATATCCGGAGAAGGTGATGCGCAGCAGGACAGCAAAGGCGGCGGCCTTGGGGGCGGTCGACATGAGGCCGACGACGGGTGCGGGAGCGCCCTGGTAGACGTCGGGCGTCCAGACGTGGAAGGGAGCGGCGGAGACCTTGAAGCCGATGCCGATGATGATCATGGCGAGGGCGAGGAAGGCCATCGTGGGGGTGGCGCTGGTGCCAAGACCGGCTGCGATGGCAGAGATCGTGGTCGATCCGGTCGCTCCGTAGGAGAGTGCGATGCCGTAGAGGAAGAAAGCCGTGGCGAAGGAGCCGAGCAGGAAGTACTTGATGGAGGACTCGGAGCCGGTGGCCTGGCCCTTGCGGAAGCCGGCCATGATGTAGGTCGAGATTGATGAGATCTCGAGACCGACGAAGACCATGAGGAGCTCGACCGAGCAGGTCATGAGCATCATGCCGACGGCTCCGAAGAGCGAGAGGGCGAAGTACTCGCCGGCGTGGGTGGCGTTGCCTTCGAAGTAGTCGAGCGACCCGAGCAGGGTGACGAGGACGACTCCCGCGATGACGAAGTGGAAGAAGACGGAGAAGGCGTCGACCTGGATGGTTCCGGAGAAGGCGGTGATGCGGCCGAAGGAGAGCTGGTACCAGCTTGCGCCGCCTGCCGCGAGGGTGCCGAGGATGGCGAGCCAGCCGAGCGGCTTGCGGGATGCGCCGAGGGCAAGGCACGGCTCCGCGACCATGACGAGGACGCCGACGGCGGTAAGGATGATCTCGGGAAGGAGGGCGAGGACGTTCGGGGACATTAGCGGGTCGCCTCCTGCGGGGTAGACTTTGCGATCTGGGGTGCGGAGACGGTGCGGACGAGCTTTGCCTCGGGAACTTTCGGGTCGGGAGCGAAGCCCTTGACGGGGGTCTGGGGCTGGGGGAGAACGGCGGCGAGGGGGACGCCAACCTCGTCGATGGCGCGGAGCCAGAAGGTGGAGCGGACGCCCATAACGAGGAAGAGGATGGCAAGGATCCAGAGGGAGACGTGTTCGCGGAGGTCGAGGTCGGGGGCCTGGACGGTGTCGGGCTTGTAGCCGATGTCGCCGTAGAAGACGCGCTGGATCATCCAGAGCATGTAAGAGGCGGAGAGGATGACGCCGGTGGTGGCAACGGTCGTCCAGAGAATGTGGTGGGCGAAGGCGGACTGCATGGAGCCGGCGAGGATGAGGAACTCGCCCACGAAGCCGTTGAGCATGGGCAGACCGACGACGGCGAGGGTGGTGACGACGAACATGGTGACGACCCAGGGGAGCTTCGAGGCGAGACCGCCGTAGTCGCGGATGTCGTATGTCCCGTAGCGCTCATAAAGGAGGCCCATGAGGATGAAGAGGGCGGCACCGGAGAGGCTTTCGGAGAGGATGTGGAAGATGCCGCCGTCTAGGCCGGAGATGGTGAAGGTGAAGATGCCGAGGGTGATGAAGGAGAGCGCGCCGAGCGTGGCGAAGGCGGCTAGGCGCTTGAGGTCGACCTGCGTGATGGCGATGAGTGAGCCGTAGACGATGCCGATGGCTCCGAGCGCAAGCATGAGAGGAGCGATGCGGTGGGACTCGGCAGGGAAGAGGCCGAAGGAGAAGCGGAGGATGGAGTAGAGACCGAGCTTTCCGGCGAGGACCATGACGGCGGCGGTGGGGGCTTCGGAGATGGCGTCGGCCAGCCAGCCGTGCAGCGGGAAGACGGGAACCTTGACGGCGAACGCGACGAGGAAGGCTAAGGATGCAAGCCACATCGCGGCGGGATGGCCGGTGAGTAGATGCTTCGAGGCGATGGTCGGGAGATCGAAGGTTCCGGTTTGGGTGTAGACCCAGAGCATGCCGACGAGGAGGATGGCCGAAGGAATGAAGGCGTAGAGGAAGTACTTGATGGCGGCGCGGCGGCGGTTGGCGGTGCGTCCGAAGGTGGCGATGAGCAGCGTCATCGGGACGAGCGAGAGCTCCCAGAAGGCGTAGTAGAGGAAGAGATCGAGCGAGAGGAAGACGCCGAGCATGGCGACCTGCTGCAGCAGGAAGAGGACGTAGAAGGTCTTGCGGCGGGAGCCGACGGCGTTCCAGCTGGCGAGGACGCCGAGGGGCGCGAGGAGTCCGGCGAGGACGACGAGCCACATAGAGAGGCCGTCGACGCCGAGGTGGTAGCGGATGGCGGGGCTGGCGATCCAGGAGATGTTCTGCTCGAACTGGAAGGTGCCGGGGAGAGCCGCGTAGGAGTAGTGCGACGGGAGATGGAGGGTCGCGAGGAAGGTAAGGAGGGTGACGGCAAGGGCTACGCCCGGCATCAGCTTTCCCTTATCCGGGAGCAGGGCGAGGAGGATCGCGCCCACCAGCGGGATGAGGAGGATGAGGGTGAGGATGGAAGCGTCAAAGTTCATTGGGTGGTGGTCCAATCCTTTTGGTGCGGCGATACGGAGTTGGCTGGATGCAAAGATAAGAGCAAACGCAGATTCCCTTCGGGAATGACAACCAAAAAACAGGGCCTAGAAGCGGGCGAAGATCATGACGGCGATGACGCAGGCTGCTCCGAAGGCGAGCCAGCCGGCGTAGGAACGGATGTTGCCCGATTGCATCTTGCGGGTGACGTTGCTGAGTCCGATGGTGGTGAGGCCGGCGAGCTTGCCGGAGCCGTTGACCAGGCCACCGTCGACGAGGACCTCGAGGATGAGACGAGCGAAGGCCAGGAGCGGAGTGACGATGACGACGTTGTAGATCTCGTCGATGTAGAACTTGTTCGCGACGATGGGGTAGAGCTTCGAGGTGGCGGCGAGCTTGCCGAGGGTTCCGGGGCGCTTGTAGTAGAAGACGTAGGCGACGAAGAAGCCGAGGAGGGCGACGGCGACCGAAACGGCGGCGAGGCCGAGTTCGAGACCGTGACCTGCTTTCTCTCCGTCAACGGCGACAACCAGAGGCGCCACGAAGACGGGGTCGAGGAAGTGGCCGATCTCGTCGTGCCCACCGAGGGCGGCGGGAACACCTACCCAGCCGCCGATGATGGAGAGGATCGCGAGGAGGACGAGCGGGGTGAGCATGATCCACGGGGACTCGTGGACGCCGTGAGCGTGAGCGGCCTGGGCATCGTCGTGGGCGTCCTTGTGCGCGTGATCGGCGGGCGCGGGGTGCTCGTCGAAGCGCTCGGGGCCGAAGAAGGTCTTGAACCAGAGGCGGAACATGTAGAAGGACGTCATGCCAGCGGTAGCGAGGCCGACGAGCCAGAGAAGCTTGCCGATGGGGTTTGGGGAGACGAAGGTCTGGTAGAGGATCTCGTCCTTCGAGAAGAAGCCGGCGAGCGGGGGGATTCCGGCGATGGCGAAGACGCCCATCGTCATGGTCCAGAAGGTGACGGGGATGCGCTTGCGAAGTCCGCCCATCTTGCGCATGTCCTGCTCGCCGGAGAGGGCGTGGATGACGGAGCCGGCGGAGAGGAAGAGGAGCGCCTTGAAGAAGGCGTGGGTCATGAGGTGGAAGATGCCGGCTGAGTAAGCGGCGACTCCGCAGGCGAGGAACATGTAGCCGAGTTGCGAAACCGTCGAATAGGCGAGGACGCGCTTGATGTCGTGCTGCACCATGCCGATGCAGGCGGCGAAGATAGCGGTGGCCGCTCCGATGATGGCGACGACACCGAGTGCAAACGGCGAGCGGTCGAAGAGGACGTGGCAGCGGGCGACCATGTAGATGCCGGCGGTGACCATGGTGGCGGCGTGGATGAGGGCCGAGACGGGCGTGGGGCCTTCCATGGCGTCGGGCAGCCAGACGTAGAGAGGAATCTGGGCGGACTTGCCGGTGGCTCCAACGACGAGGCAGAGGGCGATCGCGGTGAGGAAGCCGCCCTGGTACTCGGGGTGGGTGGCGATAGAGGCGAAGACTTCGTTGAAGCTCAGGCTGCCGAAGTGGGCGACGAGGAGGAACATGCCGAGCAGGAAGCCGAAGTCGCCGATGCGGTTGACGATGAAGGCTTTTTTGCCGGCGTTGGCGGCGGAGTCCTTGGTGAAGTAGAAGCCTATGAGGAGGTACGAGGCCAGGCCGACGCCCTCCCAGCCGACGAAGAGGAGAAGGAAGCTCTCGGCGAGGACAAGGATCGACATGAAGAACATGAAGAGGTTGAGATAGGCGAAGAAGCGCCAGTAGCCCTCTTCGTGGGCCATGTAGCCAGCGGAGTAGAGATGGATGAGGAAGCCGACGCCCGTGACGATGGCGAGCATGATCAGGCTGAGGTGATCGACGGCGATGCCGAACGGAACGGTGAAGCCGGTGATCTGGATCCAGGGTCCGCAGAGGACGTGGATGGCCTCGGGTGCGCCGGCGGCCTTCATGAAGATCCAGAGCTGGAGGACCAGAAGCATGGGGACGGCGGTGAAGAAGAGCGCGATGGCAGTGACGAGCGGGCGGGGCAGGCGGCGTCCCACGGTTCCATTGATGAGGAAGCCGAGGAATGGGCTGAGCGGGATGAGCCAGAGCGAGTTCGGATTCATGGAGTCGGGTGCGCCTAATTCTTCCTAGTTTTTCATCAGGTTGATCTGGTCAACGTTGAGCGTCTGCCGCGTACGGAAGATGGAGATGATGATGGCGAGGCCGACGGCGGCTTCGGCCGCGGCGACGACCATGACGAAGAAGACGAAGATCTGTCCCTGGACCTGATGCCACATATGGGCGAAGGCGACGAAGGTCAGGTTGACGGCGTTGAGCATGAGCTCGATCGACATGAAGATGGTGACGACGTTGCGCTTGATGAGGAAGGCGCCGACGCCGATCGAAAAGAGAATGGCCGCAAGGATGAGGTACCACGAGATAGGGACCATGTGTGGGCTACTGCTCCTTCCGGGCGAGCACGACGGCTCCGAGGATGGCGACGAGGATGAGGATGCTGGTGACCTCGAAGGGGAGGAGAAGGCGAGTGAAGAGGACGGTCGAGATCTCGGAGATGTTGGAGACGGCGTTCGAGAGATAGCCGCCGATCTGAGCGTTGCCAAGGGCTTTGCTCTCGGAGAGGAAGACGAAGCTCAGGAGGCAGAAGATGGCTGCGGCTCCGGGGAAGCCGACGATGGTCGAGGCCCTGGTGCCGATGGTGTTCTCTTCTTCACCCGCATTGAGCAGCATGATGACGAAGACGAACAGGACCATGATGGCTCCGGAGTAGACGATGACCTGGGCGGCGGCGAGGAACTCGGCGCCGAGTGACCAGTAGAGGACGGCAAGCGACATCATGACGACGACCAGCGACAGGGCGCTGTTGATGGGATGACGCTGCAACAGCAGGTTCAGCGCGGCGGCTACCGCAAGCAGGCCGAAGATGAGGAAGAGTGCGAGTTGCATGGGTGCTGCCTGGTCCTTCCCTGTGTCTGATCGGTATCGGGTTGATTGTAAATGGGTCGCTGACTTTAGGGTCAGGGGTGAAGAGCCATTACAAGCGAAGTGACGATGATGTTGGCCATGGCGACAGGCATCAGGAACTTCCAGCCGAAGCCCATGAGCTGGTCGTACCGGAAGCGTGGGAGGGTGGAACGGACCCAGATAAAGAGGAACAAGAACGAGAAGATCTTGAAGACGAACCAGAGGACGGGGAAGATCGCGTTCAGAATGGGCAAGTTCAGAAAGCCGTCGAAGAGATGGCCGAAGGGGCTGGAAGCGCCGCCGAAGAACAGGAGCGTGGCGACGCAACTGATGGTGATCATGTTGGCGTACTCAGCCATGAAGAACATGGCGAACTTCATGGAGCTGTACTCGGTGTGGTATCCGGCGACGAGTTCGGATTCGGCTTCGGGAAGATCGAAGGGGGAGCGGTTGGCTTCGGCGTAGGCGCTCATGATGTAGATGAAGAAGGCAACGATCTGGAAGCCGCCGAGAATATTCCACGAGAGCGCGCCGTGAGCGGCCTGGGAGTCGACGATGTCGCGGAGGCGGAGCGAACCGGCGCGGAGGACGACACCAACGAGCGAGAGGCCCAGGGCGAGTTCGTAGCTGATCATCTGCGATGTTGCGCGCAGGGAACCGAGGAGCGCGAACTTGTTATTCGAGGACCAGCCCGAGAGGGCGATGCCGTAGACGCCGATGGAGGTGATGCCGAGGATGACGAGAAGGCCGATGTTGAGGTCGGAGACCTGGAAGAGATCTACACCCTGTACGCGGGTGACGGCTCCGAAGGGAACAACGGCGATCGAGACCATCGCACAGGTGAGGGCGATCATGGGAGCAACGAGGAAGAGAGGACGATCGACGGCGAGGGGCATCATGTCTTCCTTGAGGAAGAGCTTGATGCCATCGGCGAGCGGCTGCAGAAGGCCGAAGGGGCCGGTGCGTGAGGGTCCCCAGCGGTTCTGCATGCGGCCGATGACCTTGCGCTCGAGCAGCACCGTGTAGGCGACCGCCGTCAGGGTGATGACGAAGACGACGAGCAGCTTGACGATGCTGATGAGGAGGAACGTAACGAAGGGGCTCAGGTGGCTCAACTGGTCTCTCTCTGGTTCAAAAAATGCAAAAGGTTATGCCTTAGTCGGCAGCGGTCTGGCCTTCGATGTGAACGAGTTTCTGGGCGGCGAGGCGTGCGTCGTTGAGTTGCAGGTCGTCGAGCATGGGCGAGTAGCGGCCGAGGGTTCCGGAGGTGAAGAGCTTGTCCTTGGCCGGGAGGACGAGGTCGCGGCGGTTGTCGATCTGGACGAGCGGCGCGGGAGCGGCGGGGGACAGGTGCTGGTCGTTGCCGGAGAGAAGCTGGAGGCGAAGCATCTTGTCGTAGCCGGGGACGAGGCGCTGGATCTCGTCGAGGATGGCGTTCGCGTCGAAGGGGCTGAGACGCGGCTCGAGGTTGTTGGCGGTGAGCCAGACGGCGTGACGGTCGGCCTCACCGGACTGGGCTCCACGGGTCTGGCCCATGTCGGCTCGCGTGCCCTTGCCGAAGGGAACGAGGTCGCTGACCTTTGCACCGATTTTGTCGGCGAGGCGCACGATCATCTCGAAGTCAGTGCGGACGCCGGCGCGGTCGCCAGCCTTCGAGACGCGCTGGAGATCGCCGTAGCTATTGGTGACGGAGCCGGCCTTCTCGTAGAGGTTGGCGGCGGGAAGGATGACGTCGGCGATCTTCGCTGTCTCGGTGAGGAACATCTCCTGCACGACGACGAAGGTGTTCTTGAGGGTGGCGGGGTCGATGTCGTAGCGGGCGACGGGGTTGGCGCCGACAACGTAGAGAGCGGAGAGATCGCCCTTGGCGGCGGCGTCGAAGATTTCGAGCATGTCGAGGCCGGGGGTGCTGGGGATCGTCGTCTCGCCGAAGGTGGATGCGCCGGAGGCGGGGGTATAGCCGGGGAGCATATCGGGCAGGAGGCCCATGTCGGCCGCGCCGCGGGAATTGACGTAGTCGGAGAGGAGGGCGAACTTGCGGTTCGGCAGGGTGAGACCGAAGGCGAGGAGCTTCTTGAGGTCTGCTCCACGAAGATCGTTGCCGAGGAGGACGATGAGAGACTCTTCGGCGCGAACGGCGGTGCGGAAGGCACGGAAGGCGTCGGCGTTCTCGACACCGTCTAGGGCAGCCTCGTCGCCGGCCATGTAGCTGACGAAGGTGCCGTAGCCGAAGTCGGGAAGCTGGAGGTAGGTCTTTGCCTGGCGGGTGAGCTTGATCTGCTGGTGGTTCGCGATGTGGAGGCGGGCGGCGTTGATGCGAACGCTCGAGCGGAGGTTCCACGCCGTGAGGGGATTCTCGTTGGTGGGGTCGCCGCCGATGATCATGACCGCCGGGGCGTTGGCGACGTCGTGTTGCGAGGCGGTGCGGCCGGTGTGACCGGAGAGCGCCTGGGCGAGCGAGGTGTAGTCAGCGGTGCGGTGGTGATCAATGTTGTTGGTCTGGAGGACCGAACGGGCAAACTTCTGGAGGAGGTAGGCCTCCTCGTTGGTGATGCGGTTGGAGCCGACGACGCCAATGGACTTGCCGCCGCGCGTGTCGCGGAGTTCGCGAAGCTTCTTCCCGGCGTGGTCGAGGGCGACTTCCCAGGAGACAGGCTTGAGGGTGCCGTCGGGCTGACGGACGAGCGGGGTGGTGATGCGGTCGGTGGAGTTGGCGAAGTCGAAGGCGTAGCGGCCCTTGTTGCAGAGGAAGTCGTTGTTGAGGCCGGACTTGTCGCGATTGTCGCCACGAACGATCTCGGAGCCGTCGGTGGTGGAGCGGACGCCGAGGGTGGTCTTGCATCCGTCGCCGCAGTGGGTGCAGACGGTGGGGGTGTGGTTCATCTCCCACGGACGGGTCTTGTAGCGGTAGGTTCCGGAGGTGAGGGCGCCGACGGGGCAGGCATCGATGCACATGCCGCACTGCTCGCAGTCGACGTGGGCGAGGTCGTCGGGGGACTGGAGGGCGGGGATGTTGGGGGCGATGACAGAGGAGGAACCGCGGTTCTGGATGCCGAGCGCGAAGACGTCCATGCCTTCGCCGCACATGCGGACGCAGCGATAGCAGAGGATGCACCGGGGGCGGTCGAAGTAGACGACCGGGGACCACTTCTGCTCTTCGCGGTGGTTCTTGGGCTCGGCGTAGAAGCTGTCGGCGGCTCCGTACTTGAAGGTCATGTCCTGCAACTCGCACTCTCCGCCGGCGTCGCAGACTGGGCAGTCGAGGGGATGGTTGCCGAGGAGAAGTTGCAGGGTGGCCTTGCGGGCCTGGGCGATCTCGGGCGTCTCGGAGAAGACGACCATGCCCTCGGCGACCGGCGTGGTGCATGCAGTCTGGAGCTTGGGCATCTTCTCGATGCGCACGACGCACATGCGGCAGGCGGCCTGGAGGGAGAGCCCGGGGTAGTAGCAGAAGGCGGGGATCTCAAGGCCGGCGGTCTTGCAGGCCTCGATGAGGAGGGTTCCCGCAGGGGCGGTGATCTTGGTTCCGTCGACGGTGAAGGTTACGTCTGGCATAGGTTCCTTAGGCTGAGATCGCGTAGCCTGCTTCGACAGGCATGGGAATGGGGAGCCACTCGACAACGTAGTACGTTGCTTCGTTCTCCGGCTCGCGGGCGAAATCAAAGGTTGTCGTTACTGGCTGGGGCATAAGATCGTGATCGCTGGCCATCCAAGCAAGGTGAGCGGCCGCAGCCTCAAGATACCGTTCGCGGGTCTCCTCGAGGGTGTCGCCGAGGCCGAAGCAACCCGGAATATCGGGCGCGAAGGCTGAAAAACTTGTTTTTCCGGCTTCAAAAACCACCATGAATTCTGTCTTCATTTCAACCCCGCTTGCTTCTTCATCCGTCGGAGTGTTCCTAAAGGAATGTCGACGTTTGGATGTCCAGAGACGGTGACCTTACCGGGCTGTGTGGCGTGTACCCAATGCTGATGACTACCTTCTTGAGATTTTATAGTCCAGTGATCATCTTTCAATAATCGGGTGAACTCTCTGTATTTCACCGCTTATGCTGCTTCAGTCTTACGGAGTCTTCGAATAGCTTTTTAAACGAGTCCAAGTGAGCATCGACGTCGGCGGGCTTGAGTTCGGCAAATTTGTACCTGAACTTATCTCTTGGCTTGTCGCTGGGAACTTTCGAAAAAGTGATGCCGACAGATCTCAAGTGATCCAGAAGCCTCTCGTCATCAGTTGAGAAGCTAGTTCCGTCTGAGTACACTCCTGCTATATTGAGCCGCCCTGCTTTGAATGGCAGGTAGTCCTTCGCCTCACCCGGGCTCACCGCAACCGGTGCGACGGACTTCAATTTCAAATAAATCGCCTGCATCCCCGGAGTGATCATCAGTGTGCGGCTCCGACCAGTTCGCCGAGGGGCTTGATGGCGATGAGCGGGTGTTCGACGCGTTTGCCTTCGATGTACTCCTCGAACTCCTTGCGGAACTTCTTGACGAAGGCGATGGTGGGCATGGCGGCGGCGTCGCCCAACGGGCAAAAGGTGCGGCCAAGCATGTTTTCGGCGAGGTACTGAACGTTGTCGACGTCCTTCTTGTTGCCTCCACCGGCGTGGACGCGGGTGAGGGTCTTCTTGATCCAGTCCGTGCCTTCGCGGCAGGGGATGCACCATCCGCAGGACTCGTGCTGGTAGAAGTTGATGGTGCGCAGGGCAAACTCGACGATGGAGACGGACTCGTCAAGGACGACGATGCCACCTGAGCCGAGCATGGTGCCGGCCTTGCCCATCTGGTCGAAGTCGAGGCCTACGTCGATCTCTTCGGGCAGCAGGACCGGGCAGGAGGAGCCGCCGGGGACGACTGCCTTGAGCTTCTTGCCGTTCTTGATGCCGCCGGCTACGTCGTAGATCGCTTTCTTGAGGTTGTACCCCATCGGGAGTTCGTAGACGCCCGGGCGCTCGACGTGACCGCTGATGCCAAAGAGGCGTGTGCCGCCATTGCGCTCGGAGCCGAGCTTGGCATAAGCTTCGCCGCCCATAAGGAGGATCGGTGGGGCTGACGCGATGGTCTCGGCGTTGTTGATCACCGTGGGGCCGCCGTAGAGGCCGACGACAGCGGGGAAGGGAGGCTTGATGCGAGGGACGCCGCGCTTGCCTTCGAGCGACTCCATCAGGGCGGACTCTTCGCCGACCTCATAGGCGCCTGCGCCGGTCTGGGTGATGACGTCGAAGTCGATGCCGGAGCCGAAGATGTTCTTGCCGAGATATCCCTTCGCGTACGCGTCGGCGACGGCCTTCTCCATGATCTTGAGGAGGTAGCGGTACTCGCCGCGGAGGTAGATGAAGCCCATCTTCGCGCCGATGGCGAGGCCGGCGATCATGGTGCCTTCGATGACGGAGTGCGGATCGTGCAGGAAGATGACGTGATCCTTGCAGGTTCCGGGCTCGGATTCGTCGCCGTTGACGAGGACGTACTTGGCCTTGTCATTCTTGGGGACGAACGACCACTTGAGGCCGGTGGGGAAGCCGGCCCCGCCGCGACCGCGGAGGCCGGAGGCTTTCATCGTGTCGATGATCCACTGGGGGCCGTTGGCTATGCCGAGCTGGACGGCCTTGTAGCCGTCGAGTTCGATGTACTTGTCGATGTCAGTGGCGCCCTGACCGAAGCGTTTGGAGAGGACTCTGACTTCGTCGGGATGCGAGACGAGGGCTGGCATTACTTCACGTCCTTTCCCTGGCCGGAACGGTACATCTCGAAGACGGTGTCCATCTTGGCGGGTGTTAGGTCGTCGTGGAAGTCGTAGTTGACCTGGACGGCGGGAGCCCAGCAGCAGGCTCCGATGCATTCGACTTCTTCGAGCGAGAACATGCCGTCGGCGGTGACTTCCTTGTGACCGATGCCGAGGTGCTTCTTACAGTGGTCGAGAAGCTCGTAGCCACCGCGCAGCATGCAGGAGATGTTGGTGCAGACCTGCACGTTGTACTTGCCGGCAGGCTTGGTGCGGAGCATGGAGTAGTAGCTGAGGACGTTGCGGACGTCGAGCTCGAAGATGCCGATGCGCTGGGCGATCTCGGTGACGACGGCGTCGGAGATGTAGCCGACCTCATCCTGCGCGTAGAGCAGCATGGGGACGAGCGCGGAGCGGCGCAGGGGATAGATGGTGACGAGGTGGTCGAAGCGGGCGGCCGTCTCCGGCGTGAATATTGTGTTGGCGACTTCACTCACTGTGCATCATCTCCCGTGCCAGCCGCTCGGCGGCGATGTCCATCTCTTCTTCATGCTTGTCCTGCCCCGCCGCGGTGATGACTGTTCCGTGTTCGGTGAGGGCGAAGGCTTGTTTGCGTCCGTCGTCGTATTGCATGGTGCTGTGGTGAAACAAGAGCCAGTGGCTGCCGACGCGGAGGGTGATCTCTTCCGGGCCGACTTCGACTACAGCGTGGTGCGTGGTGTTGAGACCGTGGGCGGCTGCGTAGGAGCGAAGCAGGGAGGCCCATGAGGTCCAGAGTTCGGTGTGTAATCTGCTATCCAGCGCTACCTCAGGGCGGAAGCCCCACTCTCTTGCCTGGGTTGTGGCACGGCCAAAGCCATGCCCTTAAGCAAAACGTAAACGAGAAACCAAACGAAATCTTTGCCGGCCGATCCCTTTATCTGTCAATTTCGCCGAGAACAATGTCGATCGACCCGATGACGGCAACGACGTCGGCAAGCAGGCGGCCCTTGCACATCGTTTCAAGAGCCTGAAGCGTTGCATAAGACGGGTTGCGCATGTGAACACGATACGGTTTGGCGGTGCCGTCCGAGACGACGTAGTAGCCCATCTCGCCGCGTGGGGATTCGACGGCCTGGTAGACCTCTCCGGCTGGAACAGCAAAGCCTTCCGTCACAATCTTGAAGTGATGGATGAGGGATTCCATCTGGGTCTTCATCTGCTCGCGGTCGGGCAGGATGATCTTTGGGGCGTCGGCGACGATGCGTCCTGTGGGCATGCCGTCGAGCGCCTGCTGGATGATCTTGAGCGACTCGCGCATCTCCTGGATGCGAACGACGTAGCGGGCCCAGACGTCGCCCACCTTCGAGACCGGCACGTCGAACTTGAATTTTTCGTAGCCCGAGTAGGGCATGTCGCGACGAAGATCCCAGTCCACTCCCGAGGCGCGGAGCGGGGGACCGGTGACGCCGAGGGCGATTGCGTCTTCAGGGGAGAGATAGCCGACGCCCTGGAGGCGCCCGGTCCAGATCGGGTTGCCGGTGAGCAGGTTCTCGTACTGGTCGATGCGGTCCGGCATGATCTTGAGGAAGTCGCGGACCTGATCGTAAAAGTTGAGGGGCGGTTCGAGAGACAGGCCACCGATGCGGAAGTAGCTGGTCATCATGCGCTGGCCCGAGATGTTCTCGTAGATGCGCATGATGTCTTCGCGCTCGCGCCAACAGTACAGAAAGACGGTGAGCGCGCCGATATCCATGGCGTGCGTGCCGAGCCAGACGAGGTGCGACTGGATGCGGGTGAGCTCGTTGAGCATCACGCGCAGGTACTGAGCACGCTCTGGGATTTCGAGGGCGAGGAGCTTTTCAACCGCGAGGCAGTAGGCGAGGTTATTCGTCATCGGACAGAGATAGTCGATGCGATCAGTGAGCGGAACAACCTGCTGGTAGAACTTGGCCTCGCAGGTCTTTTCGATCCCTGTATGCAGATAGCCGATGTCGGGAGCCAGGCTGACGACAGACTCGCCATCGATCTCGAGCACGAGGCGCAGAACGCCGTGCGTCGAGGGGTGCTGCGGGCCCATGTTGATGACCATGTTCTGGCTGGCGGGTCCGGGGCGGCCCTGGTGGCGTTTGGCGTCTGCGACGACGTCTTCTACGCCCGGGTCGATCATGTCGGGAGCGGCAAGAGGTGCCATTAGCGGTAGCCCTCCACCGGATAGTCCTTGCGCAGGGGATGTCCCTGCCAGTCATCCGGCATCATGATGCGCTTGAGGTTCGGGTGTCCGTTGAAGTGGATGCCGAAGAGGTCGAACACTTCGCGTTCGTAGAAGTTGGAGGAGGGCCAGACATCCGTGATGGAGTCGAGGCTGGGCGAGTCGCCGTTGAGCCGTACCGCGAGCCGGATGCGCTGCTTCAGCGAGTGCGACACGATGTGGTAGCTGACCTGGAAGCGCGGTTCGGAGGGGTACCAGTCGACAGCGGTGCAATCTTCGAAGAAGTTATAGCCAGCGGCCTGGACAGCTTTGGCGGCGGCCACGATGTTCTCGCGGGCAACCGTGACGGTGAACTCATTGCGTTCGAACTTGGCGTCGGTCGCGATGGACTTAAGGGCGACGACGGCGGCGTTTTCGGGGAAGGCGGCGAAGACGGCCTCGGTTCCTAGAGCCCTGTTGGGATCGGGTGCGGCTTCCATCTAGAGATCCCCCTTATCGTCGGACCAGTTGAGGACACCCTTCTTCCATACGTAGAAGAGGCCGACGGCGACGAAGGCGATGTAGAGGAACATCTCCCAGAATCCGAACATCGCCTGACCCGTGATGGCGGGGAGGCGGCGAAAGATGACCGCCCATGGCAACATAAACACGGCTTCGACGTCGAACAGGATGAAGAGCATGGCGACCATGTAGAAGCGCACCGAAAAACGTCCGCGGGCGTCGCCGATGGGGTCCATTCCGCACTCATATGGTCCGAGTTTGGTCCGTGAGTTTTTGTGCTTGCCGATGAAGAACGATGCAGCGACCATGCCGACGGCCATGCCGATAGCGACGATGATCTGAAGCACGAGGGTGAGGTAATTCCAGATGTAGGGGTAACTCGCCATGGCCATCTTCGACTCTAGGACTGTGGTTGGCAAGTGTCAAGCAGCCAATGGATTGTGGGTGTTGCGGAGTGCCGGAACATTGACCGAGCGTTCATCCTATCGAAGCAGAGAGATGTAAGCGCTGATGATGTTCGTCCCGAAGAGGGACGCGGCCAGGCCTCCCGCGGCAAGGAAGGAGCCGAACGGCAGGCGCGTGGCGGAGGTTGCACGGCCTCGGAACAGGAGGAATGCGGCGAAGAAGGAAGCCGTCAGTACCCCCAGAAACAGGGCAAGAATGGCCGGCCAGAAGCCCAGGAACGCCGCGATCATGGCCAGGAGCTTGACGTCGCCCAGCCCCATGCCCTCGCGTCCGCGCAGGGCCTTGTAGGCTCCGCGAACGAGAAGCAGGAGACCGGCGGCCGCGAGGGTTGCGACGATGCGTCCGCCGATAAGGGCTTCCGGACCAGTAAGGAAGACATTCCCCTTTTCCACCGACATCGCGGCGGTAATCGGAGCCTTGTGTCGCAGAAGGACCTGGTCCTCCGTTGGGCCAAGAAAGATAGCCTGGGAGCAGACGAGGAAGAGCGCGATGGCGATGCCGGTGAGCGTGAAGGCGTCCGGCAGGAGATGCGTCTGCCAGTCCATCACGATAAGCCCGATCAGCAGGAAGCCAACGACGGCGAAGGAGATATCCGCGATCAGGACCTCCATGGTCTCCGCCCGGCCGATATACGAAGCGGCAATCGCGAACCAGACGCCCACGGCGAGTTCCACCACGGGATAGACAGGCGAGATGGCGGCATGGCAGGTGCGGCAGCGTGCGCGCAGGAGCATCCAGCTCAGGATGGGAATGTTGTCGTACCAGCGGATCGGGGTGTGGCAGTGCGGACAGTGCGAACGCGGGCTGATGACGCTCTCGCCTCGCGGCAATCGGGCGATGCAGACGTTCAGGAAGCTGCCGAATAGCAGGCCTGCGATGAAGCCGATGGCCTTCAACATGTGCAAAGGGGACACAAAGCAAGTATAGGCGGGTGGATGCGTGCGAAGCGCCGGTGCGAGGATCGCTTCTGCCGATATCGAGCCTGTATGCTTCTCTCTGTCGTTCGAGCCGTCTGACCCATCGGAGAGCCGCATCCATGCTGAACCGTTCTTTCCTGTTGCCTTCAGTCCCAGGTACTGTCGCATTCCTCCTCGTTGTTTCGGCGTCACCGTTCGCACGGTCGCAAGCGTCTCCGCTCGAACTGAAGTCGCCAGACGGTCAGTTGACTATGCGCTTCGATGTACGGCCGCTGAAGGACTCGACGAGCCAGGACGGGAGCCTCGTCTACTCGGTTCGCTTCCACGGCAAGCCGGTGCTTGACGATTCGGCGCTTGGGCTCGAACTGGACGGTGGAGCGGCGCTTGGGAGTATGGTGCATGTCGACCACAGCACTTCGGGGCACGGTGTCGATGACTACAAGCTCGCCTATCAAAAGGTGAGTTCCGTTCACGATGAGTACAACAGCCTCACGCTCGAAACGGCCGAGGCAGGTGGCTCGCATCGTAAGCTGAACATCGAGGCCCGGGCTTACAACGGTGGAGTCGCCTTTCGTTACGTGCTTCCCGAGCAGAACCACCAGGAGTACTTCCGGCTGAAGGCGGAGGACACCGAGTTCCGCTTCAGCAACGATGCGACGAACTGGCTGCTCGCGCTGCCGAACTACAAGAGCAGTTATGAGAGCGAGTATGTGCAATTGCCGACCTCCGCGCTTGGCAACCAGGGTGGCGTGGCGAGCAGCTTCCTCATCGGCATGCCAGTGCTGGCGCATGAGCCGGGGCTTGGGTGGCTTGCGTTGATGGAGGCCGATCTCGAGGGCAATAGCTCGATGTACGTTACGAATCCGTCGGGAAGCTGGGCGGGGCATTATCTCTCGGCGAAGCTTTCGCCGCGCTTCGATCATCCGGAGTATGCCGTCGAGGGCGGGCTTCCGCATCACTCGGCCTGGCGCGTCGTTCTTATCGCAGAGGAGCCTGGGCGGTTGATCGAATCGACGATTCAATATGACCTTAACCCTGCGAGCCGTGTTGCTGATACGAGCTGGATCGAGGCGGGGAAGGCGTCGTGGAACTGGTGGGTCGATGACGTCGATGCGAATAACAAGCCGGCGTTTACGACCGAAAACATGAAGCGATACGTTGACTTCTCGGCGGCTTCAGGCTTTCGCTACATGATGCTCGACGCGGGCTGGTCGGCGATTCGCGACCTTACGAAGCTCAGCGGGAAGGTCGACGTTCCGGAGCTTGTGCGGTATGCCGCAACGAAGAACGTCAAGGTGTGGGTGTGGTGTTACGCCGAGTCGGTGATGAGGCAGAGGACAGAGGCTTTTACTCAGTTTGAAAAGTGGGGCGTGGCGGGAGTGAAGATCGACTTCATCAACCGCGACGACCAGGATGGCATTGCGTTCTTCTACGACACTGCAAAGGAAGCGGCGGAGCATCACCTGATGGTGGACTATCATGGCGGGCACACGCCATGGGGACTTGAACGGACTTATCCCAACGTGATGAGTTACGAGGCTGTGCTAGGTGCGGAGCAGAATAAGGTTGGGCGGCGGGATAGCCCGGGAAACCGCGCAACGCTTGCCTGGACCCGCACGCTCGCAGGACCGATGGACTACACCCCCGGCGGTTTCAACAACGCCACGGAAGACGGCTTTGTCGCGCAGAATACCTCGCCCATGGTGATGGGAACGCGCGCGCAGCAGTTGGCACTCTATGTTGTCTATCAGAGCCCGTTTCAGATGGTTTCGGATAGTCCGCAGATGTATGAGGGGCGGCCGGAGTTTAAGTTCCTCAAGGACGTTCCATCGGCCTGGGATACAACGAAGGTGATCGGTGGGACGCCCGGAGAGTTCTCGACGATTGTGCGCAAGCATGGGGGCGAGTGGTATCTCGGCAGCATCACCAACTGGACGCCGCGCACGATGCAGGTTCCGCTGAGCTTTCTTGAGAGTGGGAGTTACACGGCAGAGATCTACGAGGATGCGAAGGATGCGGATCGCGAGCCGAAGCATGTGTCAGTCCGCAAGCAGACGGTGCACGCCGGCGAGACGCTGACGCTGCATCTCGCGCCGGGCGGAGGGTGTGCGATACGCTTCGCCCGGGCGAAGTGAGTTATTCGGCCTGGTGCGTGCCGCTATGCGGAGCGCGTGGCAAGGTCCACGCGAAAAGGACGCCGCCACTGCTCGTCAGGACGTACTGGTGGCCGTCCAACTCATAGGTGATCGACGGGCTGCTGATGTGGCCTCCGGAGCCCATGTGCCACAGAGTCTTGCCATCGCTTGTGTCGAGCGCGAGGAAGTTTCCTGCGACATCCCCCGTGAAGGTGAGGCCGGAAGCTGTCGTCATCACACCAGCACCGGAGCGGCCGTCGCCCAACTCGTGGCTCCAGCGAATCTTTCCGGTCTGGTAGTCGATGGCTTCGAGAACGCTTTTGCTCCACACGCCGTAGTCGGCGCCTGCCCATCCGTAGGTTCCGTCGGCGGGCTTCGCGAAGTAGATGCTGAAGCTGGGGGAGGCGTTGACGAGAAAGAGGCCGGTTTTGGGATCGAAGCTGGGAGAGCGATAGTTCGTCAGTCCGCCTTCATCCGGCGCGATGATGCGCCCGTCGGGAGCAGGTTCTTTCTCCGGGTTCGGGATAGGTTGGCCATTTTTGTCGATGCCCTTGGACCAGTTGACGGGACCGAAGGTGGTGGTCAGCAGGCTCTTTCCCGTCGCGCGGTCGAGGACGAAGAAGTAGCCGTTGCGGGAGGCCTGCATGAGCATCTTGCGAGGCTGGCCGTGGAAATCTCCGTCGACGAGGACGGGCGTTTCAACTGCATCCCAATCATGAGTATCGTGGGGCGATGGCTGGAAGGCCCAGGCAAGCTTGCCGGTCTCGGGGTTCAGCGCCACGATGCTGCACGTGTAGAGGTTGTCGCCGGGACGCGGCGCACCGGTGAGCACAGGCGTCGGATTGCCTGTGCCCCAGTAGACAAGGTTGAGATCGGGATCGTAGGTGCCGGTCATCCAGGCGCTGCCGCCGGTAGCTTTCTTCGCGGTGCCGACAGGAGGCGTGGCGTCCCACTGCCACTGCGTCTTGCCCGTCTCGGCGTCGATCGAGCGGATGAAGCCCTGGAGGTTATCGAAGTCGCCCGACGCACCTACGAGCACGTGATTGCCGACGATCAGCGGAGCCATCGTGGCCCAATGGCCCTTGGAGGCATCGGCTACTTCGACATCCCAGCGCACCTTCCCATTCTTGGGATCGAGCGAGAGCAGATGGGCGTCGGACGACATGTAGTAGAGCGAGCCCTTGTAGATGCTTACGCCGCGCTGGCCGATGTGAAAGGCCTTGTTCGGCGGAGCGGTGTAGCGCCATAACTGGTGGCCGGTGCGCGCGTCGATTGCCCAGATGTTATCCGGCAGCGTGAAGTACAGGATGCCGTCGACAAGGATCGGCGTGGCCTTGATCTCGAGGCTCTGGTTGGTCTGGAAGATCCACGCGGGGCTGAGATCCTTGACGTTCTGCGGCGTGATCTCGGTGAGTTCGCTGTGACGCTTGCCTGAGTAGTCGCCATGATATGCCGGCCAGCTATCGGCGGGAGGATGGGTGAGCCATGCGGCATCGACGTTTTGTGCAGACGACAGGCGGGTGCAGGCGAGGATGGCGGCAGCGGCCAGAGTCAGGAGAGAAGTGTTCCGCAAAGACGTCATATCTGGTTGACCTTTTACTTAGCGCAGTGTCTGCAGGTACGCCATCAGGTTATGAATATCCGCGTCGGTGTACTTATCGAAGAGCGCGACGTGTGCTTTGAAGGGGGCGTCGACCTTGTACCTGACGTTATCCGTTGGCCACGAGTGATAGATGCCATCCGAATCCGTGAGTCCGACGGTGAACTCGTCGATGTAGGAGAGCTGCCCGGTCAGGGTCTTACGGGCGGATGTGGTCACCGTCACCTTCGCCTTGGCGTCCGACGGGTAGAGCATCTGCTCTTCGAGCTTTAGCCCTTCGTACTTGCTCGCGATCCCGGCGAGATTACCCGTCGGCGAGTGGCAGGTAGAGCACGTTCCCGCGCCGTTGAAGTAGGCTTTGCCAGCCTCAACGTTGCCCGTCTGCAGGTCGGAGACATCGACTCCCTTGCGAACGCCGGTCTGTGACATCGCCTTATCCTGCTGCGAGTGGACGAACGCCACGAGGTTCATCACGTCCGTATCCGGCAGGGTGAAGCGCGGCATTCCTTTTTCGACGCGCCCACTCTTGATCACCGCGCCGATCGCCTCGCCGTTTTTATCCGAGGTGACGAGCTTGGACCGGGTGAGGTCGGGGCCGCTCTCACCGCCGCCCGCGTCCTTGCCGTGGCAGAAGGCGCAGTTTTGTTGAAAGAGAGTTCCGCCACTGTCGATCGAGGCCTTGGTGAAGACCTCGTGGACGGGCAGAGGGCCCTGCGAGCCCACGGTCGAGCGCGGGCGGGCGGCCGCTGCCGGGGTCGCATTTTGTGCGTGGCCGAAGGCTACGATGGCGGCGGACAGAGCCACGGGCGTAGCCAGCGCCAGGAAAGATTTACGAAGATTCGTTCCGCGAAAAAAGGTCATTGACCACCCGCCACTCCCATGGCACCGGCTCATTTGCAGCGACACCAAGCATATCTTGCTTTGGGGCAACGTTGCCAGAGTCTACGAAAGAGTAGTGATTCACCGTGGACGGAAGCCCTTGTCTTTATCGCAACTCAAACATTTGCTTGATGCCACGGAGCGCCTGGCGTGTCCGTGCCTCATTCTCGATGAGCGAAAACCGCACAAAGTCGTCGCCGTACTCGCCGAAGCCGATGCCGGGACTGACGGCCACCTTCGCCTGTTCGAGCATGAGCTTCGAGAACTCCAGCGACTTCAGATCGCGGTACTGCTCGGGAATCTTGCCCCATGCAAACATGGTGGCCTTCGGCATCTCCACCGGCCAGCCGAGCTTGTTGAGGCCGTTGACGAGGACATCCCGGCGCGAGCGGTAGACGTCGCAGATCTGCTTGACGCAGTCCTGCGGGCCTTCCAGGGCAAGGATCGAGGCGACCTGGATCGGCGTAAAGGTGCCGTAGTCGAAGTAGCTCTTGATGCGCGCGAGGGCGCCAACCAGCGTAGGGTTCCCGACCATGAAGCCGACCCGCCAGCCGGGCATGTTGTAGCTCTTCGAAAGTGTGAAGAACTCGACGGCGATGTCCTTCGCTCCCGGAACCTGCATGACGCTCGGGGGGACGTAGCCATCGAACGCGATATCGGCATAGGCCAGATCGTGCACGAGCCAGACGCCATACTCCTTGCAGACGGCGACGAGCTTCTCGAAGAAGGCGAGGTCGACGCACTGCGCGGTCGGGTTAGCAGGGAAGTTGACGATGAGGACCTTCGGGCGCGGGATCATCCGTGGAATGACGTCCTGGATGCGAGCGAGGAAGTCGTCGGTCGAATCGGTGATTGGGATGCTGAGAACGTCGGCCCCGGCGATGACCGGGCCGTAGATATGGATGGGATAGCTTGGGTTGGGCACAAGCACCGTGTCGCCCTTGTCGAGGATGGCCAGGCAAAGGTGGGCGATGCCTTCCTTGGAGCCGATGGTCACGATGGCCTCGGTGACCGGGTCAAGCTCGATCCCGTAGCGTTGCTCGTACCAGTTGCAGATTGCCTTGCGCAGCCGGGGGATGCCCTTCGAGAGAGAGTAGCGGTGCGTCTGCTGCTTGCGCGCCGCCTCAATCATCTTTTCGACGATGTGCGGGGGAGTCGCGCCGTCGGGGTTTCCCATGCCGAAGTCGATGATGTCCTCGCCGCGGCGCCGGGCGGAGGCTTTCAGCTCTCCGGTGATGTTGAAGACGTAAGGGGGGAGTCGTTTGATTCTTGGAAATTCGTCGCTCACGGTAGCTTCGATGATCGCATATGCCGGGTATCCCTCGCACTTCCCGGGAGATCGGAGAATTGCTGAATGGGTTACCTTTCGGCTCCCCAGGGGACAAATCAGCTCTCCTCGATCTGGCGATGATCTTCCGGCAGGAGGGTCAGTTCGCGCCAGTCCAGTTCTTCCTGGAGCTTGAGGTAGAGGTTCGCCCCAAGCTGGTCGCGGGTCCGCATGCGTTCGAGCTCCTTCCGCTCGGCGCGGATGGCGATCAGCCCGGTCTTCCGGTAGTCCTCAAACCGGCAGGAGACGGCTTCGCCCGCCGCACTGTCCCGGTCGAGCGAGTAGACGAAGCGAAGCTGCTCCGCCTCCGGGCTGGATCGATGGGACAGCGTGGCGATAGCAACGGTGGCAAGAGCCGCGCGTGCGCTCTGGAGCTCCCGCTCGCTGGCGTCTGTCTGATCGAGACCGAGCCAGCGGATGAGCGGGGCGAGGGTTAGACCCTGCACCACGAGCGTCACGAGAACGACAGAGAAGGCGGTAAGCACTACGGTGTCCCTGTGCGGGAAGGAAGAAGGAAGCGCAAACGCGGTGGCGAGGGTGACGAAGCCTCGAATGCCGCTCCAGCCGACGAGAATGCCTTGATTGAGCGAGGCGGGCTCCTTCTGGCCCTTGGCCCGGGCTCGCCATGAGACCACGCGATTGAAGGTGAGAACGATGACGAGCCGGATGACAATCACCACCAGCACAACCACGGCCGAGAAGCGCAAAGCCTGGTACAGATGCTCTCGCTGCATCTGCCTGACGATGGTGCGAACCTGCATGCCCATGAGCAGGAAGGCGAAGACGTTGAGCGCGAAGACGACCGAGCTCCAGACGGCGTAGGAGTGGACCCGCATGCGCGTGTAGTTATGGATGATCTCCGACGTCCGTGCCAGCGTCATGGCGTAGGCGACGAGGCTCAGGACAGCAGACAGTCCAAGGTGGTCTGCGGCGATCCAGATAAGGTAGGTTCCGCAGAATTGGAGAAGCGTGCCTCCGAGGCTGTCGCGCACGAAGGGATGGATGCGCCGCATCAGCAGGGCGGCCACGATCCCGAACAGGACGCCGCCGGGGGCAGCAAGACCAAGACGAATGGCGATTGGCCCGGTGAGATGTCCGTGGGCCACGACAGCAAGAGAAGCGTTGAAGAGGAGAAGCGCGGTGGCATCGTTGAAGAGGCTTTCGCCCTTGAGGATGGCATCCGTGCTCTGCGGAATAGAGGTCGAGTTGAGTACCGCGGTGGCAGCCGCCGCATCCGGAGGAGCCACCATCGCCCCTAAAGCCACGGCAGCGGCAATAGGAAGCCCAAGTAGCATGTGCCCGAGCAACGCCACCGCCGCGCACGTGACGAAGACCGCGACCACCGCGAACGTAACCAGCGGAACCCAGAACCGCCGAGCCGCGCCCGGGGGAAAATCGAACGCCGCATCCAGCAGCGCCGGAGCCACAAACAGCGCAAGCGCGGTCCCCGGATCGATCGGAATATCCGGAGCCCCCGGCACGAACGCCACCGCCACCCCAGCCGCCGCCAGCATAGCCGGATACGGCAGCGACAGCCGCCGCGAGATCTGAAGCAGCCCGACCGCGACCAGAAGCAGCGTGAGCAGACTCTCGAAGAAGGTCATGCGCCTACTCTACCGCCGTCACGCCTCTGCGAACCGCCGCATCACCGCCCACACCGCCCGCACATCCTCAGCCTCGGTCGTCACCGACCCCACCGACACCCGCACCATCCACCGCCCGTCGATTGTCGCCGGCGTCACATACGCCTCACCCGATCGGTTCACCGCCTCCGCCCACCCCTTCGTGTGCGCGTCCAACTCCGCCCCGCTCATCCCTTTCGCCTCATACCGCACACAAACCGTCTGCAGCACCACCGGCGCGAGTACGTGCCACCCCTCTGTCGCCTCCACCATCCCGGCCAGCATCTTCGCGTTCGCCATATCCCGCCGTAGCCGAGCCTGCAGCCCCGAAACCCCCTGCTCCCGAATCACAAACCACAGCTTCAACGCCCGAAACCGTCTCCCCAGCGGAATACCCCAGTCCCGCAGATTCTTCACCCGCCCATCCGCCGACGTCTGCAAAAAACTCGGGTTCGTCGACATCACCCGCACCAGGTGCTCCGGGTCCCGCACGTAATACAGCGAGCAGTCGAACGGCGCGCCCAGCCACTTATGCGCGTTGATGACGAGGCTGTCCGCCCCCTCGATCCCCGCCCACATCCACCGGCACTCCGGCAGAATCATTGCGCTGCCGGCCATTGCCGCATCGACGTGCAACCAGATCGCATGGCGGCGCGCGACCTCCGCGATCGCTGCGACCGGATCGATCGCCGTCGTCGCCGTTGTCCCGGTCGTCGCAACGACCGCGCACGGCACCCACCCCTTGGCGACATCTTCCTGGATCATCGCGTCCAGCAACTCCGGCCGCATTGCATACTTCTCGTCGCAGGGCACAAGCCGCACATTCTCCCGCCCAAAACCCGCCAGCAGCGCAGCCTTGTCGACCGAGCTATGGCTCTGCGCCGACACGTAGACCACGAGCGGCTGTTGTTCGGCCTGCAATCCGCCCCGGCTTAGCCCGTAGTTCGTGGCCCGCTCCCGGGCCGTGATCAGAGCCACCAGGGTGCTCGTCGAAGCCGTATCCTGGATGACCCCGCTCCAGGCCTCCGACAGACCGACCATCTGCCGCATCCACCCGAGCACGACATCCTCAACCTCGGTAATCGCCGGACTCGACTGCCACGCCAGCCCAAGGACTCCGAGCCCCGTGCTCGCGATATCCCCGAGCACCCCAGCCTCAAGCGAGTTAGCCGGAAAGTACCCAAAAAACCGTGGATGTTGCCAGTGCGATAACCCCGGCATCACCACGCGATCGAGATCCTTCAGCACATCGCCAAACGGCTCGGGGTCAATGGGTGGGGCGGAAGGCAGGGAAGCGCCGATCTCTCCCGGTTCGGTCTTGGCCATCACTGGCCTGTCCGCGACCGTAGCCCGGTAATCCGCCAGCCAATCGATCAGTTGATGCCCGTACGCGCGAAACTCTTCCGGAGTCATCCCAACATCCTACTTCGCTGGGCAGATATCCATGCCCACGTCCGACTTCACAAATGGAGCCATGATCTCCGCCACCGAGTGCATCTCTCCGTTCTTCATCACGCACTGCACCTTCGTCACATCCTTGATCTCGGTCAGCGGATCGCCCGACACGAGGATCATATCGGCGAGATACCCCGGCGCAATCGTCCCCAGGTCCTTCGAAACCCCCGCCGCCAGCGCCGCCCGGCTCGTCACCGTCTGCAGCGCCTGCCACGGCTTCAGCCCATACTTCACCTGCGAGATGAGGTTCAAGTGCAGGGACGTCGAAGGAAGATCCAGCGGAGAATCCGTCCCACCGATAAACATACCCTTCTGCTCGATGACGCCTTTCACGGTCGCCTCCTCCCGCATCACGCGGTCAAGGTTCGCGGTCTGGTCCGAGTGCATCGCCGCATCCCGGCCCTTCTGCAGACGGTCCTTCTCCCAGGGCGGAGCGAGGTTATAGCGGTTGTCATCCGCCATCTCCGGCATCTCGGCAATCACGCCCTGGTTCAGCAGCGTGCTCGTCGTCCACGTTCCCGACTCCGCCATCAGCGAACGCACATCCGAGTAACTCGCCCCCGTCATCGATCGCGAGTACGCATATCCCGTCCTCGCCGTAGCCGACACATGGCTCATCCCATCATTGCCAAGTGCGACCGCTGGCAGCAGGTAGTGGCCCGCCGTCTGCACGCCCATCGTCTCGTGCGCATACTTCACGCCTTCGACGACCCACGTGTACGGGAGCCTGACGTAAAGCTTCATGAAGTCGAAATCGAGCGCATGCAGCCTCTCGAACTCGCGATGCAACTGCGCCTCGCTCGTCGTCGGAATCATCATCGGGTAGTACGTTCTCTCGCCGTCGATCGCCTCGCCGGTGGCGAACAGACGAGGCCCCATCGCCGCACCCGAAAGGAAAGCCTCCTTCTGCATCGCCGCGCGGTAGGCCTGGTCCGCCATATCTCGCAGCGTCGTGATCCCGTACACCATCCAAAGCCGGCCCAGCCGGTCGCCATAGTAGATCGAAGAGTCCGAGTTTGGATGGGAGTGGTTCTCCCAGAGCCCAGGCAACAGCGTCGACCCGGGAGCTTCGATCACCTTCACCCCCGCCGGAGCCTTCCCGTGCGGGCTCACCGAGACGATCCTGTTACCCGCCACCAGCACATCCACGTCCGTCTGCGTCTCAGCCCCAACACCCGTCCAAATCCGCCCCGCATGGATCAGCGTCTTCTCGGAGGCGCTCGGCTGCATAGGCGTATACGTCAGGTTCATCGCGACTGGAGTAATCGCCTTCGTCGCCCGGTCCATCAAACGCATCTTGCCGTCCGACAGATACAGAATCTTCGAACCATCGCCGCTGTAAGTCGGGGCATCCGAGACCTCGGCGTTCAAAGCGACAGCCGTACCCGTCGGGTTCCCGACAGCGTCCACCGGCATGGCATACAGCAGGTCGTCCATGATGAACGCCATCTCGTTGCCCTTCGGCGAATACACGGGGCCATCCTCGGTCCGGGTCGAGATCGACTCAAACGGAGCCGGAGCAAACCACTGCGTTTTCTTTGTCGCAAGGTCGACTGAAAGAATCGAGCTCGTCCCTTCGCGGAACCGTCTCGTATAAGGCTTCACCGTCGCAATCACGACCGTCTTTCCACCCGGCGCAAACGCAGGCCGTCCCGGAAAGAATGTGGCCGGAGCCAGCGGAGACACCGCCCCTGTCGCCACATCTACTAACTTCGTCGCCCCATCCTGCTCCTGGAATGCCATCATCTTCCCGTCCGTGGACCACGCTGGAAAGATCTGTGCAGCCTTGGGCGACGGCGCCACCCGCTTCTCCGCGCCCGTGGCCATGTCCATCAGGTAGACGTTCTCGACGCCATCCTTGTCAGACACATATGCAAGCGTCTTTCCGTCGGGAGACCACGCCGGTCCCTGCTTGTAGTACGTGTCATGCGTCAGCGCCTTCGGCACCGGGTTACCAAGCGTCATCAGGTAAAGCTGGTTTAGCGCGACGAACGCCACCTGCTTCCCATCTGGCGATAACGCAGGCGAGAAGATCCCGAGCACTTGCTTCGAAGCCTTCGCATCGAACGCAAAGTTCTTCGCCTTATAAATTGGTCGCATCGACTCGATGCCTGCAGTAAAGGGAATCGCCGTCATCGCATGACCGGCAAGGTCGGCCTTCAGGATCTGCCCGTTAGCCGTAAACAGGATCGAATCCGCCGAGAGCCACACCGGCGGGAAAGGAAATGCGTCGTCATCCTTCACACCCGCAGGCCCGGTGACTGGGGTCCCATCCACCACAAGCCGCGCCGAGTCCACAAACATCCCCGCGCCAAAGAACTGCACATACGCCAGGTGCTTTCCGTCCGGGGACCAGCTCGGAGCCTCGATTCTTCCTACGGCATTCCCGATCGAAGCCACCGTCTTCGTTTCACCCGACGCAAGATCCTTCGCCTCGACCGTCTTCCCCATCACCCCGCCCACACCCGGAGCGCCCGTAACAAACACGCCGTTCACATAGGCAATCTTCTTCCCATCCGGAGACCACGCCGGCTCATACTCATCGTTCTCGCCGGTCGTAATCTGCGTCACCGCCCCACTCGCGACGTCGACGGTCCAGATATCGTACGAGCCCTTGTTCGCGCGGTCCGAAGCGAACGCGATCGTCTTCCCGTCCGGAGACCAGCGCGGCTCCCGGTCATCCCCATGCCCCATCGTGATCTGCTTCAGGCCCGTCCCATCCGGCTTCATCGTCCAGATATGAAACGTTCCGCCGGCGTAAGACTGGATGGCTACACTCGTCCCGTCCGGCGAATACTCCGGATGCGAAGCCTCCACCAAAGGCCCTGTCACCCGCTTCGCCATACCGCCTGCAAATGGAACCGAATAGATCATCCCCTGCAGATCCATCAGGATAGTCTTATGATCCGGCGACGCCGTCACCGCAAGGTCCGTCCCCTCATGCACGGTAATGATCTTGTGAGTCGCGGTGCCTTGGGCGAAACCAGCAAAGGGAAGACAGAACAGCAGAGCCGATACAGAAAGCGAAACGCGCATCGAGTAAAACTCCTCCAACAAAGCCGTGCGTCCGCGAGAGGGATACTCCCTCCGCTAGAAGGAAAACCGCCCAATGAATTGCAGCGACCGCGCGAAATATTCAACCGGGTTCCCCGTTACTGCCAGCGGAGTTCCATAGGCATTCGCGCCAGTGCCGATGCTCGCCGTTGTGGCGAAGTTTCCATAGTTCGAGTGGTTGAAGAGATTGAACGCCTCGACCGCGACGATCGCGTGATACTTCTCCTTGATCTTGAACGATTCCTGCAACCGCGAGTCGACACGATGATATGGCGTTCCGCGGAATCCGTCCCGCTCAAGAATCCAGTAACCATAACCCGAATCGAAATGAACCTTCGATAGTGGAGCATACGTCGTCACGCATGCGGCAACCGGGCAAGTCTGGCCCGGCGAGATCGGCTGAGCGGCAAACGTCCTTGTCCCAAGCGCGTAGCCATTCACGCTCGCCCCGGTAGCAGGAGCAAACGCCTGACCCGAGCCGAAGTGATACAGACTCGAGAGCGAAAGCCCGTATTTCCACTGGTATTCGCCGGTGAGCGTGAGCGTATGCCTCTGGTCGTCCGTTCCGTTCGCCCACTCCTGCTGAATACCCGAAGCGAACGGCTTGTTCGGATAGGAGAACGCGCCGTTGGTCGAGTTCTTCGTCCGTCCCCAGGTGTACGCGACCGCCGATGTGAACCCCCTTGTCGTTGCATGCTTGATGCCGACCTGCAAGGCGTCCGAGATCACGCCCGCGCCTGGATTGGTCGTGAACTGCCTCACCGTCGCGCCGAACAGGTTGTTGCAGACCTGCTTCGCGACGATGCCGCCCGGACCGCCGTTGGCCAGACTGCTCACGTTATCCAGCAGAATGCTCCCGTTGCCGCAGCTTCGAGTAGCGTAATTCGCGGCCGAAATCGCGGTTGCGGGATTGAGGTTTTGCTGGGGATTCGCAGGATTCGCGAGCAGGTTTCCGCTCAGCGCAATGAAATCGCCATACACCCGCGAGTGGACGAAATCAGCCGTCATGGTCGTCCGGTAGGGAAGCTCGCGGGCCATGCCAAAAGACATCTGGAGCGCATAGGGGGTCTTCGCGCCGCGTGCCACGGGCTGCGGAGCGCTGACATAGTTCGTGGGGTTAGCCAGTGGATTCTGATTCGCGAACGGATTCGGAAGAGAGAGGGCGGCGCCACCTGTGGACTGATTGGTCGAGATCGTGGCCTGCAACGCGCGCGCTGTGCTGCTGTAAAGCTGCTCGTCGATGATCGCGTTGGCGACCTGGTCCGCGAAATAGAGCCCTGCGCCACCACGGATAGAAGTCTTCCCATCTCCAAACGGATCGTAAGAGAAGCCAATGCGTGGAGCGAAGTTAGCATTGGGATTCGTATTCGGCGTCAGCAGACCGGGCGTCGGGACGTACGACGTGTTGTAGGCGCCAAGATCGTTGTCGTACCGCAGGCCGAGATTCAAAGTCAGCCGAGGCAGAATCTTCCAGTCGTCCTGGCCCCAGAAACCAAGGATGTTGCGTCCGATGCTGATGTCGTAGCTCCCAAAGCCCTGGGTAAAGGTCTCGTTCGTGTTGCAGTAGGCTCCGATGGCCGCATAGTTCCATGTTGTCGGATCAAGAGTTCCGTTTGGAAAGAAGTTCGCATAGTCCGCGGCACCAAGCGGGGTAGCGCGATTGGACGAGCAACTTGTCAAGCCGCCACGTGCATACTGTGCAAACGACCCACCGTGGAACGTGTACAGATACTCGCCGCCGACCTTGACACTATGTTTCCCCTTCAGCCAGAAGAGATCGTCGCGATACTGCTGCGTATCCTGGCTGAACGTCTCCGGCTGGTTATACGCTTCACCAACCGTAACCGTCGGAAGGGCAACCACGATGGAATTGTTGTTGTAGTAGGGGAGGTTCTGGAAGACAAAGTGGTGATAGCCCGCGTGAACATCGTTGATCAGCCGATCGTTGATGCTGCGGTCCCAATCGAAGACATAACCATAACTCGAGTAAGCCGATGAGTAGGACGAGCTAGGCTCAGGCGCTCCAACAAAATCGAGCGTGTTATTGAACTTGTCCCCACGCAGAAGGAAGTGGTTCTTATCGTTCCTCTGGTAGTCGAGACGTCCGAGCCACTCATTCACCTTGAGCGTCGACGGATGGGAAAACGCACTGCCAATGATCGGCGAAGCGGTATAAGTCGTGGGCGAATGCTCTCCTTCGTACGAGCCGAAGTACCAGAGCTTATCCCGTTTGATCTTGCCGCCGAACGTTCCGCCATACTGCTCATCGGCAAACGTGTTGACCTTCTTGCTGATCGGATCGGAGGCATTGAAAGCGGAGTTGCGGAAGTAGCCAAAGCCACCGCCGTGGATAACGTTTGTGCCGGTCTTGGTCTGCGCGTTGACGTAGATTCCAGCCGAACGCCCAGCCGTTGCATCGAAACGGTTCGTGATGATCTGGAACTGCGAGATCGCATCCTGCGAGAAGCGTGGCTGTCCGAAGCTTGATCCTACCGAGTCCTGCGAGACCTGTAGACCGTCCATCGTGATCTGGAACTTACCTGTCTCCGCATCGCCATACGAGGCCCCACCCGGAGCCGAGACCGGGGAGTTGCCGAAGGCATTCGCCTTGATGCCAGGAATCAATGTAGAAAGCGCGATGTAGTTGCGCCCATTGATCGGCACATCCTCGACCTCTTTCGGCGTCACATTTCCCGCGACCACTGAAGAGGTGGTATCGATCGCTAACTGATCGCCCGCCGAAACCTCGGCGACAGCGGAAGCACTCGCAACTGGAAGCGTGAAATCCACCTGCGCCAACTGCCCTACAAGCAGAAGCACTCTCTTTTCAACCGTCGCGAACCCAGATGCGCTCACCTTGATCGTGTAGTCGGCGGCCAGCAGGCTCGGAAACACGTACGATCCCTGCGCATTCGTCGTGGCGAAGAAGGATGACCCATCCATCTCCTTGACCTCTACCTTCGCTCCCTGCAGCACGCCGCCCTGCACATCGACGACGACGCCGCTAATTCCTGTCTGTTGCGCCCGCAGATCAGGACAAACCACCAGCAGGCTAAGCAGGACGACAAGGAAGGGAAGCGCACGATAGAACATCTTCATGTATCGGAGGACCTCGCATCAGGGGTTCAGGAGCGTGAGGGCGTTGCGTCTGGAAGGGATAAAGGGTTCATGGCTGACGCATGACACGCGTCGCAAGAGTGGCCGCTGAAGTGAAGCCGTCGCCAGGCGAGTGTTGCTCCCGCGCCCGCCTGCAGTGGATCGTTTCAATGAAGTAATCGAAGCGTAAGTTGATCTGCCGATAGTGTCCAATCGAATCTTTTTGTTCCTTGATAGAGAAACCCGATCAGTGGGCCTTGACTTCGACTGCAACCCGGTTGACACTTGGGCTGTCGGCTTCATCTTTTCTTCAAATCCTAACGTTCCGCCACGCGATGCCTTCTCTCTTCGTGGTGGTGTTGTCGTCCGCATTCGGCAGTCTCAGCAGTTGCCAGGGAGGTCGTTGCATGGATTTCAGAATCCGTCAGCTCCAGTGCTTCCTGACGCTCGCCGAGCTTCTCCATTACGGCCGCACGGCGCGCGCGCTCTACATGAGCCAGCCCACGATTACCTTCCAGATCAAGAGCCTCGAACAGGCCTTCGGCGTTCCCCTCTTCGAACGGAATCGGCAGCAGGTAAGCCTTAGCCGGGCCGGCCTCGAGTTCCGCCCGTATGCACAGAACATCGTCGATACGGTTCGCGAGGCACAAAGCCGCCTTGGCGAGGTCGGCAGCGAACTCAGGCTCAGAATCAGTTGCGGGGCCATCGGGCAGGCTCTTCTGCTTCCAACGATCCTGCGCACCCTTGCCGCACGGTATCCCGGGTTCGACCTGCAGATCAGCGAGCTCACCACCGAGCAGCAGATAACCGGGCTCTCTGAGAGAAAGATCGACGCCCTCCTCATGGTGGAGCCACTTCCCGTGAAAGGAATGCGATTTGAGTGCCTTCGGGAAGACTCTCTGGGCGTGATCCTTCACCGCCTGAACCCGCTCGCCGCGCGGCGAATCCTGTCGATTCAGGATCTACGCGAATCCGCTCTCGTCGTTCCACGGCTGGAGGACTCCTCGATTCGGCAGCCATTTCTCCGCAGTCTTCTGGCGGAGCATGGCATCACACCGAGCTTCTTGGAAGCTCCCCACTCGCTCTCCGCGCAGCTTGCTTATGTCGCCGCCGGTGAAGGCGTCATCGTTGGAACGCGCTACCGCATCGGGGGCCACCCTGACGTCGTCTTCCGCCCATTCCGCGAACGGCTGCCGCGTCTCCAATTGGGCTTCGCCTATCTGAGTTCAAACGTCACTCCGGCGCTGGAGACGTTTCGCTCCCTCGTCATGGAAAACACGGTCCGCAGGCCTTCACCGTACAGATCCACACCGGAACCTCAGCGCTGGCCCTTATCCGAGCCGGCGGCTCATCCCGCGCCTCTGTCTTAGCGTCCTTCGTCGACCCTTCAGCACTCTATTCTGGATGTGTCGGTGATCAAGTTCGCTTCCACGCGGTTGCGACCATGCTGCTTCGCTCGATAGAGGGCTGAGTCGGCGGCCTTCACCAAGACTTCAGGCATCGTAAGCGAAGTTCCATGCCTGGAGATTACGCTGGCAACGCCGATGCTTGCTGTCATGATGCCGCGACCCTCAATATTCCTCCGGTGCGGGATGCGAAGCTCGGCGATCGAGCGGCATACGTTCCCAGCTACCTGGATGGCTCCTTCGAGATCGGTATCAGGCAGAATGGCAGCCAGTTCTTCGCCACCGTAACGGGCGACGACATCCATGTTTCTGCGAATGACGGTCGTAAAGGCGAGGGCAGCGGCACGAAGGCAATCATCGCCGACCGAGTGGCCGTAGGAATCGTTGAGATGCTTGAAGTGGTCCAGATCCAGCAACAGAAGGGAGATTGGCGATCCGATACGTAAGGTGCGTTCCCATTCGCGGCCGAGTCTCTCATCAAAGCCCCGCCGATTGCGAAGCCCGGTAAGCGAATCGGTGACCGCGAGTTCTTCGAGCTTCTGCTCCAGAGCCTTGCGGTCAGAGATATCGCGAGTGAAGATAACAATCTCACCAGATGGACCATCCTCATTGCGCATCGTGCGTCCATTTACTTCGATCCAGACGAGGTGGCCGTCCTTGTGTATCCACCGCTGCGTGCCAGGAGAATTCTCGACGCCCGGTTGAACGGACCTTCTCGCAGCCTTGCGGGCGACCTCTCGATCAGGTTCATAGATCAGATCGAAGATCACTCTTCCCAACAGCTCCGCTGGCTCATAGCCAAGCTGCCGCCGTACCGAGGGTGACGCGTACAAAACTTCGCACTCCAGGGTGAGGCGGAAGATCACGTCGATGGAGTGCTCGACGATCTTACGGAAGATCAAATTATCGTTGGGCATCATGGGACGAGAACCATAACGGCCTCTCTGAGCGAGTCGTTGAGAAGTGTCGATTCCTTGACAAGGTTCTTGACGAGAGCAAGACGGTGTCGCGGTACCGTTTAAGTGATCATCGACGAGGTTATACGGAGTCTTTCCAATCGTTTGCGAATGGTTTGTTATGAGCCAAGATCGCTATGAGAGCTTAGTCCTCGCGAGAGCAACGCATCAATCGTATTCTTGGATCGATGCGCATACCTCGTACTGCTCTCTAACGTGCTGGGCGTTGCCGCCGTCCTGGTAGATATGGTGAAAGGTTGAGATTGCTATTCAAGAAAAATATGGGCTGTTGCCGGTCATTCGATCTGGCCTAAGTCATTCCGAGTGCCATGGCAGCGAATCACCTTTGATCGCCCAGATCCCGGACACTTCTCACTTTTCTTCGTATCTTGTATTGACACCGCGTTCGGGAAGCGTACACTTGCGCACATTATGAGCAAAGAAAATCTGCCGTTCCGATATTCGCCGGGATCGGCGCGTCTCTCTATCCTTTGGTCGTTGGGGCCGCGTTCATGAAATTTTCCTTACCATCGATCTTCGTTTTGACTTCGGTGCTGATGTCCACAGTGCTAGCCGTTGCCGCCGATAACCCGGCCGTAACCCCCGCGACACGGCAACGCTTGCTGCAATCCTATGGCGATCTTCCGATGAGCTTCACCGCCAATCAGGGACAAGCGGATCCGCGATTCGCCTTCCTTGCACAGGGTCGCGGATATTCCATCCAATTGGGTCGCAAGGGTGCTGAGCTTACCATTGCAGGCGCGCCTAAGACCAACACAAGCGGCCAGCATGCCGGCAAGAGGACATTACTGCAACTGAACTTTCCGGGAGCGAATGAAGCTTCCACGATATCCGGACTTGAGAGACTGCCGGGCGACAATAACTACCTGACGGGCGCCGATCCTTCCGGTTGGCATACCAGCGTTCCGAATTACACGCGAGTGAAGTATGCAGGGCTTTATCCAGGCGTCGACCTGGTGTACTACGGGAACCATCGTCAGCTTGAGTTTGATTTTCTGGTGGCACCGCAGGTGGATGTAAACACCGTGCGGATGAATTTCAAGGAATTGTCTGACGGCGAAGGCGAAAAGCTCTCCGTGAACTCGAAAGGAGAACTGGTGCTTGGTGGCAAGGACGGCACGGTTCTGCTCCACAAGCCGGTTCTTTACCAGGTCGTCACGGCGGATGGGAAACAGAGACGCGAGCCGGTGGAGGGTGAGTTTGTGGTGGACGGGCCGCAGAGCGTCAAGTTCCATGTCGGTGCGTACGACCATACCCGCGAGCTTGTGATCGATCCTACCCTCGTCTATTCGACCTATGTCGGCACCGGATTCGTCTCGTTCCAAACGATGACGGTTGATCCGAAGGGGGACGCCTATGTTATGGGTACGTCGACAAGCATCGACGAGTCGAGCTCCGTCTTTTTTGTCGACAAATATAACCCTTCCGGGACGGCGATCTTGTACACGACGTTCGTTGGAGCCGACTCGGCGGTAGCGAACGCGATCGCCGCGGATGCAGCCGGTGACGCATATATCGTCGGGTCTGCCGCACATGGATTCCCCACAACCTCCGGGGCATATCAGCGGACGTACGCCGGGCAAAGCGAATCCTTCGTCATGAAGTTGAATCCCACAGGAACGGCTCCTATCTACTCCACTTATCTGAATGGCCCGACGGATCCAGCGGGAGCGACTAGTCTCGTTTCGGTGACCTTGGACGGCAAAGGGGATGCCTATCTCCTGGGGAAGACAACCTCCAGCGATTTCCCCATAACACCCGGTGTCTTTCAGCCCGTTGGCAGTGCGAACACCCTTTTTCTGACCAAGTTGAACCCTACCGGTTCGGCGCTTGTGTACTCAACGTTTATCGGAGGAGATGGGGAAAACGCTGCCGGACTCGCACTCGATACGGCTGACAATGCCTATGTCCTTGGCTCTGTGGGCGCGGCATATCCCACCACCGCAGGAGCGTTCTCAAACACCGGCCAGGATTTTCTTGCCAAGGTGAATCCGACGGCTTCGAAGCTGGTCTACTACACGCTGCTTCGTGAGTTCCAGCCCTCAGGGTTGGCCGTGGATGGACCTGGGAATGCCTACCTCGCCGGCACAATTGCTGCCCAGGGCGCGCCTTCCTTTCCCGGGCTCCCCGAAACATCATGTAGCCAGATTTCCTGTGCCAATGCTTTTGTCATCAAGCTCAACACCGCAGGCTCCGCACTGAGCTACAGCGCGTTTCTCGGTCAATCGACTTACAACCAGGAGGTGGGATTCCCGACCTCCTCCTTGGCGTACGGTATCGCCGTCGATGCAACGGGAGATGCGTATATCACCGGGACCACGAATGACGAACTCTATCCTGTAACACCCGACGCCTATCAAACATCGTTCGTAGACGCTAATCCGTTTGATGACCAGGTCGTGTTTCTCACGAAGCTCGACCCCTCAGGAAGCAAAGTGCTGTATTCAACGTTTATTGGCAATGGTTCTGAGATAGACGGAGACGAGTATTACATTGCGAATGCCATTGGACTCGACAAGATGGGCGGCGTGACGATTGGCGGTAGCGCGGATGGTTTTGGTTACCCGATTACCATTCCGCCCTCCGGCGACTTCGAATTTACGAGCTATGAAGCCTTTCTCACTAAGTTCAACTTCGGAGGGGCCTTCTGCAGCTTCACCGCCAACCTGCAACTTGAGACAGCTCCTGACAAGACTCAAGGGTTTGCCCTGGAGTCATCGTTTGCCTTAGGCTCTTCGACGGCGCTCCAACCGGAGACAGTGCCCCTCACCCTCGCGGTCGGTTCACAAACCATGACAATACCAGCGGGGAAACTGGTGAAGAACCCCCTGGGATACAGCTTCTCGGGTACCGTGGATGGAGTTCGACTCCTGTTGTTCCTTGCACCCGCGAACCCTCAACCCGGTGCGCAGGCGACGTGTGGCACACCGGCCTACAAGCTCTCCGCCGTCGGGACGGGAGCAGTCTTCGGGAGTTCGGCGCGTCTTGTTGACGTCGCGGTCTCGATTGGAGACGAAAGCGGGAGCACGGAGGTCAAGGCAATCGGCCTGCAATAGGAACCGTGTTGACTGGCGTACACCGCTGGCTGCTCCTCTGCTGTCGCTCTTTCGTGATAGCAGAGGAGCCGGTCGATCGGAAAGCAGGAGAGCGGAGACTCTGACCGCATACGGCGGTCATCAAGCCCCCTTCAACTCGGTTGCGGCCATGTCGCTTCGCTCGATAGAGAGCTGAATCGGCTGCCTGCAGTAAGGAGTCGGGCTCCTCTAGGAAAACACCCTTCTCGCCAACTGAGATTTCGATAGGATTTGTCCGTAATCAGGTGCCGAGCGGCGGAAGGGCCTGAATTGATATCGGCAACGCAGATCTGTCTATCTTGCCTTCTCTCGTTAAGCGGACGATGACCTGGAAGCTTTCCTGCAGACGAGCTGTTCCCGGGACTTCGACGGCTTCGATCCTGCATCGCGAGTGGCTTAGTCGCGCTACGATGCCCGGTCCTATCTTCTGGTGGAGTACCTGAATACGGATTCCCGCCTTAATAACCTTCACGACGATCCGCGCTTCGGCGCGGTGAGAAACGGTTCGAAAATGACTAGCAGGGCCGCTGCAGAAGCGTTCCGGTCAGTTCGCGGGCCGAATAGCGACTACGATGGAGCGCGCCTTCACCTGAACGGTGCTTGAGTCGAGCAGCACTTCTCTACCGTCTTCGACTATGTCGTCGCTATGTTCTTCGGCGGTGTCGATTTTGAGCATCCATGGGCCGGGCTCCTGGATTTCGAAGGTCAGGTCTTCCCAGAACATGTTCATCATGACGTACAGATCGGCCTTCTTCGAACCGGAGAGACAGTACGCGAGCGAGCGCGAGTGCGGGGCGAGGTCGATGTTCGGACCGACACCATACCACCGGATATCTTCACGCCAAAATCTGGACCGGCAGATGGTGTGGTGGTTGCGAAACGCAATCAATTGCTTGTAGAACCGGAAAATATCCTTGTTCTGTTCGAGCCTGCTCCAGTCCAGCCAGGTCGTTTCGTTGTCCTGGTTCCAGGGGTTGGAGTTGCCCTGCTGGCTCTGCATAAACTCGTCGCCCATGCGCATCATGGGGGTACCGTTCGAGAGCATCAGGATCGTCGCAAAATTCTTCACCTGGCGGCGGCGGAGAGTCATGATCTCCGGCGTCGCGCCCTCGTCGCCTTCCACGCCGCAGTTCCAGCTGATGTTGTCCGAGCAGCCGTCGGTGTTGTTGGAGCCGTTGGCCATGTTGTGGCGCTCGTTGTAGGAGACGGTGTCGTACATGGTGAGGCCGTCGTGCGAGGCGATGTAGTTGATGCTCTGATAGGGGTGCCGCGAGTTGCGCACATCGCCGGGAAAGAGGTCATCCGAGCCGTAGAGCCGCGTCATCATGGCCGGGACCATGTTGGGCTCGGCTCGGACGAAGCGCTTTACGTCGTCGCGGAAGCAGCCGTTCCACTGGAACCAGCTCAGGCCGGGAAAGTTCTTGCCGAGTTGATAAGCGCCTCCTGCATCCCAGGGCTCGGCGATGAGGCGGACGTGGCCAAGATCGGGGTCGGCTGCGATCTCGGCGAAGATGGGCGGATCGCCGGTGTCGATGGTGCCGTCGGTCTTGCGCGCGAAGACGCTGGCAAGATCAAAGCGGAAACCGTCGACGTGCATCTCGCGCACCCAATAACGCAGACTGTCCATGAACATGCGGCGGGTGTTGCGGTTGCCACAGTTGAGCGTGTTTCCGCAGCCCGAGTAGTCGAGATAGGTGTCGGGCGGCGAGCCGGAGGTGAGGTAGTAGCTGGTATTCGCGATGCCCTTCATCCCGTAGCAGGGCCCGTCTGCGCCGGCTTCAGCAGTGTGGTTGTAGACCACATCCAGAACCACCTCGATGTGCGCCTCGTGAAGCGCCTTCACCATGCGGCGAAACTCGTTCTTAGCCGCGCCGGCACCGCTCGAAAAGCCGCTATGCGGGCTGAAGAAGGCGACCGGCATATACCCCCAGTAGTTTTGGCTCTGCAGCTCGAACTGGTACACCGGCATCAGCTCGACGCAGGTCACGCCGAGGTCTTTGAGGTATGGGATTTTTTCGATGAGGCCGAGATAGCAGCCGGCATCGAACCCATTCACGCCGGAGTTCAGGTTGCCGGTGAAGCCTTTGACGTGAATCTCATAGATGACCAGGTGGTGTTCGTGTGACGGGCAACAGTCATCGCCCCAGTCAAACGGCTCTTCTGACTGCGGTGCCATCTGGGCCATCATTGCCTTGCCGCGGTTGGAGCCGGGGCCGATGGCGGCGGCGCGATCGAAGGCCTCGGGGATAAAGAGCTGGCGGGCGTAGGGATCGAGCAGTTCCTTACCCCACGGAAACAGCACATTGACGCCGGACGGATATTCTTCGCTGCCATCGACATGGTAGGAGTAGGCGACGGCTCCGTTGGCTTCCTCGGCCGAGACACGACAGTGCCAGATGTCGTCTGACTTGTTGATGAGCGGGTCCATTCGCAGGGAGTAGACCGGATGCATCAGGTCGTCGGCTCGATAGAGCTGCAGCTTGACGCCGTCGGCATGCCGGGAGAACAGACCGAAGTTGTAAGCCTGGTGTTCTTCGACCCACGTGCATCCGAGCGGCGAGGGTGATCCCTCATGCGCCCTCCAAGACATAAAGCCATCCTCCATGGGGGCTACTCAAAATCAGCCCCGGCGCAGCGGCCCAATTTTCAGGCTATTCGTTATGGATGACAAGGGAATTCTGCAGCGGTCTATTTTTCTCTTTTGAGGGTGACGACAGGCCGGCGTTAGAGGAGTAATTCACCGCGACGAGTGCGTGGGCCTTTCTCGTCACGCCACCTCGTTTTTTGAGTTGTTACAGAAATCTCGGCGCTCTGTTGCGCACCTCCGATGATGATGAAGGGAATGATCCATCCGGCGTTCACATTCATAAGACAGTCCTCCGAGTTGTTTTTAGTGTTTTCCGACGAGCATGTTCATCAGGATCGCTCCGCCGAGCGCAGCAAAGAGGGCCACAGGCATGGCGACCATGCCCACTTTCAAGAACATCCAGAAACTTATGTCGAGTTTCTCCCCCCCTTCGTCTCCGCCCGCGTCCTTGCGAAGCGCTAACAGCCAAAGAATCGTAGCCAGCGATCCGGTGACCGAAAGATTGGGCCCGAGGTCTACACCGATCAAAACGGCATTGGCAATCAACCCCTTCGTATGAGCGGCTTGAATAGTGCCGCCCGCGATAAGTCCCAGAGGAAGGTTGTTGACGATGTTGTTCGCTATCCCCACAACGAAGCCGACAAGCAGTGCGCCTGCGTTCTGGCCCAGATGGGACGCCCAGGCGAGCCACTGTTGAGCCAGGTTCAAAGCTCCCTGACTCTCGACCGCATCCACCATGACAAAGAGGCTAGCGACGAGTAGCAGAGTTGCCCAACTAATCTCGCGTGCAAGCTTCATCGGATTGCTTCTTGCCTTGATAGAGACAACAGCGCTAATCACAAGTGCAGCAAGGCACGTGGGCAGTCCCAGGTCCTTCTTCAGTGCGGAAGCCGTCAGAAGCACCGCAGTCATTAGAGCGAGACCGGCAAGAACAAGCTTGCCGGTCTCGCTCAACTTGGTATCTTCGACGTCGCAGTCGATGCTCTTACAAAGGTCTTCTCGAAACATAAAACGCATGACGAAGAATGTCAGGAGAATTGAAAACAGTGACGGAACACCGAAATCCGCCAGCCATGTCCCCAGAGGAGGCATCCCTGTGTGGAATACAACCAGATTCGCCGGGTTTGAGATCGGGAGCACGAAGCTCGCGGCGTTCGCAATCAAGGCGCAGACGAACAGGTACGGGAGCGGGGAGACCTTTGCCTTGCGTACAGCTGTCAGAATGGCGGGCGTCAACACCACCGCCGTCGCGTCATTCGACATAAAGATGGTTACGAGCGTTCCTACCGCGTAGACCAACAGGAACAGACGCGAGCAACTCCCGTTAGCTCCGCGGACTGCCACAGAAGCCACCCAATCGAAGACGCCTTGCTCCCGTGCCAGCTCACTCAAAAGCATCATGCCAATGAGGAACAAGTAAACGTCGCTACCCTTCGCTATTGCTTGCCCGGCCAACGTCAACGGTACGAGACGAAGAACGATCAGAAGCAATGCTCCGCCCGAAATCCACCAGACTTCAGGGATTCCGCGCGGACGGGTAAGCATCAGGGCGATGCTGACGGCGACGATCAGAGGCAAAACAACCTGCGCAATGTCTGTCGGGATCATCGCCACTTTTTTCCGTTCTTGTTGGGTCCGAGCCGAGTTCCGAGCAGCCCATCTTCCGGCCAGGCCTCCAGTGCGTTGTCCTGATCGCGCTCTTCGGACTTCCGTTGCGTGCGCTGACGGACCGCGAGCCGAATCTCGTCGCTCGTCGCGTTTCCGCGCGCGTCCTGGAATGACACCCTCAAAGGCTTTAGTCTTCGACGTTGGGAGGTCAAAAGGTCGTCTAGAACGAAATGCTCTTGAGGCCGCAGTATCTGAATCCGGACCGACCGATTGCCGAACGCGTTTCCTGTTCCACGCGAAACGGAGGTGATAGCAACCTTCAGGGTGATGCTCAGGGGTCCCGTTGACCAACGCATACTGCGAGCGCAAGGTGCGGTTGCGATTCCATACGGGATAGACGAAGACGCTCTGGACACCGGAAGACGGACTCGTCTATACAGCCGGACCTTTGGGTATATCAATTCATGCTCCTCTAAGGGTAAGTGCCCTTAAGAAGTGTCCGAAGCGCATTGTAAGTCGAAGAAAGTTACGGACCGCGTCCCGTCGAGTGTCACAGGGAGTGTCCCTCGACGATCTTCTGTTGATTCTAAATAGGTTAGAGTCAATGGCGGAGAGACAGGGATTCGAACCCTGGATACCTTGCGGTATACACGCTTTCCAAGCGTGCGCCTTCAGCCACTCGGCCATCTCTCCGCAGCCTTGCGGACCTTTTGAATCTACCACAATTCACCCCCCACCTGTGGCATCGAGCCCCAGCCTGACGGCCGCGAAAGCACTACGGAGAGACCGCCTGGATCACCGGATGCGCTGCCGGCGAGGAGGCAAGGTCAACCGGAACACCGCGCAAGAGGTAAGGAGCCAGCGTAGCCGGATCGGTCCACTTCACCTCCCAGCCGTGCTCAATCGCCAGCAGAATGTACTGTCCGGGGATCACATCGTCCATGCGGAACCCCCCATCCGTATTGCTCTGGTCCCTTCGAACGATCGTCAGGCTGGACGGGTCACCAAGCGTCGCAGGCACCAGCAGAACCATCGCGCCTACCGACAGGTTAGAGCCGACCTTCGCCGTCCCCGTCACCTTGGCAAGCCCCGACGCCAGATGAATCAGAAGATGCGGCGCGCCCTCCCGAATCGTGATGACGCGCCCTTTCGCCTGCGCGCCCGTGGCCACAAGCCCGGTGAGAAAGGCGTTCGTCCCTCCCGGAACCACAACCTCATATTCGCCCGGCGGAGCGGACAAGGTGGCCTCTTTGCTCTCACCCGCGCCACGCCGCCTCCCGCGTCCTCGCTGGTCCTGCCCTCGTCCTCCGGCATCCTGGCCTCCCTGGGGGCGTCGGCCGCCAGGTTGATTCGCTCTCGGGCCGCCCCCACGCCCTTCAGGGCCTCCTCGAGGACCACCAAAGCTCCCATCGCCAAGAACCCGGCCGGTCGAGGTGTCCCGTAGCCTGATCTCTGAAGCATCCACCGATGTTCCGCCATCAACCGCGATCGTGACGTTCACCTCGCTCGCCGCCGCGGTGACCTCGGTGGTGGATCCACCTGCCCCTACATGAACGATCGACGTTGGCCCCCCGGAATCATTGCTGTCGCCGCCCGGCACGCGGCTTACCTGGTAGGTTCCCGGTTGTAGCCCCCCGATATCAAACATGCCAGAGCTTGACGCTTGCCCTGGCGCGAATATATTTCGAAGCGAACCGTCGGGCATTACCTGCGACACGACAGGCTGCCCCCGTCCACCACCGCGCCCCGTCGGAACGCCATTGGGGATCGGGATAAGAAGATGCGCCGATGCCAAAGGCCGCAAACGCATGTCTGCCTGTCGCACCTCGCCTGAATGCATGGTCAACACCTCGGCAGCGGTATCGTCGTCGACACCGGGATACCAGGTCACCGGATAAACCACGTCGAGCGAGGGATCAGATGGCGCATCCGCGGCTGCACTCGGACCGGATGGTCTTTGGACGGCGTACCACGGATGAGCCTGGACCTCCACTTCGTACTCTCCCGGCGCAAGCTCTGCAAACTCGTATTGGCCCAGGTCATCGGTCTGTCCGAACTCACGCGACAGGAGCGGGCTTTGATCCGTCGCACGCGCCTCGGGGTGAACGGTGAAGAGTCTGACCTGTGCGCCGCGCACCGGTTCTCCCGCCTCATCGGTCACCGTGCCTCGGATCACACCGTCCGGCGCGACACGAAACACAAGATCGTAGCTTGGAGAGGTTCTCGTCAGTACCACGCCGGTGAAGAAGCCGTCGTGCTCGTCGAACTCCTGCCTGCGATATCCACGCGCGCTCGCCACGACACTCCAAGTTCCGTCGCTTGGCACATCCAGCGCGAATCGCCCCTGGTCATCGGCGTCCGTCTGGATGCTGGCCCCGCCGAAGCCTGGGCTGCGTCCTCCCGCAACTTGGGCGGCCAGATGGCATCGCGGAATCACTGAGCCATCCTTCGCGCTGACAGCGACGCCCGTGATCTGGTACCTCGGCACGCCCTTGTCACTCTTCCGTTGCTGACCGGCCAAAGAGCCTCCGCACAGCCCGACGCAGGTAGAGAGAGCTATAAGAACAGCTCTGCCATGGGCGAGCCGCAAAGTGGGAAGGGAAGAGCGTCGCTTCACTGGGGAAGCTCCGCCGCAGGTACGGCAGCAAGCGAAAGCGTCTGCTGTCCGCCCGCGTTCAGCGTGACCGATTGCGCCCGGTCCAGGAAGGCAGCCATCGTTGCCGGATCTTCGAAATCCGCTCCGATTCGGCGTTCCAGGGCGACCATGCGATACGTGCCGACGGGCAGATTGGAGCGGCTAAAGCTTCCGCTCGATCCGGCACGCACCATCACCACGGGCGTCACGGAAGGCGTCGCCGAGACCAGATAGACCCATCCGGGCGCTGGCTGGCCGGCGAGCGTCACCGTTCCTGAAAGGGTACCTGTCTGGTTCGACACGACGATACGGATCGGCACGCTTCCCGTGCCGGGCGTGACTACCAGGTTCTGCGTCAGCAAATCCGTGCCTCCACAGCTCGCCTGCGTGACGAACCATGGCCCGCCGGAGCGCCCGCGCAGGCGGTAGGTGCCTGACGGAGGCGAGAAGATTGCCGTCTGATCGCGCTGCACATTCGCCGGAAAGCTCTGCTCGATCGCATCTCCATTCGTCGCGATCGACACAAGAGTAAGCCCGAGCGACTGCGCGGTCGGCGGCGTCGCGTTATCGGACGTCGCGCCCTGCTCCATCTCCACCTCGACCGGCATCGCGGGTGTCTTCGAAAAGTGAAGCTCCACACCCCCAATGTCATGATCGGGAACGGTGATACTGGTCTCCGCCTCTTCGCTTCCGCCGCCCATCTCCGAGAACCCTGAGAGCAGGTACGTTCCGCTTGGAAGTACGACGCTGAGCGTATCCTGATCGGACCGGGACGTGCGGGGGCTCAACGGAATCGTCAACCCGTTGTTGCCACGTGCCGTGAGCCGGGGAAAGCCTCGCCTCGATCCCGACCCCAAGGCAAAGGTTACCTCGTATCCTTTCCGGGTTTCCGGCGTCAAGTGAATCTCCGACACCTCGCCCGGGCGTAGATGAATAGCTTCTTTTATGGATGAGCTTTCGGCTGGAACAGATACAGGCAGATACATTTCCTGACCGGACTGTGGCTGGCTCATCGCGCGGACTTGGACGGAATAGTCGCCCGCCATCATCGCGAGGCGAAACGTTCCGTCGCTCCTGGTGCGCGTGGCGTCGACCTGTCGCCAGTGATGGCCCGTCTCATCGAAGGTGCTTCGTCTCGCGATGACGTTCAGGTTCGGCAATCCCTCACCGCCAGCGTCCGTGACATTCCCGGCAAGGATCGCCTCCGGGTAGAGCGTGAGAACGATCGGGTCCGCCGCTCCGAACTGGTACACCCTGGATCCCATATCTGAGGCTTCCAGCCCCGCAAAGAATCCTGGCTTACTAGCGACGAGCGTTCCGGAACTGGCTGTGACCTGGGAGAAGGAGAAAACACCGTCGTGGTTAGTGAGTACGCCCCGGTCGCCAAGTCGAACCAGCGCCCGGGAGACTGGTTGCCGCGTCTGCGCGTTCAGGACGACCCCGGTAATCTCTGTCGGAGCAGCGGTCGCCGGACTCGAACCCGTAGGCTGCGGGAGCGTAGAGAGTTGGAGTCCGTGTGCTGCGTCCGGAACGGACAGGACAAGGCCAAGCACGACAAAGAGGGAGCTCTCACCGATCCGTCTGCTAGAAACCAAGAGCACAACCTCTCAGGCGCTCAGGATAGACGTATGGCCACCCAGAATGGTACGTCCGATAACACATATTATGTCCGGCGACGCTGTAGCGGCTCGAAAGGAACGCCTTGCGTAACGGTAAGCGCTTGGGTGGGAACTTTCGTCACCAATTCCAGCGTCGATCTGGCGCATTCGTTTCGCATGCAACGTTCGGTTTGCTTTTCGCACAATCGATACGGTACACACAGTTCACGCTTCCACATTTTATCCGCCTGAAGGGTAGGTTTGCATGTTCCGTCCGCTAACTCACGTTTCCGCTGTTGCCTCGCTGCTCTCTGGTCTGCTTGCAGGCCATCCGGCCAACGCTCAAGAGACTCCGAAAATAGAGATCCCCCATTCGATCATTAGCCTGGCTCCTGCTCTTCGTCCGCACGGCCAGGTCGTGGCCCGCAATGCCACGGATGCTTCCTTCGAACATGTCCCGGAGAACTATCACGTGTTTGCGGCTGCAACCGTCGGGCAAGATGCCGGCGTGGAGTTGCTGACGCTCAACTTCGATGGCGCGACCCGTTTGACGAAGATTCAATCAAAAACCAAAGATTTTGTCGTCGAATCCGCCGGTACCTGCCACGAAGGCAGTAGCTATTCGAAGGGCGATAGCTGTGCCCTGATGGTGAGATTCAGTCCGCAGGGGCCTGGTCATCGCTCCGGCTCGATCAACATCGCAAACAGCGCCGAAGCAAAGCCGATGTTTGTAGGACTGGCGGGCAACGGATATTCGCCTGTGGTGAGCTTTACTCCCTCTCAAATCGTAACGGTCGCGGGAACCTCTGCCTCGAATACTGGAACAATCAAGAGCTCCACGAATCTCGCTGTCGATGGCGGCGATACGCTTTACATTCCGGATGTCGGCAATAAGATCATCAAGGAGATCGATTCGTCCGGGACGATCAGCACACTGAGTCCGGTCTTTGCCGTTCCTCAGAGCCTGGTTGCGGACAGCTCAGGCTTTCTTTACAGCCTGAACGTCACGGGAAGCACCTACTATTTCAGCTACTACGCGCCGTACGGTTCGCAATCGGCTTACGGCACCAGCTATACCGCCGGTAGCTGCACGCCGAGCACGCCTTGCCCGCTGACAACGGTAGGCATGAATCGGCCCGCCAACATCAATATCGACCCGTATGACAATCTGTTCTTTGAAGAAGGAACTCAGGGCGCCGCGGAGATGCCTGTGGCTATTATCGCCGGCGGCTCCGACAGCTTGAACCTCTGGTATCTGCGGAATCAATATGTGTATAGCTCTACGCCTCCCGTATCCTTTGCCGTCGACGGCAGTGATACCCTCTATAACTTTTACAACTACGGAACCACCACCTGCTTTCTCCAGTCGGAGCCTTTGTACAACGCGGAATACTCTCCGGTGGCAAAGAAGGTAGCCGGTGGATCGGCATGCGGCTTCAGCGGCGACGGAGGGCAGGCGCGCAGCGCGGAGATCAGCAAGACGGTGGGTCAGATAACCTTTGATGTCGCCGGGAATCTTTACTTTGCGGACGCCGGCAATCAGCGTATTCGTCGAATCGATGCGTCGACGGGCGTTATCTCCACCATCGCCGGAACTGGCGTCTCAGGATACGCAGGCGATACCGGGGCGGCAACAGCGGCGGCCATCAGCAACCCTACGGGCCTTGCGGTTGATTCGCAGGGGCAGGTGTTCATTCTGAGCAACGCTCCAGTGGCCGGACCCACGCAGGTGATTCGTAAAGTGAACACGACCGGATACTGGAACTTTGGTTCCCAGCTTAAGGGAACGACCAGCACGACCAAACTATTCACCGTGGCAAACACGGGAAACAGTGCCCTGACGCTCGCCGCCAACGCTGCCATCAGCGGCGTTCCGGATTTCGCAATCGACACGACAGTGACGAACTGCGTGCTGACCGCGGGTTCGACGCTGGCCGCTGGACAGAGCTGTGTGATCGGAATCAAATTCACTCCCGCCGTCACTGGGACGCGCTCGTCCACGCTCACGCTATTGGACAACACCGTGGCGGGAGCGAACCATATCGTTCTGACTGGTGCCGGGACCTTGCCGGCGCCGAAGATGAGCATCACTTCGCCGACCGCTGCGGTGAAGAAAGGAACGACGGTGACGTTTGCTGTGAGTGTCGCGGCGACCACGTCAGCGAAGCCGACCGGTACGGTGACCTTTAAGGTCAACGGATCGAATGTTGGTAGCGTCGTCACGCTGTCGTCTACCGGCACGGCGTCGACCACGTTCACCGAATCGACCGCGGCGACCTATTCCCTATCGGCCGTATACAGCGGCGATGCGAACTACTCCAGCGCGACGGTTTCCGAAAACCTGACGGTGACAGCCTCGGTCAAGGAACCCTCGACGGTGAGTATTGCGCAAGCCCCTTTTGAGCGCACGTCTTGCAGTTCTTCGCCGAGCTTCTCGGTGCATGTCTCTTCATCGGGTAAGATGCCGACCGGGCTTGTTCAGCTGATGAACGGGACGACCACGATGGCCTGGGCTACCTTGAACAACGGGGTCGCGCAACTATCGTCCGCCAAGATGGCGGGCGGTCTCCACACGCTGGTTGCGAGCTATGGAGGAGACAGCGAGCACGAGCCCGCAACGTCAGCGCCCCTGAGTGCGTTGACGGCGACTGGCGGCGCGGCGTGCCCTGTTCCCACACCGAAGATGTAACATTCCGCACGGGCAATCTGTAGACGCTCGTCACGGAGCCTTCAAGCGGCGATCCTCCTCTGGACCTTTGCGAAGGGATACCAGAGGAGGTAGCCCCTGTGCCTCAGGGAGTGACGCTCACTCTTTGTCGTATCGGCTTCAGGATGACGAATCGTCCGGAGTGGCAGATAAAGATGGAGTGAAATAGCGACGCCGGCACTACTCCGTCCACATCGACCTCTATCTTCTGCGTCGGCATGATCACAGTCACGTGGAAGACCTCCTGAGATCCTAAAGATACGGCAGGCAGAACAAGGACCCCTGCGGAGAGAGTTCCTCCACCACCTAGAAAGCTCTCCGCGTGGTATGTCTGTTGTTGCAGAGAGGTCTTCGCTTTCGCTACCTGGTTGAAAACCAAGAAGGTGTTTGAGCCAGAGTCCAGGAGCAAATGAAGCGGCTTCGCACCCAACTCTGGTACGACCACCGGGAGCACCAGCCGATTCGCCGTGGTGTGCCCCCCGAATTGACCTTCGAGCTCTACTGGCAGCCTGTCTCCTGAGGTGCCGGACGAGAGCACACCGGCTTCTGAGGTCCCCTGTCTTTGCACGATCGGCTCAAGTTCGATCACATGTGCGCCGTAGTCAATCAGTAGATCGAAATGATTCAGGAAGTCCTCGCCAAGAATCCCTCGCGTCTGCCCGGGACAATCGTGTTGTGAGGAAATGCGAAGCCCTCTTACGGAAGCTCCGGCCATCGAGATCGAATCTGTCTCGAAGACAGGAGAAGAAATACTGCCCTCAACTCCCGACATGATCCGCTCGCCAACTTTCACTAACTGAAATTTCTCGGCCAGTTTACGATCGATCACAGTTCGCGATGTACCCGTGTCCAAAATAAAATCGAGTGGTCCAGAGCTGTTGATATGAATGGGCACGACAATCATCGAGTCCCCTGCCACTTTGAAGTGAAGGCGAAATACGCCCTGTGAGTGTCCAGCGGTACTCGCGCCTGACAGTGTGATGGCAAATAGACAGAAAATGCATGCAAGTCTTGAGAAAGACATAGCTCACCTCGTTGAGGCGAACTATCCGTGATGTGGTGACTTCGAGGTTGGCGTGGTCTATTTCTTCGCAGAGTTTCAGGTCGACGACGCAGAGTTCCATTTTTCCGTAGAGGGAGAGCGTATCCAACTCGAGCCGAAAGTACTTCGGCTCCTTATCTATTTCATCGAGAACGCTAACCGGCTCGTACGCAAGCAGGAGTTACTGGACGCACTCTGGCCCTCAACGATGGTCACGGAGAATGCGCTCACTCGCGTCATCGGGCTCCTGCGCAAGGCGCTCGGCGACGACAGTCAGAATCCCCGTTTCTTGCACACCATACCCACGGCTGGCTATCGTTTTGTCGCTGACATTCACACCGAACCTGAGCGCAGGGTTGCCCCTTCTCTGCCACCGGATGCCGGCGATTCGGCCGTGATCTTACCCGCCCCTCCTACGCACGGTGACGCGGCCCTGCCTTCCACAGCCGGTTCGCGGCGTTGGAGTTTCGTAGCCGCGGCTGTCTTCGTGTTCGCGGTGGCCCTTCTCTTGATCTCCCGGATGACCCGGCATCTACCTCAGCCGGCGTCCTCTTCCCCCACACGAGCGGAGGCATACCCCGCGCCTATTACACCGACAGCTAGCGACAGGATTCACCTCGCCACGGCCCAGGCTCGCAATCCCGTCGCGTATGAAGCATACGAGCGAGCAACCTTCCTCATTTTCAACGAGGTCAGCCACGGCGACGACGTCAACTACTCAGAAGCGAGTCGAGAGCTTGAGACCGCCATCCGGCTTGATCCGCAGTTCGCAGAGCCCTATGCGATGCTTGCCCAGGTCCTCCAGCGCTACGTCCATCATGGGACCGGGGATGTGCGGGCGGAGTATGCGCGATCCTATCTCCTTGCAAATAAAGCGCTCGCTCTGAACCCGCAGTCGTCTCTCGCTCACGATGTGCTGGGAGAATTGCACTCCGATAAGGAGGGGGATTTTAGATGGGAGGCTGCCGTCGGAGAGTTGAAAATGGCCCTCACGCTCAACCCGGACGATGCTCTTGCTCATGGACTCCTCGGAGCGATCTACGTGAAGGTCGGCCTGCTCGATCACGCCATCGAGCAGGCCGACATTGCTCACCATCTTGATCCTTCGTTCAACATCTACACCGGCGAGAAGATCCGGGCTCTCGAGTACCAACAGCACTTCCTGGAGGCCAGCGATCTCTGCGTCACCCTGGCGCACAAGGCTGCATGTGCCATCTATCTCTGGGAGAGCGGTCAGCGCGACGAGGCCTGGACTGCGTTGCAGGCGGGGCTTCAAAACCCAGAGATGAGGGCAAGCCTGGGATATGACCTTATGACCTCTGAGGCGTTTTTGCTCGCGCACAAGGGAGAAAGCGCGGAGGCGGAGAAGGTGATCCAGTCCATCCTGAAGTCGGTCAATCTCAAGAGCGACACTTTCTTCGCCTTCTCGGAGTACCGCCTGGGGGAGGCCTATGCGGCGATGGGGGAAGAGACCAAGGCCATCGATCTTCTGGAAGCAAGCTCACTCAACGGTTTTCCATGTTACCCGTGGTACGCGAACGATCCGGAATTGGCTCAACTCAGAGCGAACCCACGGTTTATCGCATTGATCGAGCGCCTGCGCCGTCAATATGAAGTTTTTCAAAAGACACTCTAGCGCCTATTTCTCACATACTTTTGAGCGCTGCAGCGACGACTCGATACGCCCATTCCTAAGGGCTGGACACCCTGAACGCGTTGAATCCATTCATAATGGTGACGAATCGCTACTTCTCGGCCGCCCGAGTAGCTTTATCCGCCCACCGTACCGACTCCACATAGATCATCGACGCGGTACGTTCCGTCAAACCGAGAGCTTTCTGGATATCCCGGTGCTCGCGCCAGTCCCCTGACTCGTGACAGCGCACAAGGTCCAATGCCCTGGCGAGAGTGCTCGGAGTACCCAGCAGCGCAGCCTTCATCTCGCGATCCACCGGAAGCGAATCGACGATCTGCGACATCGGCATCCCGAGAATCACGTCGATCAGAGATAGCATGCCCAGCAGATAGAGCTTCGAGGCCGACTCGTTCATCAGTGGCGCGAGCAGCTCGCAGAACTTTGCTCGTTCCAGTGCCATCTGCACCACAGCCTTCGAGTGTGCCGTTCCCGCCAGGCCAGCCAGCGCCACTGTGACCATCTTCCGGAACTCATCGTCCCCGACCATCAGGAGCGCGCTCCGGATCGAGGTAATCGGCGCGGACAGGCCATAGATCGCCGAGTTCACCAGCCGGAGCAGACGATAGCAGATGGAGGCGTCCGACATCACGAGCTTCTCCACCTCGAAGATGTTGGCCGGCGTTCGCGTGAGCGCCGCGAGCATCCTCAGATAGATCACCTGGTTCTGCGGAATCACCTGCGTCGAAACCACGATTGGCTTGCAGAAAAAGTACCCTTGATAGAGGGTGCAGCCTTCAGCCTTAGCCGCGTGAACGTCGGCTTCCGTTTCAACCTTTTCAGCGATGAGTCTGGCCTTGGCTGGCGCCGCTAAACGATAAATCTCTTCCCTGGTCCTCGCGTCGGATGCCCGGAAATCAACCTTGACGAAGTCCGCGACCTCGAGGAAAGCCAGCTTCTCGTACTCCGGGGAGAAATCATCCAGGGCGAAGCGGTAGCCCTTACTGCGCAGACCCCGGCAAACCTCCATTAACTCGGGGTCCGGATCCACATTCTCAAGAATCTCAAGAACGGTGCTCGCCGGAGGCAAAAGCGTCACGATCCCACTCACCAGCGAGTGACGCGTGCAGTTGATAAACGTCGCCTGATCTCCGGAATCCGGCATCAGCAGGAGGCATTGGTCGATAACATCTCGAGTAGCATCCTCTGCGTCCCCGGAAAAGGCATTCGAGAGCCCCGAGCGAAAGAGCAGCTCGTGGCCGTAGATTCCCTTCCTTGCATCAAGGATCGGCTGCCGACCGATAAACCGGGTCGGAACCGTGACGAGGTCAATCCCTTTGTCCGGGCCACCAACTTGTTCTATCTCTGCGCCGTTGGCCAACTTCTCCTCCAACCCTCTCCGATTCGAACAACTACTCTCTTCATCACCGATCTGAAGCCGGATCAACATACTGAGGCATGTCTTTCCATGATAGCAAGACCCAACACCCAGCCAAAGGAACTCGATACGCGGCTCCGGCAAGCTCTGCAAGGCCACGCCGCATATCAACAGTTATCGCATTCTTCGTACTAACACTACCGTCCACCGCTCCCGCGTGAAATACCACAAACGGGGAGCGTTGATCCTGGTTCCCGCGTGTACCGCCATTACTTGTTATTGACGGTGAAGCGATAGGTGCAGGAGAGATACGCAATGCTCTGCGGAGCTCCATGGCTGTTCTTGGTCATCAGCGCCCCGGGATACAAGTGCCCGAAGCCGCTGTTCACGACAAAGTACTCGTGGTAGACGTACTTAGCCGAGACGTCGAAACCAATCCCAAGATCGTCGCTCTTGAAACCACCGGTCGGAGGTTTCACGGTGACCGAACCGCTCCCGCTATACACATCATCTTTCCGGTTCGCCACGTTCAGATACTCGTTCTGTACGAGAAGCGTGAGGTTTCGCGTCGGATAGAGATCGAGATTCACCCTCGCCTGGCGGATATTCTGCCAGCCAAAAAGGTCTACAAGGCCGAAGACATCATGAGCACTTGGATAAAGCTGATCGAAGGTGCCGATGCGATAGGCGTTCGTATGCGGATTACCCGTCGCGTAGTCATACTGGCCCTGCAGGCGCGGCAGCCACGGCAGAGGTGCCGTATAGCCAAGCTTCGCGTAGCCGGCGCCCGCGTGGATCGAGTCGTTGGCAAAGCTGCCGCGCTGCAACGCACCTTCCACGGTGTAGTCGAAGTGCATTGGAGCATTGCCCAGAATGCGGCTTCCAAAGGTCGCTTCGGTCTCCGTGCCGTACTTCCCTTGCTGGCCCAGGACACGTGGCATCGCCTTGACGAACACGTAAGGCTCGATACTTGTCTTCGGAACCCAGGTGGCGATCGTGCCGTACGCGCCATGGAAGTTCAGCCCGGCCGCGTGCATATCCAGCGCCGTCGGATGAACAGTGACAACAGAGGAGCTGAAAAAGTCCACGTGGTTCGTGTTACCGATGCGTGCCGTAATAGCGTCGAAGGTCCGGCTCGTATTCGTCCAGTCGCTTACCCCGACGAGACGTTCCCCTCCGAAGCGCATTTCCTGCCGTCCGCCGGCTACACGAAGCGATTCGGAGTGGAGCGAAAGATAGGCCTGCCGAAAGTCGAAGCTGTCGCGCATGTTCGCCGCGGTGTACTTCAGCGGAAGTGCCAGAGCATGATCGTCATGAAACTGGATAAAGGTTGTGGCCCAGTGCGTGGGACGCGTCTCGAAGGATCCGCGCACCCGGGTCAGGTCGTAACCGTAGCCGTTTCCCGGGAGATAGCTGATGGCCGTCTGCCCTTCCGAGCGAGTCCGCAAATCGAAATCGATCGTCATCCACGATGGAACTGCCGCTGAGTGCAGGGGCTGATTCTTCCCAAGCACCTGTGGGTATTCGCGAAATTGCTGCGCCAAACCCGCGGCCGGAGCGAGGAAGAGAGCGGCTCCAGACAGGAGTGCAAGCGTAACTTGGCCAAGACGACGTACACACAGAGGAAGAAGACCACAGCGCTTCAAAGAATGCATAAGTACCTGCCCATCGTTGATGGAGATCGCGAACAGCCGCTCTATCGGCGACGCGTTTTCACTTGATCAACTTTCTTGGGCGACGAAAGTTGCACTTCAGAACACCGTTTTGGGGATCACCTGGTACTTTCTTCAGAAATCCTGACCCGTCAGCGTCATAAAGCATGAAGTTTCATGAATTTCCGCCGTTATCCTGCCGATAGAAAGGCCGAAGTTCCAACCACCCCGGGGTAGGTATCTCGAGCGCGGAGACCCCTGGGTTCGCAGGAGAAGATTGTGACCATCAAGAAAAAACTGTATATGGGCTTTGGAGCCCTCGCTGCCTCGCTCCTGATCGCAAGTATTACCTCCATCGTGCTTCTCAACGGCCTCTCCGAGATGACTCGAAAGCTGGTCTCCTCCGACGCGGCCAAGCTATATCTCGCGGGCGAGATCGACACGTCCATCGCGAGGATGCTCAGCACCGCGAGAGCCATGCTCCTGCCTGGTGCGGATCGCTCTTCCCTCGAGGCCAAGTATCACAGCTCAGAGAGCAGGGCGATGGAGGCACTTAATAAGATGAAGCCTCTTCTCGTGACCACGGAGGGCAAAGCCATGGTCTCCCAGTTGTCCTCTGATCTTGACAGCTCCCAGAAGGACTTCCTCAGCCTCACCTCCGAGCTCAATCGAGGCAATAACTCCGAAGCGATGAAAGTCCTCGCGACGATGCTCCCTCTGGTCGACTCGATCGGAGAGCAGAGTGAGAAGCTCGTTCAACGCGAGCGTGGCCGCCTGAACGAATTTGGAAACACCGCCGTGGACCAGGCTGTGCTAGGCCGCGAGATCATGGCTTTCCTTCTGCTCCTCTCAACGGGCGTAGGAGCTCTCTCCTTATTTATCGTCCACAAGCTCGACCAGCAGCTTCACCAAAACGTCTCTCAATTGCTCGAAGGAGCCGATCAGGTGACCGGAGCCGCCAACGAGGTCGCCAGCTCCAGCGACGCGCTCGCCCGTGAGACGACGGGTCAAGCCGCCGCGATCGAAGAAAGTTCCGCCTCGTCCGAGGAGATCAACGCCATGGCCAGGCGCAACAGCGACCACGCGCACACCGCGACCAAGGTCGTGCAGCGCCTAGAAGCAACGTTGGCTAACAATGACATTGCGCTCGCCGAGTCGGTATCCGCGATGGATAAAATCGCCTCTGCCAGCGCGGAGATCAGCCGCGCCCTTCATTCGATCGATGAGATCGCGCTCCAGACAAACATTCTCGCTCTCAATGCGGCGGTCGAGGCCGCGCACGCTGGTGAGGCTGGCCTTGGCTTCTCTGTCGTAGCCGATGAGGTGCGCAGCCTCGCGCAGCGTTGCGCCCAGGCCGCCAGTGAGACCTCCGTGCTGATAGAGCAATCGCTCCAGGCCGCGCAGGGCGGTCAGCTCACGGTGGGCGCGGTCGTGCGCGGCACGCGCCAGGTCACCGAAGAGTTCTCCTCCATGCGGCAGATCATCGGTGAGATCCACACGGGAAGCCAGGAGCAGAGCCGCGGCGTCGAACAGATCAGCCGGGCGCTCACGCAGTTGGAGCGCGGCACGCAGCAATGCGCCGCCGGTGCGGAGGAAGGCTCGGCTGCGGCTCAGGAACTTACAGCTCAGGCCTCTTCGCTCCGCCAGGTTGCCGCGGAGCTAGGGACTCTTGTCTACAGCAAGAATCATCCGGTGCCTTCTTCTAGAAACGCAGCGAACGCTGACCTCCGTGGCGAACTGGCTTATAACTAGAATTCTTCAATCCAAGAAAGATGCCGCATGGGAAGGACCCATGCGGCATTGTTGTTTTGTGCCCTGACAATCGACTTACCGCCTCACTGACGCACCTTGCGTGAAGCCTCATTCATGATGGCGCCCGAGATAGAGGATAGGGGCAACACTCGCTCCGCCCCTCCCAGCTTGACGGCCTCGCGCGGCATGCCGTACACCACGCAGCTCGCTTCGTCCTGTGCGATCGTGCTTGCCCCCGCCTTCCGCATGGCGACCATGCCCTGCGCGCCGTCCGAGCCCATTCCAGTCAACAGAACGCCGATCGCATTGTCCTTGGCTGCGGCGGCCACGGAAGCGAACATGACATCGACCGCCGGACGCTGATAGCAAACCTTCGGTCCATCCTGAAGCTGTACCCGATAGCCCGACCCGACCCGTCGCAGCACCATGTGGAAGTCGCCTGGTGCGATGAGGGCTCTGCCCGGTCCCACATCATCGCCGTCAGCAGCCTCCTTCACCTCCATGGCGCAAACGCGGTTCAAGCGCTGAGCAAATGCCGCCGAGAACAGCTTCGGGATATGTTGCGTGATGACCATGCCCGGAGAGTTCGCGGGCATCTGGGAAAGCACATCGTGGATCGCCTCCGTTCCCCCTGTCGACGCCCCGATCGCAATGATCATCTTCGAATCCATGCCAGCATGCATAGCTGGCGCAGGAGGCGCCGCGGGACGCTGTGCAGGAGCCTGTGCCGTGGCTTTGCGGACCCGGGATTGCGCCGCGGCACGCAGCTTGGTCGGAAGCGCATCTCGAAGCTCGCCAATCGAGTACGGCCCGCCAGGCTTCGCAAGCACATCCACCGCACCGATGCGAAGAGCCTCAAGCGACACGTCGCAGGAGGACTGCGCCAGCGAGCTGATCACGATCACGGGAAGCGGATGGAAGTGCATCAGCTTCTTCAGGAACGTAAGCCCGTCCATGCGTGGCATCTCGATGTCCAGCGTCAGAACATCGGGCTTGAGCGCAAGAATCTTATCCCGCGCCACGAATGGATCCGGCGCCGTCGCGATCACTTCCATGTCCTTTTCCGCGTTGATCGTCTCGGAAAGAATCTTTCGCACGATCGCGGAGTCGTCCACGATGAGCACCTTAATCTTTCGCTGCTCTATCATTTGCCTTCTTCTATCTCCATCCAGGCGATAAGTCCGCCTTCCTCGATCAGGAAGCTGCGGCTGATCCGCGTCGCGGAGGCCTCGCTCTGCTCGAGAGGATGATCCATGTGGGGGTGGGTAAGGTCAAACGCCTGCTTCGCTTCGAAGCGGGCCAGAAAAGCTCCACAAACCATATTGGCAATCTCGCCTACGGCCTCGCCTGCCTGTTCTTCTGTAATCTCCTCGAGCTCCTCACCGAGTAGATTGCAGGCGATCATGCGAGCGGTTGGCAGGGTGGTTTGTACGCCAAAGCATCCTAGTTCAGGTCCGCGAAATTCAAGCCGGCGGCTGACGAGTGCCTCGCCGTGCTGCTCCATCGGCAACGTGCTCTCCTCCGCGGTAAGAAAGCACATGGACTCGAGAACCTCGGCCACCGAGTGATCCATCCAGGTACTAAAATGAGCTGCTGGCATAATTCGGCTCTCCTACGATCTTGCCCATGGCGGCGCCGAGGGTCTCTGGCAGAAACGGCTTCGTGACATATCCGCGTGCGCCGAGCGACATCATGCGTGTGAGGCGTTCGTCACTCCGGTCGGTCGATACCACAAGCACAGGAATGGACGAACGCATGGGATCTTCGGATAGCTTGACCACAAGCTCTTCCCCATTCATGTTCGGCATGTTGATGTCGGTGATCACGACATCAATCCATTCATCCTCGAGTACCTGGAGTGCCTCGAGGCCATCGCCGGCCTCAAGACAGGTACCCACGTCAAAACCGGAAAGCATCAGCACTCGGCGAATGACCTTGCGCATGCTTGGGGAGTCATCAACTAACAAAACATTAAACGCCATGAGATAGAACGCTCCTTTCTGCTTTTCTCTGAGTGATCTCTCGCTCTTCGCGACCGTGATACACCACGATCCGCCCACTTCCCACTTCCATGCGAACGCTTCTCGGAAGCGTTCCTCCAACCTCTTCGTTGTGCACCAGTACCCCGGCCTTCCAGAAGATCTTCCGCAATGCGAGATAGTTCCGCTTGCCGATGTTGAAGGTGTTGTTCGTATCCAGCACCTGCGCTCCGCCAAGCACCGTTACCACGAGCCTCTGCTTCACCGCGCCGATCCCATACGCATTTCGAAAGAGCAAGGGAATCCCTGTATCCGCGTACATAAACGGGTGACTCTGCGCCTTTGCCGAATCGATCCCGGACTCGGGAAGCATGAAGTGCAGAAGACCCGACACATGGGAAATGGGGTCATGGATGGCCACGGCGATGCATGACCCCAACGCGTGCGTTGCGAGCGTGGCCGCGACATCTCGCGAGACGATGCAGTCGCTGATCCCAACCGTAAGAAGACTCAACGAACTCTCCTCCGCGATCCCGGACCGGACGCCGCCGCATCATCGGACGTACCCTTCCGATAGGTTGCCGGAGTAACGTATTGGAGCCTGTGATTGATCCCGTTCAGACTCTCCGAGTGACCGATCAGGAGATATCCACCGGGCAGCAGTCGAGACGCGAGCTTGTTCACCAGGGTCTCCTGCGTCTGCTGGTCGAAATAGATCATCACGTTCCGGCAGAAGATGACCTGAAAAGGGCCGAATGACGAACAGTCTTCCAGTAGATTGAATCGCCGGAAATCGACAAGCGAGCGTATCTCAGGTTTGACCAGGCATTGATCGGCATACTTGCCGGTTCCTTTCAACAGGCACTTGCGCCGGAGTTCCGTGGACAGCCCATCGAGCCTGGAAAGCGGATACAGTCCGGTGCGCGCGCGTTCCAGCACCCGCGTGGAGATATCGGTGGCAAGGATTGACGCTCGTGAAAACACAGCGTCTCCTAAAACTGAAGCAAGCGAAAACGCAATCGTGTAAGGCTCCTCGCCGCTGGAACACGCTGCACTCCAGATCTTGATCGGAGACCCTGCCGGAAGAGCCGGGACGATGGTGTTCTGCAGGAGCTCGAAATGCTGCTCCTCGCGGAAGAAGCTCGTGTGATTCGTCGTGAGCCAGTCGATCATCGTGGTGAAGAGCTCACCCGAAGGATCCTGCCGCACCTTCTCGCAATAACTATCGAACGTCTTGAAGCCAAGGTCCCGGATCTTTTTCCCAAGTCTCGTTCCCACCAGCACCTGCTTGCCCGTCAAGTCGACCCCGCAGAAGTCATACACCATCCGGCGTATCTGCTCGAAGTCGCTGGTTCGCATGGTGAGCGTTTCTTGATAGTCAAGAGCAGGGTTCATCAGAGTCTCCCCTTGTAGATCCCATCGATATCAAGAATCAGGCCGACGCGTCCGTCACCCAGCACCGCGCATCCGGAGAGCCCGGAGACATTCTTGAAGGTCTCCCCGAGACTCTTGATGACAACCTCCTGCTTGCCGAGTAGATCGTCGACGAGCAGGCAGAACCGGCGCCCCTCGGACTCGAGCACGACAATCAAGCCCTCGGAAAGCCTCTCCGAGCGTCCTTCAATGCCAAGCCTCTGGTGAAGCCGCACAACCGGCATGAGCTTTCCGCGAACGAGCAGCATCTCATCCCGTCCCTCCACCGTGAACAGCGTATCCGCCTGTGGACGGAAGATCTCTCGCACACCCGAGAGCGGAATGATATAGCGTTGCGTACCCACTTCCACCACGAGCCCATCGATGATGGCAAGAGTAAGCGGAAGCTTCAAGAGGAAGGTAGTTCCCTGCCCGAGTATCGACTGCGTCTCAATGCGTCCGCGCAGCTTCTCGACATTCCTCCGAACGACGTCCATCCCCACACCGCGGCCGGATACGTCCGTGATCTTATCGGCCGTGGAGAAGCCAGGTTCGAAGATCAGTTGGTATATCTCTGTCTCGGTGAGCTGTGTCGCAGCGGAAATCAGGTGCTTCTCTTCCGCCTTCTTCCGAATCTTCTCGCTGTTCAGTCCCCTGCCGTCATCCGAAATCTGGATGATGACCTGACCGCCCTGGTGATATGCCGAGAGACGGATACGAGCGTCCGGAGTCTTGCCGGCCGCGGCTCTCTCCTCAGCGGGCTCGATGCCATGATCAACCGAGTTGCGAACCATGTGGAGCAGCGGATCAGAGAGCTCCTCCGCGACCGTCTTGTCGATCTCGGTCTCACTTCCCGAAGTCTCCAGGACAACATGCTTCCCGGCCTTCCGTGACAGATCGCGAATGACGCGTTCGATACGCTGGAAGAGCTGGCCGACGGGAACCATGCGCATGCTCATCGTCGCCCGCTGCACCTCGATCGTCACTCGAGAAAGCTGAGAGAGGTCGCCGAGAAGCCGCGAATCGGTGGCAGCCGCGAGCACAGGGTTGTGCCGGATGAGCGACTGCGCGATCACAATCTCGCCCACCATGTCCATCAGGTGATCCAGCTTCGAGGTCTCGACTCGAACCGAGGACGCATCCGGAGAGCGGCTCGCTTCCTTCGCGGGCGCGGGCTCCTTTGTTTGCGCTGCCTCGGCAGTCGCCGACCGAACGGCTTGCGGAGCCGTAGCCGCAACAGGGGCAGCACTGGAAGCTGCGGAAAGGGGGCTGACCGGCGCGGAAGCCGTAACGGCAGCTACCAATGGTGTCGGCAAGGGAACCAGCTTCGGACCAACAGACAGCTCTTCGATCTGCTGAAAAAGTTCGTCTTCCGTCGGCTCAGGAGCAGATGCCGCGATAGGCTGCGGCGCAGGTGCCGGCTTTGCCGCGGGGGAGGCCTTTGGTGCTGCCTTTGGCTTTGGTGCGGCCTTTGCCTTTGCTGCGGGCTTCGCTTTTGGCGCAGGCACTGCAACCGGCTCAGGTATTGCGATAGGTTCCGGTACGGCAACGGCCATTGCAGGAACAGCAACCGCCGCAGAAGCAACTGGGGTAGCAGGTGCCGGCTCAGCCTGGACAGCAGCGGCATCTCGCGGCACGGCAAGACTACGAATCTTCACCACAAGTACGCGCTTGTCAGTGAACTCCAGCGGAGTGCCCTGGTTGAGCGCTTGCTCGATCGCAAGTAGGTCCCCACGCAGCGCATCGCCGCTCTCAAGCACCACATCGACGATCGAGGAGTCGATGACGAGCTTCTCATTACGCGCAAGGTCGAGCAGAGTCTCCACTTCGTGAGCCAATGCCTGCACCTTCGCAAAGTCGAGAAAGCCCGCGAGTCCCTTGATCGTATGGAAGGCGCGAAATACGGCGTGAATCACCTCCATCGCCGTAGGGTCTTTCTCGAGAGCAAGCATCTGGCTCTCGATCTGCGAAAGATGTTCCCTTGCTTCAACCAGGAAGTCGGCAACGAGCTCAGCATCCTCTCCAAGCGAGAGCGAGCCCTGTGTAGCGCCATCCTCTGAAGGACGAGCCTCCAGGGAAGTCTGTAACTCGGCCAGGCCGCTCTTCAACAGGTACGCCGCACCCTCGTCGGCATCCGCGGCAAGTTTTTGAAGAAGGACATCCACGACGCCGAGGCTTACCCCCGCGCCCTGCTGCTTCATCTCGAGCGCAAGCGCGCGGAGTTCTTCGACCGCCGATGCGACATCGCCTTGAATCATCAGGGTGGTGGCAAGCTCATCGATGCGCGTCTTCCAGACCGCTAGCACTTCCCCCGAAATGGACTCTTGCTGTTCCGTCATAGCTTGTTCTCGCTGATCCTTCTATTTATCTTGTTCGGTTGCGAATCGCTCACTAAAACGATTGAAAGCTCTCTTCGAGCGGAAACTCACTTACGTCCATCGGCGCGCCCATCTTGGCGTTAGCCGGGGCAGACATCACAGGAGACATCGGTCGTGAAGGCGGCGTCTGACGCTGAGGCTTTGCCTTGGGAGTTGAGGTGCGTTGCGTGACGGGAGCGCGGAAAGGAATCTTGACGCGTGTCGGAGCTGATCTCCGCATCGAGCTCATCCCGCCGGAAGCTCCATCGTCGACCATCGCATGCAAGCGGGAGACGATGTCCTTCATGGCCTCGGACTGCGCATTCAACTCCTCAGCAGCGGCGGCGCTCTCCTCGGCATTTGCCGCCGTGGTCTGGGTCACCTGCTCCATCTGCACGATGGCTCTGCCGATCTGGTCGATACCGCGAGACTGCTCCTCGCTTCCGAGGCTTACCTCATCGACCATGACCTTGACGCGCGCCGTATCTTCCGTGAGAGCCTGAATCGTCGAGGCCACCTGGTCGACCTTGCCCTTGCCTTCTCCTGATCGCGAGATCGAATCTTCAATCAACGTCGCGGTATCCTTCGCTGCCTGCGCGCTTCGCTGTGCGAGACTCCGAACCTCGTCCGCGACGACCGCGAAGCCCATACCAGCCTCTCCGGCCCGCGCTGCCTCGACCGCCGCGTTCAAGGCAAGAATGTTCGTCTGGAACGCGATCTCGTCGATCACCTTGATGATCTTCGAGATTTTTCCACTTGACTCCGTGATCTCATGCATCGAGATCACCATCTCGGAGAGATGATGGTTCGCCAGCATGACCTTCCCTTGCGACTGCGCCAGCAGATCGGCGGTTGCGCGGGAGTTATCCGTGTTCTTCCGCGCCATCGAGTTGATCTCTTCCGAAGAAGCCGATGTCTCCTCGAGCGATGCGGCCTGCTCCGATGCGCCTTGCGCCAGCGACTGGCTTGACGAGGACACCTGTGAGGCAGCGTTGGCAACCTGGTCCGCGCCATCACGAAGCTCCGCGATGCTCTCAGCCAGGGTGTTCGAAAGACTCCGCACGACGTACACCACGACGCACCCAACACCGATCGCGAGGCAGATCATCAGGATGCTGATTGAACGTGCGGTCCCGACCGTCGAACTCGCCTCGTCTCCATATTCCACAGCCGCATCCGCATCCAGCTTCGCGAGCTTCTCACCGGCGTTGCTGATCTGTTCCGCGAGCGGCATCACCTTGTCGGTCAGTGCCAAGTCGGCGCCGGCGAGATCGCCCTTCATCACAAGGTCGAACATGGAGGAATTCGCCTGCGAAAGTGAGTCAAGCTTGTCGGCTATCTCGTTCTGTGAGAGCTCGTGAAGCTGAGCGTGTCTCGCCCCCGCCGCGAACTCAGTCGCATCCTTCCGAACCTGGTTGATGACTTCGGTAAAGTGCTGGTTGTCTCCGCGCGCCTTATCAAGCTCTTTCAGATGTCCATGAAGCACGATGCTGCGCGCAGTGCCTGCAAGTTCAGACGTCCCGTCGTTGACGCTTCCTGTCAGGTAGAGCGAGTGAATGTAATGGTGCCCAATCACGTCGATCGCGGAACCCAGCTTGCTTACGTTGTAAATCGCCAGGCTGCCAGTTAGCAAAGCGATCGTGAGCAAGCCGCCACAACCCGCGAATAACTTCTTGCTTATCGTCATCTCATCCATCGATTCTTGGTGGGCGGTGTGTGTGACAGCTAATTCGCAAAGGAGGCGACGCCGGACATCTCGTGACCGCTCAGAACACGGTCGATATCCAACAGGATCTTGACTCGTCCCTTGCTCTTGGCCATTCCGCGTACATACGAGTTCGCAGCCTCACGTCCAAAGTCCGGAGAGTCTTCGATGTCGTCCTCGCCAAGCAGCAGAACCTCGATGACGCCGTCTACGACGATGCCCATCGGCTGTTCGCCACCTTCCAACTGCACGCGCACCACAACGATGCATGTGCGTTCGGTCGGCGCCTGCTCTGGCATATGGAACTTGCTGCGAAGATTGACGACCGGAACGATCCGGCCCCGCAGGTTGATAACGCCCTGCAGAAACCGCGGCGTCTGAGGTACCGTCGTGATCTCCTGCATCTTCATGATCTCTTTCACCTGCATGACGCTGATGCCGAACTCTTCCTCACCCAGTTCAAGAATCAGGTACTTCCCGGAGCGGGGATCCACTCGCCCCTGCGTGCTTGAGTTTGCTGCCGCGGCCATCGCCATAACGTCCTCCTCGTGATTGAACAGCTTTGATCTTGCCGAACTCTAGAACTTACTCATGATTGTGAAATGACCCGTCATCTTACCCATCGAGATCTTGAAACTCGTCTTTAGATCGGGCTTCTTGATCACGTCGAGCGATTCGCCCTCGCAGGTCGCTGAATCCTGTGTCATGTACTTGAAGGCCACGCGCGGCCCGGTAACAAGGCCCGTCGAACCGACATTCAGAATCTCGTGAATGGCATCGCGTACTGTCTCTTCCATGGGCGTTGAGAGTGCGCGCTCCACGGCAGTCTCGGGTGGCAAGCCGAGCAGTGCCCCCGCGATACTTCCAAGCACGGGAAGATCTGACTTGACGACGATGGCGCGTTGCGAAGGCAATTCCTCGTAGACCGCGAAAAGCTTCCTGTCCTTCGTCTCAACAGGGTTGAGGACAAGAGCGAAGCTGACGTCCTTGCCCGTGAGATCGGAGAACAAACGGGACATCGCAAATGCTGATATCTCGGCCATATCTAACGCGCCCCCAGGATCGGTTCCAGCGCATCCTGTACCTGCTCCGGGCTGAAAGGCTTCGTGATCAGGAAGCTGGCGCCTTCGCCCATGGCCATATCCTTGATCTCTTTCGAAGCCTCCGATGTAATAAAGCCGAACGGAACTGTGTTCTTTCCCTCGCGAACCTTGCGCAGAAAATCGATACCGGACATCACCGGCATGTTCCAGTCCGAGAGCACAAGTTTCGGTCGAACCGAGGACAGCTTCTCGAGTGCATCGGCCCCGTTTTCTGCTTCGCCCACCACTAGGTCGCGGTACCCGGCTTGCCGAAGCGCACGCTGTACGAGCATCCGCATCGTCTTACTGTCATCTACCAGAAGAATATCCATGAATCTCTGCCTTTCGCTTCCACGCCAAATGACGTTCTAAGCGTTCTGTTTCTTGGTGTCTCTCCATCGGCAGAAGCGGTACGAGTTTCATACCACCTTTGTCTTTTCGTCGCCTGTCTCCCAGGGAGTGCCTTGAGAGATAACAACGGGAGCGAGGCCTACTTGCGCGAACCTTCCGAGCGAACCAATTCTCTAGGTGACATACTCGTCTGCCCCCTCGCTCTTCAATACGATCTTGCCTTCCAGCTCGAGCTTGCGCGCGACTGCCACAATCTCGAGTTGTGCCTTCGCAACGTCCTTGCTCCTCACGGGACCAAGCACATCCGCTTCTTCCTTCATCATCTCGATTGCGCGCGATGACATCGTCGAGAAGAAGTGGACCCGCAGAGGCTCGGTGGCACCCTTCAACGCCAGCGTCAGGATCTTCTTGTCGGCTGCTCCCGTGATCGCGCGCAGATGCGTCTCCGAGACCTTGAGGAAGTCTTCGAACGTAAACATCAGGTCGCGAATTCTCGTCGCGAGCGTGGACTCTTCCGCCTCGATCGCCTCGAGTATTTCGCCGGACGTCGTTCCATCGATGTTGTTCATCAGATCCGCAACACTCTGGAAACCCGAATAAGTCTTCTTCTTCTGCTCACCCGTCGACCGGAGTCTCCGGTTCAATACGATCGCCACCTTCTCCGCCATCGCCGGCGAGAACTGCCTCAGGTTCGCAAGCCGTCTTACCGACTCGGCCCGCACCGGATGAGGAAGGCACATCAGCAACGCCGAGGCCTGCTTCGTCTCCAGGTGCCCAAGGATCAGCGCGATCGCCTGCGGATGCTCGCCTTCCAGGAACCGTGCAAGCTGCTTCGGCTCAATGCGCTGCAGCAGATCGATGCGGGATGAATTTGCTTCCTGCGAACGCTGCAGTCGTGCCACCATGGTCTGCGCCCCAGCCTCGCCAAAGGCCCGGATCAACAGTCGCGTAGCAACCTCATGGCCTCCCCGGGAAATGTGTTGCTGCGCCGCCGTCATATCCTGGTACTCCTCCAGAACCTTCAGCGAAAGCTCCTGCGACACGCTCCCCAGCCGTGCAATCTCATACGTCAGGCCCTGAAGGTCTTCCTCGGACAGGTGATGAAAGATAGTTGCCGCCGCGTCGTCCCCAAGGCACGCCATCAGGATCGCCGCCTTGCGCACCCCGGTCATGTTCGAAAGCTCGCGTTCGCTCAGCATGTCTCCCCTTCGTCCTGGGCAACGGAGCCAGACGTCATTTGCTTGGTTCTCATTTCATGAGAGAGCCAGCTCGCCTCAAGAAAAGCCTTATCCGCCAATATGGCGCGTTCTCTCTCATAATTCCCGAGACCGGCATGCGTGACCGCCCAAAGACGCCAGACATTCAGCAGGAATGCCTCGTACCGCACTGGGGATTCTGTTTGATCGTTCGTCAGGTGGGAAGTCTTCGGATCCATTTGGCAGAGAGATATGCAACTGCCTTGCCATACCCCCATCACGCCATCACCCACGAGAGTTGTAGAGACGCTTCGCGAAATGGGCGTAAAACCGATGTAAGCTTGCAGTGCGACTGCCAGATACCGTTGCAGGAGCGAGAGACAGCACGAACGGCGTCTCAACCACTCCCGGCTTCGGGAATCAAAACCTTTCTAGGCCCTCACCGACATCGCATGATGAAAGATGTTGTTCGGGTCGTACTTCCTCTTGACGCTCTGCAGGAACGGATACATTCCTTTGTCCCCGTAGTAGAGCTGAGGCCAGAACTCATATGCAAGCATGTCGACATCAGGATAGTTGATGTAGCATCCCTCGTATCCATCGCCATGATACGGCGTTCCTCTATGCCGCGCATCCGCGTCCGGGCCGGAATATAACTCCGTGTAGAAGTCCTTCAGCCACTTAAGGTTCGGCGCATCCTGGTCTGCCCCGACCCATGACGCGATGAACTGCAGCTTCAATGTCGAAGCCCTCTGCGCCACCGAAGTCTCTTCGATCAATTCCTTCCGGTTCACCGCACCGCCGAAGGAATCCGCCAGCACCGTCTCCCGCGAAAGATCAACTCCAGGGATCGTTACGTTCAGATACTTATAGATACAGGCAGCCTCATACTTCGTGAAGGCTCCTTTCATATAGGTCGACTTATGTTTGCGCCTCTGTTCGACCGCGTTGCTCCCACCTCCACCGCCACCCACATTCGCCTCGAGCCAGTTCCTCTTCGTCACGGTGTGTTTCGCAAGCAGGCAAACATCGTCACCGCCGCCCGCGCTCTGCGGCGCATGATCCTCCATGGCTTGCGGAGCCTTAACCGCTCCGCTCGTAATCGGCTTGCACTCCTCGAACAAAGCGAAGAACTCCTCCAGCGGCTTCAGATCGTTGCACGTCCCATCCTGATTACAAAACTGCACCGACATCCCAAGATGCCCGGACGAACGATGCGACAACCCGAAGACCGTAAACAACCCCCACGTATCCGGATCCTTCCCACGCGTCGCCCAGTAGTTGCTGTAGAGATACAGGATCCGTGCAAACCGCTCCTCGGTCATCCCGTCCCAGCCAAAGTTGAGACTTCCCTTCATCACCTCCACCGGAGCCATCGGAAGCTTGTCGAAGTAAAAGTTGGTAATGATCCCGAAGCTTCCCCCACCCGCACCACGGCACGCGCGAAACAGATCCGCATCCCGGTTACGATCGACCCGCCGCGCCACAGCCTTCCCTGCTTTGTCCACCGTGACGATATCGACCGCCGTCACCCAGTCCGGCGTCACCCCATGCAGCCTCGAAAGCAGCCCGTACCCACCGCCGGAGATATGGCCCCCCGCGCCCACCGTTACGCACGACCCACCCGGGATCGTCACCTGCGCCCGCTTGTATAACTCCGTGTAAGCCTGCCCAAGCTGCGTCCCAGCGGCCACCCGATACTTCGGACCATTCGCCTCGGGAGTCGTGTCCGCCATCATGCTCAGGTCGAGGATCGCGCCCTGCGGATTCGTATACGTAAAGTTCTCATAGCAGTGCCCGCCGCTCCGTACCGTCGGACGCAGACCCGCATGGACAAACCGCTCCAGCGCCTCGGCTACGTCCGCCGTGCTGTCGCAGAGCGCGATCCTGCTCGCACCCTCCGCCGGAGTGGGCGGAAACCGCGGGTTCTTGCCTCTGTTCAAAACCGGAAAACGAACGTCATCCCGAAGCACCGTCTCAATCGCCATGGCTGTCCCTTGAAGGCAACATACAGCAATCGATTGCTTCGTGGAAAACAAACAGCACGGGCTAGGACACGAGTCCTAGCCCGATGCAGGCATCTCTAAACGGTCAGCGAAGGAGGCACAACATCCGCTCCCGAGCCGAAGCTCGTATCTGGCTCAGCCCCCATCTCGAAGACCAGCTTCCCGCCCTTCGCGATGTCGCTATGTTGGAACCACGTCCGGTTCTGTGCCTTCCCGTTGAGCGTGAACCCATGCACATACTGGTGCGCCGGATCCCTTCGGTTCACCACGATTTCCAGCTTCCCGCCATTGCCAAGATCCACCACTGCACTCTCGAACAGCGGCGATCCAAGAACGTAGTTTCCGCTCACCGCATCCACCGGGTAGAACCCAAGCGCGCTCAGGATGAACCATGCCGACATCTGCCCGACATCCTCATTGCCCTGCATCCCATCCGGGTTCGGTGAGTACATCGTCTCCATCAGGCTGCGCACCCGTGCCTGCGTCTTGTAAGGTGATCCCGCATACACATAGAGGTAAGCGATATGGTGCGAAGGCTCATTGCCATGCGCATACTGTCCAACCATCCCCGCAATGTCCGGCGGAGCATCCTCAGGAAGCGTAGGAGCCGTTGTGAACAGCTCGTCCAGCTTCTCCACAAACGGCTCCCTCCCACCGAACAGCCCGATCAACCCGGCCGCATCGTGTTGTACGCCGAACGTAGTCTGCCACGCGTTCGATTCCGTATAGTCGCGCCAGTGCTTCTTATGCCCAAGATCGATCGGATTAAAAGGCGACGTGAACGACCCATCGATCAGCTTCGGCCGCATGAACCTGGTCTCTTTGTCCCAGTACTGCCTGTAGTTCTTGGACCTCTCCACCAGCATCGTGCAATCGTCCATCTTCCCCAGCTTCTTCGAGACATGCGCGATGGCCCAGTCGTTATAGCAGTACTCGAACGTCTTCGAGACCGACTCCTCTTCCTCGTTCGCAGGAATGTAGTGCATCTTCCGGTAGTACCCAAGCCCGCGATAGTCATCCACCATCGCCCGCTTCATCATCACCTTGTAAGCCGCCTCCTGATCGATCCCCGGGACGCCCTTATTGATCGCCTCGGAGATGATCGACGCGGAGTGATACCCCGTCATCGTCCCCGTCTCACATCCCTGCAGCGGCCACACCGGCATCCCCTCCGGGCTCTGCTCCGCCATCCGGATCAGCGTGTTACAAAAGTCCGGCACCCTCGCCGATTCGATCAAGGTGTAAGTCGGATGCGCCGCCCGGTACGTATCCCATGCCGAAAAGGTCGTGTAGTTATGGTGCCCCGCGGGCAGGCTGTGGATCTGCTGATCCATCCCGCGATACCGTCCATCCACGTCGTCGAACAGCGTAGGCCCAAGCGACAGGTGATACAGAGCGGTATAGAAGACCTTCTTGTGCGCTTCGTTGGCCGACGTCACCTGGATCTTGCCGATCTGCTTCGCCCACTTCGCATGAGCCGCTTGCCGAACCCCATCGAAGTCCCAGGCCGGAATCTCCGTCTTCACATTCACCGCTGCCGACGCGGCGCTCACGCCCGAGATCCCCGTCTTCACCAGGATCGCCTCGTTCGCATGCGTCGTGAAGTACATCACGCACTTCAGGTTCCCACCGGTCAGCGGCCCCGTCGGCGCAGGCACCTCCTTATCGTCCGAGTAGAAGACGACCTTCGTCGGAGCCTTGGAAACCTGCAGGCTGAAGAACGAGTGCCGCCCATTCCCCCACGCCCGCGTCACGCGTCCACCGGCAAGCGTATCCGCCGCTGGCATCGACAACTCCGCCGAAAGCACATTCGGCTTCGGCCCACCCTCATACCCATGCTGCAGGTCGAGCACGAGATATGCCTGGTCACTCTTCGGGAACGTGTACCGATGAATCCCCGCCCGCTCCGTAGCCGACAACTCCGCCTTGACGTTGTAGTCCTTGAGGATCACCGAGTAGTACCCCGGCGTCATCACCTCATCGTCATGGCTGAAGCTCGACCGGTAGCCCTTATCAGGATCGGTTCTCGGCCCCGGCTCGATCTTCGCCGTACCCGTTCCCGCCATCACCAGGAAGTCCAGCAAATCCCCGCATCCAGTCCCGCTCAGATGCGTATGGCTGAACCCCATGATCGACGTATCGGAAACGTGATAACCCGCGCACCAGTCCCATCCATCGTTGAACGTATCCGGGCTCAACTGCACCGCGCCAAACGGAACCGTCGCCCCGGGATAGCAATGCCCATGCCCACCCGTCCCGATCCGCGGATCCACCCACTTCAACACATCGTCGTGAGCAGCAGCCGGGGTCTTGGCAAAAGCATTCGCGGGAACAAGCGTAGCTGCCGCAGTCGCTGCGGTAGCCTGGAGAAATTCACGACGGGAGATCATTGCGGGTACGACCTTTGTCTTAGAGGTAACGGCGGATCACGCCAGCCGTAAGAATAATGCAGATCAAGCACGTTTGACCAAACCGCCACCGAATGCGCAAACTTCAGAAGACATTCGATCAAGGGTTATCCAGAGGGGCATCCACGTGAACTCCAGCATCACCCGCCGCACCGCGCTCCAGACCATCGCCACCGCAACCGCCGGTCTCGCCCTCGCGCCCCACGCCACAGCCCAGGCCTTCGCTGCCGACCCCGCCAACCCGTTAGCCAACGGCCGCCCCAAGCCATCTGACCGCAAGTTCTCCAGCCCCATCGTCGAGCAGTTCCTTACCGACACCAGCAAGCGCATCCCCGACCCCGCCCTCGCCCTTCTCTTCTCCAACTGCTTCCCCAACACCCTCGACACCACTGTCGAACCCGGCACCTTCGAAGGCCATCCCGACACCGCCGTCATCACCGGCGACATCGCCGCCATGTGGCTCCGCGATTCCTCCGCCCAGGTCTGGCCCTACCTTCCCCTGGCCGCCAAGGATCCCAGCCTCCGCCGCCTTCTCGAAGGCGTCATCCGCCGCCAGGCCCGCTGCCTGCTCATCGATACCTACGCCAACGCCTTCATGGCCGATCTCAACGCCCCGCCCCTCAAGTGGAGCGTCCACGACAAGACCGACATGAAGCGGGGCGTCGGCGAGCGCAAGTACGAGCTCGACTCCATCTGCTACCCCATCCGCCTCGCCCACGGCTACTGGAAGCAAACCGGCGACACCGCCCCCTTCGACGCCCAGTGGAAAGAAGCTATGCACCGCGTCGTCCGGACCATGCGCGTCCAGCAGCGCAAGGATGGCCCCGGCCCCTACCACTTCCAGCGCGAGTCCGACGTCTCGACCGAGATGCTCCCCAACGCCGGCTTCGGCAACCCGGTCAAGCCCGTCGGCCTCATCGCCTCCGGCTTCCGTCCCTCCGACGACGCCTGCATCTTCCCCTTCCTCATCCCGTCGAATCTCTTCGCCGTCACCTCGCTCCGCCAGCTAGCCGAGATGGCCCGCACCATCCTCAACGACACCACACTAGCCACCGAAGCGCAGTCCCTCGCGACCGAAGTCGAACAAGCCCTGAAACAACACGCTGTAGCCCAGACACCCACAGGAACCATCTGGGCCTACGAGGTCGACGGCTACGGCAGCCAACTCCTCATGGACGACGCCAACGTCCCCAGCCTGCTCGCTCTCCCCTACCTCGCCAGCAACCTCGACCCGGCCCTCTACGCCCGCACCCGCGCCTTCGTCTGGAGCCCGAGCAATCCATGGTTCTTCAAGGGCACCGCAGGCGAAGGCATCGGAGGTCCCCACATCGGCCTGGACATGATCTGGCCCATGGCCCAAACCGTCTACGCCCTCACCAGCACCTCGGACGCCGAGATCCGCAAGTCCATCCAGATGCTCAAGGTCGCCTCTGCCGGCACCGGCTTCATGCACGAGAGCTTCAACAAGAACGACGCCGCGAAATTCACCCGCGCCTGGTTCGCCTGGGCCAACACCCTCTTCGGCGAACTCATCGCCAAACTAGCCACAACCAAGCCAGACCTTCTACGCCCCTGACCAGCCCACGAACCCGGGTTGCCCCGTCTTCGCCTCAGCTCCATCGCGGCTAAGGTGGGAAACCCATGCCGCCCAACCGCCCCGTCTACCCGTTCCCATTCCGTCGGGCGCGCCAGACCGCCCCCTCCAGCGGATCCACCACCCCGTCCCTGGCTTGCACGGAAGGAAACACCCGCGTCACCTCAGCCACCAGAGCCCGCCGCACCAGCGGAACCTTCTCCATGATGCTGCCGGTAAACGCCACCTTCGGCACCCAGCCAACATGAGCCGCCGCGTCTACCCGCTCCAGCCGCCGGAGCACAAGGTTGACGAGGTGCCCCAACTCTCGACCCTCGTTTTCGACCACCGCAAGCGCAACCTCGTCCCCATCCAAAGCAAGCCGCACCACAAGCTCCGTTAGCTTCGTAAAATCCGGCGGAGGCACGCTATTCGCAAACTCGATCAATCGCCCGATCGATGACACGTTCCAGAACTCCAGAACCTCGTCCATCAGTCGCGTCGGCCGCCCTTCATCCCTCGCCAGGAACATAGCCCGCAGCGCCTGATAACCAATCCGGTGCCCCGAGCCCTGATCCGCCAGCGCTGGCCCATATCCACCCGCGGTGGTCAACCGCCCGTCTGCTCCGCGCCCCGCCACGTTCGACCCCGTTCCACCCATCACCAGCACGCCGGTCTCGTTCGGAAACGCCGCATCCAGCGCAATCTCGACATCCCCCAGCAGAAGCAGCTCCCCGCCAACCCGGGCTGTAATCGAAGTCCTCAGCCAGTCCGCTACCAGCGGCACCGTCTCGCCCGCCGTACCCACGCACGTCCGCGTAATCGACCGCATCGACACGCCCGACCTCTGCTGAATCTGTTCCAGCGCCGAATCCAGGTTCGCCGCCGCCGTCTCCGCATCCGTGCGCATCCGCTTGATCGTTCCAGTACGAACGCGCACTAGCTCACGCGTCTCGTCGGCCAGAACATAGTCTGTCTTCGTTCCACCGGCATCCAGGGCTAGGTAAAAACTCATCCGTTCATCTACTCAACTTGCGATAGGTTCGTCAACTTTATCGGCGAAACTTGCTGCCCGCAGCCACCACGTCATTTCCGGACATCACGTCCATAAATGAACAAAGCAGCGCGACCCGATCAGAATAGCGCACGTTTAACCCCCGAAGGGCTAAAAATAGTTCGGAATTCTCGGCGACAATGCGCTAGACTCAGCCTCCAAGAACGAAAACTCATGTCTAAGAAAATCGATGTACGTGCCGATCGCATCATGAAAGCCCTCCTGCGCGCCGGCGACATCTCCGTCCAGGAGCTTGTCGACCAGGTCGGCACCTCGGCCCCCAGCATCCGCCGCGATCTCGCCCGCCTCGAAAAACGCGGCCTCGTCCTCCGCACCCACGGCGGCGCCACCCTCGTCGAGCCTCTCCTCTACGAGCCCTTCCGCCACGACACGTCTTTTCAGGCCCGCGAGCTCCGCTCCAACGATGAAAAGCGCCGCATCGGACTCGCCGCGGCCGAACTCATCGCCGAGCGCGAAACCATCGGCCTCACCGCCGGAACCACCACCACACAGATCGGCCGCTCCCTGCGCCACCGCCGCGGCATCACCGTCATTACCAACGCCATGAACATCGGCATGGAACTCTGCAACCAGCCCGCCATCAAGACCATGCTCACCGGCGGCACCGTCGCCTGGGCGTGGGCCTTTGCCCTCGCCGGTCAGTCGACCCTTAACTTCCTCAAGGACATCTATCTCGACAAGGCCTTCATCGGCATCACCGGCATGGATCTCGAGCGCGGCATCACCACCCTCGAAACCGAAGAGGCCGCCGTCTCGCTCGCCATGATCCATCAGGCCAAGCAGGTGATCGTTGTAGCCGACTCTACCAAGATCGGCAAAGTCAGCCCTGCCCTCATCTGCCCTATGAGCAAGATCCACGTCCTGGTCACCGATACGAACCTGCCCGAAAAGACCTATAAGGCCCTCGTCGCCCAGGGCATAGAAGTCATTCGAGCCTAATCCTCCGGCTTGCAGCTTCCCTTCGTCCCCGGCTTCTTCCCCGGCGTAGGCTCATAGCCATCCCAGCACGGATTGTCCTTCTTCGCGGTCTTCTTCGCCGAAGCCTTCTTGGCTGTCTTCTTTGCCGGAGCTTTCTTCGCAGTGGTCATGCAGAGTAAGAAGCATCCTGGCAGCCCGCGACTTCGCCCAGAAGCACAATCATTCGCAACGTCATAAAGCCACGGGCTTTTTACGACAAAGCAATCACCGGGGCTTAACCGGCAGAAGCCAGACCTCCGCCACCTGCCGTCCGCGTCCACTCCCCCCGCCACCCGCCGCTCGCATCCACCGCAGCGTCAGTTCTCCACCCACAATCGCAGCCGAAGGCAAATCGAACTCCACCGTCTCCGGGTTCGAGCCCCTCTTCCGAGCCTCATGGATCACCACCCCATTCCCGGCAGTAAGCGTCAGCGGAACCGAATAATCCTCCCCCGCATACGTAATCCGCAGTCGATAACTCTCCCCTGCCGCCAGCCCCTCATATCGCATCTCCAACGGCTGCTCATACAAAGCCTCCGCGTAGCTCAGCCACGAAAGCCTCCACCCATCCGCCAGTGTCTTATCCGCAATTCCATCGATCGCCGCCGCATACATCTCCGGATCCTCACTCCACCCCGCGCCACGAACAAGATGCGGCTCGCGAGCAGCATCTCCAAGGTCGTCATACAACGCCCCGTCGACCGGAGCATTCCAGCGCGCAATCTCCTCCAGCCCCTTGAGCCTTCCCGCCTCATTCGAAGCCTTCATCGCCCCTGCAATCGCTCGCTCCATCCACACCCGATCATTCAAGGGCGTATCCACCCGATCCAGGTTCGCCCCCCGCTCCCAGTTCGAAGCCCCATACAACTTCACGCTAAGCTGCAACCCTCCATCCCGAAACAGCTTCCCCGCCAAATCGAAAAGCCGCTCCCGTTCCCTCGTCTCGTCTTCCGAAGCCGCGCTCTCCGACAAGACCCGCAAAGCCCCCGCAGCCCTGGCCCCACTCTCCCCGCCACTCACAAGCCGCGACAGCGCCGCCGCCTCAACCGCCTGCTCCCGCCGAAATCTCCGCTGAACGTATGCGTCGTAATACCCTCGATACAGCAGCGACTCCCACCGCCAATTCCCCTCCCCTGAATCTGTTTTCTCCAACTCCGCAAGAACCCCAAACGTCTTCCCTATCTCCGCATTCGCCGCCACTGGCCCAACCCAATCCTTCTCCAGCCCAAGCATCGCCTCCACGGCCAGCGTCTCCTGCGTCCCCTCCCGATGCAGAAACCATCGCGCATACTCCCGCAGCATCTCTTCGACTGTCTCCCCCGGATCCCACCCCAGCCGCGTCCAGACGATCTTGTTCACGTCGTCGTTGACGCCCTCGGAATACGTCACAAATCCCGCATTCAACCCTGCAAAGTGCCGATAAATGGCAGCGAACGCCTCAGGCCGGGGACAAATCGGCTCCCGTCCTTCCGTCAACGCAAACACCGGATCCCACCCCGGCACCGGAAACTGCGCATGCATCGTATGCGCGATGTCCGGGTAAAAGATCACTGGATACCTCGCCGGAATCCTTCGCCGCTGGACCTCCATCCCATCCCGCGACTGCGGCCCGAAGAACACACCCGTCAGCCACTCCGGCTCCTTCGCCAACAAGCCATAGAACTCCTCGAACCAACCCGCATCGAAACCCTGCGCCGAAACCCAGACCGTCGCTCCCGGATGCCACCTCCGTACCACCTCCGCCTCCGCCTTCACCAGCGGAAACAGCACGCCAGGCGGCGTATGCCCCGGATCCCCGCCCGGCACATAGAGCGCATCCACCCGAGGCATCGCCCTCACCAGCGCCTCAAAGTCCCGCTCCTCCGCCTCAAACTGCGTTGGATTCGAATAGTCCTTCCGCATCTCCGGGTAGTACAGCGCGCAGTCCAGCCCATACTTCGCCGCCAGCCTCGAGATCCCCACCACCGTCTCAAGCGGAGGAGCCGGCATCAAAGGGCTCACCGCCGCGTCATCGGACACCGGCGCGATGATCTGGATCGTATTCGTCCCAAAGATCGCCAGGTCCCGAATCTGCTGCTCGAACTGGCCCAGCGTCCACGCGTCGTAGGTGTTGTTCTTCATCCGGTAGCCGATCTGGTGCCCCCGCACCGCCTTCTCCGGAGCACTGAAGAGAGCCGCGACGCTCGGCAGCTTCGCTATCCCCCCAACAAAGCTCATATGCCGCAGCACCCACCCAACCCCGAACAACTCCCCCCTTACATCGTTCCCCGCGATCACGGTCACGGCCCCCCGCCGGCAAGGCACCCGCACGACGGCGAACCCCTCCGCCGCGCCGGTCGCATGCAGCGTGGCCAAACGCTCCCGCCACCCTGCCAGGGCCTCGACGGGCATCAGCCCCTCCACCACCTCCCGCCGCCCCAGCACCACACGTTCGCCTGCGCAGGCTTCGCTCCCACGCGGCACCGGGATCCAGGCCACCCGACCGCGTTTCCCGCTCTCCTCAACGAGCATCTCGCGAGCTGCCTTCTCCTGAACGGACTCATCCGCCGGGAAGCTAACCCGTATCTCGTTGGGCCGATCCTGCGCCCGGGCAGGACTCGCACCCAATAGCCCCAGACAGGCCAGCAGTGCCACCCACCGCGACAAACTGGCTGCCATCATCCGCATCCTCCGCGCCCCACCGCTAGGGCGTAAAGAACCGGTAGTTGATCTTCCAGCCCTGTGTCTTCCCCGGCTCGGCATGGACCTTCAGATAAAGCTCAGGGCAGATCGTCTTCGAAGTCCCCCAGAAGTACGACCGCACGATCGCCGAGTCTGAAGTCTGTTCCACACCGATCTTCGCCCCCGTATCTTCCGTCGTCACATCGTAATCCGACACCTTGTTCGAGTAGCCCGTAATGTAAGCGCCCGGACCAGGCCGTCCGACTGGAGCAACGACCTTAACGACCTTCCCATCCACCTCGACCGAAGGCACAAACGGCTTGTCCGGCACCGGGATAAACGGATACGTCACCTGAAGGCCAGGCCCGATCGGCTTCTGATCAAGCATGAAAAAGTCGTGATCGTAGACCTCGGTATCGATCGGCTTCGTCCCGATGTTCTTCAGGTGATGCTCAAGATGCAGCACATTCCCGTGCCTGTCGAGTGAGAGCACCTTCTCGTACACATAAGCAACGCCGATCGTCGAATGCAGTTCCTGCCGGAAGGTGACCGAGTTCTTCTTCACCTTAACAGTCCACTTGCCGTGATCGACGATCTCGTATGCTCCGCCAAACTTGTAGGGCTTGTCGTCCGTTCGCTTGAGAACGCCAACGCCGATCTTGACGAACAAGCCACCAGGGGCGGCATCGTCATACCCGATCTCGCTCGTTGGATGGCGAAATTCCTCCACCGGCCCAGTGATGGCATCGTTGCCCAAAGGGTCGTACTTCGAGAACCACTCGCCGAAGAACGTATGTCCATTCAGCGACAGGCACCCAACCACGCCGCTCCAGTCGAAGCGCGGTCCGCGATAGTATCCCTTCTCAGCATCCGGCAAAAATACGACGGCCTTTACCTGCCCATTCGTGATGCGGGCCATCGGGTAATCGGAGTGCGGCAGCTCCGCACAGTCCGCCGGCATCACCGTAGGATTAGCAGCCTGCGATGCGCCCGTCTGGCTGAAAAGAGCCATCACAGGAACCAGCACAAGCGTCCCGAGAGCATTGCGGCCCAGAGTCATTCGTACCTCCTAGGCCTTCGGCCGGATCGACATTGCGTTATGGAAGATATTGTTCGGGTCGTACTTCTTCTTTACACCCTGCAGGAACCCATACAAATCGCCCTTGCCGTAATACACCTCGCTCCAGAACGGATAGCGCATCATGTCGACGTCGGGATAGTTGATATAACACCCTTCGTAGAACTCGTTCGGATACGGTGTTCCAGCGTGTACCGCGTCAACGTTCGCCGAGTAGACATCCGTGTACATCTCGTCGAGGAACTTCACCTTATCCGCATCCTCGGCTGGATCGCTCCAGTAGCTCTGGTACTGCAGCTTCATGATCGAGTCGCGCTGCGGAACCGACGTATCCGACACTCTCTCCGCCACGTTCGTCGCGCCGCCGTATGAGTCCACTGCGCAGATCAGCCCGCTCATATCTGTCGTACTCTCGCGCGTAAGGTGCTTGTACAGCCTCTTCGCCTCTTCGGTCGTGAAGTTCTTCCGCATGTAGCACGACTTGTACTTCCCACGCGTATTCCCCACGCCCGAGCCACTCCCCTGGTCCACCGTGGCGCTGTACCAGTCACGCCGGTTGAACGAGTGCTTTCCTGCCGTGCATGGAGGAAGCTGCGGACGCCCACGCCGATCCGGCCGATGCGCCACCATCGGCGGATTCGCCACCGCCTCGGCTCCTCCACAAGCGACAAAGCGATCCAGAAACTCATTCGGAATCGACAAATCCTCAACCGTCGGACCCGCATCATGGAACGTAGCCGACACGCCGATCCCTCCAGCCGACTTATGCGTCAGTCCCATGAAGGTGAAGAGGCCCCACGTGTCCTTATCCTTCCCACGCGTCTCGAAGTAATCGCCGTAGGTCTTAACAATCTTGATGAACTTCTCTTCGGTCATCGTGTCCCAGGGAAACGACACACCAGCCGAAGCAAGTTCATGTGGCGCAGGCGGAAGCGTCTCGAAGTAGAAGTTCGTAATCACCCCAAAGCTCGAACCACCCGCGCCCCGGCAAGCCCGGAAGAGGTCCGCGTCATGCTTCGCGTCGACGTGCCGCTTGACGACTTTGCCATTGGCCTCGACGGTGCAAATGTCCACCGCCGTCAGCCAGTCCGTCACCAGCCCGAACTTCCGTGACAGCACGCCATAACCGCCACCGCTCACATGCCCACCCGCCGCCACCGAGTAGCAGCTTCCACCAGGCATCGTCACGTTGTACTTCTTATAGAGCTCCGCATACGCCACGCCGAGCACCGCACCCGCTCCAACCTGGAAACCGCTCTTGCCATCCGGAGCAGCCGACGTATGGTTCAGCATCGAAACATCCAGGATTACGCCGTTCGGATTATTGGCGACGAAGTCCTCATAACAGTGCCCACCCGAACGAACCGTGGGCCGCAGTCCCGCGGCCACGATGCTCTGGAGAGCCGGAGCAACATCATCCGCGGTCGCCACGATCTCGATACGAGAAACGGAGTCAGCGTCTGTCGCTGGCCAGCGTGCATTCTTTCCCCGGCGAAGAAGGCTATAGCGTGGATCCTGCCGCGTAATGGTGGACGTCATATCACCCCAAGATCAGTTCTTCGGAATCTGTTGCTGGCACCCGCCACATGTGTGTGGCTCAGCGGGAAAGATGTCGGTATTGTCCGGCCTGTAAACCTTATCTTCACCAGCGTCCTTTTCCGTGTCAATGAGGCAAATGCCCTGTACCACCCTGCAAATTTTTACTCGCCGAAAGCGTGGCGCGGCGAGACGACGTAACGTGGAAGCGTATATGTTGGTTCAGTCCAGAAATTATTTACCGAGGGAGTCCCGCTTCATGCGTTTGTCCGCCGCAACTTCTGCTCTATCTCGAACCCTTCTCATCGCAGGCACCTCGACACTTCTGGCCACGACCGCCGTCGCCGCCCCGGTCAAACTCCGCACCGAGCAGATGACCAACCCCGCAGCCATCGACGTGGCAAAGCCCGTCTTCTCCTGGCAGAGTGACGCAACCTCCGCGAACTGGATGCAGTCCGCCTACGAAGTCCTCGTCAGCACCGATCCATCGAAGCTCGTTCCCGGCAAAGCCAACATCTGGGACTCCGGGAAGATCACATCCTCCGACTCCGTGAACATCCCCTACGCCGGCCCGGCCCTCACCGCGCAGACCCACTACTTCTGGGCCGTCCAGGTCACCGATAAGCAGGGCAAGACCACCCACTCCACTCCCGCATGGTTCGAGACCGGCCTCCTCACACCCTCCGCCTGGCACTCCCAGTGGATTCGCCGCGACGACCCCGCGGCAGCCCATGAACTCGAAGCCATCCGCTGGCTCTGGCTCCCCAACACCGATCCCAAACACGTCCCATCCGAGACTGCGGTCGAGTTCCGCTACCCCCTCCACCTCGACGCGAAGCCCATGCGCGCAAGCCTTCACGTCCTCGCCCACGGCAACTACACCGCAACGGTCAACGGCAAGACCACCGGCCAGCACGAAGAGTGGAGCGCCTTCGACTGGGAGGAGATCGGCTCCCTTCTCAAGCCCGGTGACAACGAGATCCTCATCAAGGTGACCGCCCCCCGCCTCGGCGACAAGCAGAAAGCAGCAGGCGGACCCGCCGGATTCGCGGCCTCCCTCCGCATCACCGATGCCGATGGAGCCGAACGTCGTATCACCTCCGATAAAGCCTGGCAGACCCGTCCAACCACCGGCGAATGGCAAGCCGCGCAGGAGATCGGCCCCCTCAGCCTTCCGCTCGGCCTCGGCACTGACCGCCGCTCTCTCGTCCCCGGCCCGAACCGCGTCTCAACCGACGCCTCCCTCCTCCGCAAGGATTTCTCCCTCACCGGCAAGGTCACCTCCGCCAAACTCACCATCACCGCCATGGGTGCCTATCGCGCCTTCATCAACGGCAAGCCCGTCGCCACGCATGACCTCCTGAACCCCGGCTTCACCGACTTCCACAAGCGCGTCCTCTACCAGACCTACGACGTCACCTCGCTCCTCACCACCGGCGACAACACCGTGGCCACCATACTCGGCAGCGGCTGGCACGGCTCCCCCCTTACCTGGTCCGGCTCCCGCGAGTACACCGATCCCGACGCCCTCCGCGCCCAGCTCGACGTCACCCTCGCCGACGGCTCCCACAAGACCATCGGCACCGACGAAACGTGGCAAACCGCCCAGGCGCCGGTTCTCTTCTCCGAGATCTACGCCGGCGAAGTCTACGACGCACGCCTCGCCCTCACCGGCTGGAACGCCCCCCACTTCACCGGCAAGAACTGGTCCCCCGCCGTCCCCGCGACCGTCTCGCCTGAGGTCACCCTGACCTCGCAGCCCGACCTCTCCATCGCCGAATCCAACATCATCAAGCCCATCGCGATGGACCCCGCCAACGCCGCTCATCCAGTCGTCTACGACATGGGCCAGAACATGGTCGGCAACATCGTCCTCCACGTACACGGCCCCGCCGGAACCGCCGTCCAGATGCGCTTCGCTGAGCGCCTTAATCCAGACGGCAGCATGTACACCCTCAACCTCCGCAACGCCACCGTCACCGACACCTACGTCCTCTCCGGTAAGGGCGACGAGACCTACACCCCCAGCTTCACCTTCCACGGCTTCCGCTACGTCGAGTTAGCCGGATACCCCGGAACCCCCACCACCGCAAGCATCGAAGGCCTCGTCTACAACAGCCTTCCCCAAACTCCCTCCATCCGCTTCAACAGCTCCAGTGAACTCCTCAACAGCATGGGCAAACTCGGCATCTGGGGACAGCGCGGCAACTTCGTCTCCGTCCCCACCGACTGCCCGCAGCGCGACGAGCGCCTCGGCTGGATGGGCGATGCTGGCGTCTTCTGGCGCACCGGAACCTATAACTTCGACATTGGCAGCTTCACCCACAAATTCATGTTCGACATGGAAGACGCCCAGAACGACAGAGGTGCCTTCTCCGACGTCTCCCCCAATCTCCTCGGACCCCAATCCGGCGCTCCCGGCTGGGCCGACGCAGGCATCCTCGTCCCCTACGCCGCATGGCTCCAGTACGGAGACAAGTCCATCCTCGAGCGCTCCTGGCCCCAGATGGAACACTTCATGGACTATCTCGCCACCACCAACCCCGACTTCCTCCGCGCCAAGGACCTCGGCAACAACTACGGCGACTGGCTCGCCCCCGACACCCACACCCCGCGCGACCTCATCGCCACCGCTTACTGGGCCATCCTGGCCCGCGACATGAAGGAGATGGCCCTCGCCATCGGCCAGCAACAGCAGGCCGACAAGTATCAGGCCCTCTACGACCACATCGCCGAAGCCTATCGCAAGGCGTACGTCCAGCCCGACGGCACCGTCACCGGCAACACCCAGGCCGCCTACGTCGTCACTCTTTACTCCGGTATCGCGCCTGAATCGCTCCGCGCCAACATGGTCGACCGCCTCGTCAAGGACATCGCCGCCCACGACAACCACCTCACCACCGGCTTCCTCGGCACGCCGTTCCTGATGTTCGTCCTCGACGACAACCAGCGCGCCGACATCGCCTACAAGCTTCTCCTGCAGGACACCTACCCCTCCTGGGGCTACATGGTCCGCAAGGGCGCAACCACATGGTGGGAGCGCTGGAACGGAGACACCGGCGACGCCTCCATGAACTCCTACAACCACTACGCCTTCGGCTCCGTCATGGCCTGGGTCTTCCGCCGCTCCGCCGGTATCGACACCGACCCCACCGGCGCCGGCTACCACCACCTCACCGTCAAACCCCACTTCGACGGCCGTCTGCCCCAGCTCCATACCGAGTACGACTCCGCCTACGGCACCGTCACCACCGACTGGAACCGCACCACCGGCAAGTTCACCCTCACCAACCCCGCCAACACCACCGCGACGGTCACACTGCCCAACGGCAGAACCGCCGACGTAGGCAGCGGAACCCACACCTACACGATTAACTAACCTCTACTCACGAAAACGTCTTCGCTGCTTCCGCCTTGCGGTTGGCGGTTCCATGGCAACAGAGTAAGCAGGCCACACCATCCGGTCCCCCGTTTTATGGGGGACCGGATGGTATTCTGGGGCTATGAAATTCGGCGTTCTGGTGTTTCCCGGATCGAACTGCGACCACGACACGTACAACGTGGTGGAGTCGCTTCTACATGTGCCGGTGACCTATCTCTGGCACGCTTCGGAGGATCTCCAGGGGTGCGATGCGATCCTCGTTCCCGGTGGTTTTGCCTATGGGGATTATTTGCGGACGGGCGCAATTGCAAAGTTCGCGCCGGTGATGCAGTCGGTGGCGAAGTTCGCGAAGAATGGCGGATTGGTATTGGGAATCTGCAACGGATTCCAGATCCTGTGTGAGGCGGGTCTTCTGCCGGGTACGCTGATGCGAAACCGAGGGCAGCAGTACATCTGCAAACAGGTGCATCTGCGGACGGAGACCGCAGAGTCGCCGTTCACGCACACGCTGTCCGAGGGACAGGTACTGCGGATGCCGATCGGGCATATGGAAGGCAACTACTTCTGCGATGACGCTACGTTGAAGGCGCTGCAGGATCAGGATCGCATCGCGTTCCGGTATGCAACGCGCGCGGGCGAGGTGACGGATGCGGCGAATCCTAACGGGTCGCTCGAGAACATCGCCGGGGTGCTGAACGAAGGACGGAACGTGCTTGGACTGATGCCGCACCCGGACCGGTCGAGCGAGGCGCTGCTCGGTTCGAGCGATGGGCTCGCTCTCTTTCAGGCGATGGCGGCCTCGCTGAAGGGCACATTTGGGGGGCAGGTGCTGGAAGTCAAGGAGCTTCTTACTCCCACCCAGACATGGTAGATATCCATCACCATCTTTTACCCGGGTTGGATGATGGAGCTCCGGATATGGAGACGTCCGTCGCCATGGCGAAGATGGCGGCGGCCGATGGAATCACCCATATCGCCTGCTCACCGCATGCGAATGGCAAGTACAGCTATGACCTGGCGCGGAACGAAGAGCTGGCGAACGATTTGCGGGGGCGGCTGGCACGGGCGGGAGTGGCGCTGACCATAGGGGTTGGCTGCGATTTTCACCTGTCGTATGACAACATCCAGGCGGCACTCGCGGATACGAAGAAGTACACCATCAACGGGCATGGGTATCTCCTGGTGGAGTTGCCGGACTATGGCCTCCCGCGCGGCTTGACGGAGACGTTCTACCAACTGCGTCTCGCGGGCATGACGCCTATCCTCACGCATCCGGAGCGAAATCCGACGCTGCAACAAGAAATGGATAGGATCGTGGACTGGCTGCGGGGCGGGCTTCTCGTGCAGGTGACGACGAATTCGGTCACGGGCGGGATGGGCAGGAAGGCGGAGCGGGCGGCGCACGATCTGCTCGCGAAGAAGTGGGTGCATTTTCTGGCGACGGATGCGCACAATACGACGTCCCGGCCCCCGAAGATGAGCGAGGCGCGGCGGATGGTCGAGAAGAAATACGGGGTGGAGTACGCGCAGGCCTTATGCGTGGACAATCCTCTGGCCGTCTTTGAAGGAAGGCCGCTGCCGGAGCAGGACGAGGCGGAAGATCTCTACGAAGACAAGAAGAAGGACAAAGGGTGGGTGGCGCGGCTGCTTGGACGCTAGCTGTTCAGGCCCAGGCCGCCGTCCACGGCCAGTAGCTGGCCTGTGATGAAATGGGGACCGGTCGCGAAGAAGAGGGCGGCAGCCGCTACGTCCGCGGAGGTTCCGTTGCGCTGCATGGGCGTTTTGTGAGCGAAGTGCTCGTAGGCTTCGCCGACCTCGCCTTGAACGATCATGCCGGGGGCAATGCAGTTGACGCTGATCTCGGGTGCCCAGGCCTTGGCCATCGTCTGCGAGAGCATATGCAGGGCGGCCTTCGAGGTGCAGTAGTGGGCGTGGGTTGACCAGGGATGGAGGCCGCCGAGGGAGCCTATGTTGAGGATGCGCCCGCGGGTGGCGCGGAGGTGCGGCAGGCAGGTACGGGCCATCAGGAAGGGACCGCGCGTATTCGAGGCGAACATGCCGTCCCACTCAGCGGCTGAGATGGATTCAAGTGGCGCGGAGGCGAAGATCCCGGCGTTGTTGACGAGGAGGTCGAGTCGGCCCAGCTGCGTGACCGCATCTGAGACCGCCGTTTCAATGCTGAGTTCGTCCGTGAGATCGCAGAAGAGCGCGGCTGCTTCCACGCCGCAGGACTTCAGATCGGCGAGGGTCGCGGCGGCTTCGTCACGGGATCCGCGATAAGTGATCGCGACGGCCGCGCCCTGCTCGGCGAGTGCCAGAGCGATGGCGCGGCCGATGCGTTTCGCGGCTCCAGTGATGAGGGCGGTCTTGCCGGCCAGCGGCTTCGAGGAACTCACTGAGGCGGCGCTGGCGGGTTCGAGACGGGAGCGGGGGTGTTCTGCTCGGACGGCGGAAGAGGCGTGGGCGGCGGTGGAGTCGTCGACGCTGGAGCCGGGACGCTCTTCGACTTGGGATCGGCCGTCTTGGGGCGAACGGGTTCCTGAACGCCCGCCTTCGCCGTCGAAGCCTTGCCGGAGTTGTCGACGTAGGTGGAGATCTGCTCGCGTGGGCGCAGCATCTCGACGGGGATCTGGCGGCTCGATTCCGAAATCAGGAAGTCTTCCGCGTACGTGGCGAAGCCGTTCGCGAGAACCTGCACGCGTAGATTGCTGCCGGTCGGGATAACGTCGATGATGGCCTTGCCGTCGGGGTCGGTCTTGACCTCGAGATTGCCGAGATCCTTCCCGTCTTCGCGGATCTCGTGGAAGATGACGGCTGCGTTCGGGATGGGCTTGTGGTTATAGCCCTTGGTGACGAGCACTTCGATATGCGAAGTCTCGGGTGGCGGCTTGTACTTGCGGCCGCGGCTCTTGGGAGCGTCCTGAGCGAGCACGAACGGCATGAGCGAGAGTGCGAGGCCCGAGGCTGCGGCGAGCTTGATGGCCGAGCGTATGGTGCGGGAGGTCATGCTGCATTCTACGGCTTTTGTGTCTGGGATGTGAAGGTTGAGGGGGGCCGGAAAGGCTGCGCGTGATTGACTCACATTTCACAATCGACGGCTTGACAAGGTTCGCGACGGGGCCTATCGTTAGCAATCGAAGGGCTAGACTGCTAACGCGGTGAGTCCGGGCTGAAGGTTGAGGACTTGGTGATCTTACACCGGTCTGGGCCTTTTCGGCCGAGATTCGAGCGGGAACAACCTGCTTCCAGAACGTAAACCCCACACAGCTACAAGGAGACGCACGCAATGTCGAAATCATTCACTCCGCTGCACGACCGTATCCTGGTTCGTCGCATTGAAGAGGGCGAGAGCATCCGCGGCGGGATCATCATCCCGGACTCGGCCAAGGAAAAGCCACAGCAGGGCGAGGTCATCTCGGTCGGCAAGGGTAAGTCGAACGACGAAGGCAAAGTCTTCCCGCTCGATGTGAAGGCAGGCGACAGCATCCTGTTCGGCAAGTACTCGGGCACCGAGATCAAGCTCGACGGCGAAGAGCTTCTGATCATGCGCGAAGAAGAAGTCCTCGGAATCCTCTCCAAGTAGCACTTCGTGCCGTCTTGGACGCCTTCGGCGTGTGCCCTTGTGCAGCCCCGTAAGGTTTTGTTCTAACGAGAAGTTTTCAACGACATTTCTGGAGTTCTGTAATGGCAAAGCAAATTCTGCATGGAGAAGATTCACGTCAGGCGATCCTGCGTGGAGTCAACATTTTGGCCGATGCCGTCAAGGTGACGCTCGGACCCAAGGGACGTAACGTCGTCATCGAGAAGAAGTTCGGTTCGCCGACGATCACCAAGGACGGCGTCACCGTCGCCAAGGAGATCGAGCTCGCGAATGCACTCGAGAACATGGGCGCGCAGATGGTGCGCGAAGTGGCCTCGAAGACATCCGACATCGCCGGCGACGGCACCACGACCGCGACGGTTCTGGCCCAGGCCATCTACCGCGAGGGCGTGAAGACGGTTGCGGCCGGTGCGAACCCGATGGCGCTCAAGCGCGGCATCGACAAGGCTGTCACCGCCATCATCGGCAAGCGCGATGAGCATGGTGTCATCCAGGGCGGCGCGTTGAGCGAGTTCTCGAAGCCGGTTTCGGGCGACATGATTGCCCAGGTCGGAACGATCTCGGCGAACTCTGACTCGCAGATCGGCGTCATCATCGCCGAGGCGATGAAGAAGGTTGGCAAGGACGGCGTCATCACCGTCGAAGAGTCGCGCACGATGGAGACGCAGCTCGATGTGGTCGAGGGTATGCAGTTCGACCGCGGCTACCTTTCACCCTACTTCGTGACCGATGCGGAGCGGATGGAAGTTGCCGTTGAGAACCCCTACATCCTGATCTACGAGAAGAAGATCTCGTCGATGAAGGACCTTCTTCCCCTGCTCGAGCAGATCGCCCGCACCGCCAAGCCCCTCATCATCATTGCTGAGGATGTCGACGGCGAAGCGCTCGCAACCCTCGTGGTCAATAAGCTGCGCGGCACGCTGAACGTGGCTGCTGTCAAGGCTCCTGGCTTCGGCGATCGTCGCAAGGCGATGCTGCAGGACATTGCCATCCTGACCGGCGGCAAGGCCATCACGGAAGACCTCGGCATCAAGCTCGAGGGCGTCAAGATCGAGGATCTCGGCACGGCGAAGCGCGTCACGATCGACAAGGACAACACCACGATCGTCGATGGCGGCGGAGCGGATGACGATATCTCGGGCCGCGTGAAGGAGATCCGTGCGCAGGTCGAGAAGACCACCTCGGACTACGACCGCGAGAAGCTGCAGGAGCGCCTCGCCAAGCTGGTTGGCGGCGTTGCGGTGATCAAGGTCGGCGCAGCTACCGAGACCGAGATGAAGGAAAAGAAGGCCCGCGTGGAAGATGCGATGCATGCAACGCGCGCGGCAGTCGAGGAAGGCATCGTCCCGGGCGGCGGCGTCGCCCTGGTCCGTTGCACCCCGGTTGTCGATGCCCTCATCAAGACGCTCGAAGGCGATGAGAAGATCGGTGCCTCGATCATCCGTCGCGCGATCGAAGAGCCGCTTCGCATGATCGTCTCGAACGCTGGCGAAGAAGGCGCGGTTGTGATCGGCAAGATCCACGATTCCAAGGAAGCGAACTACGGCTACAACGCCGGAACGGGCGCTTACGAGGATCTGGTTGCTGCCGGTGTCATCGATCCGACGAAGGTGACGCGCACTGCTCTGCAGAACGCGGCTTCCATCGCCGGCCTGATGCTCACGACCGAAGCCATGATCTCCGAGATTCCGGAGAAGAAGGAAGCAGCAGGCGGCGGTCACCAGCACGGTGGCGGCGGCATGGACGGCATGTACTAAGACGCCGTCCGGCTGCTCTCAAGTCGGGTGGACTATGGAAAGGGGCTTCGGAGCGATCCGGAGCCCTTTTCTTGTTTGTAGAAGTACTGAGCGGTCGCGCCTACAAGATAACCTGCTCGAAGTGGAGCGGCATCGCTCTCTGCCAGATCCTTGGCTCTTGTTCCTCTCATGGCCCATCCTGATCAGCCGCCTTAGCGGAATCAAGGCTTCCAGTTCGGCCCGATCATCTCCCGCAAAGACGCTTCGCTCGCCCAGTCAGCCTTACCCGCAAAGCGCTTCACCCACGCCTCTCCTTCGCCGATCCTCACCCGGTCCGGCGTAAACTCTGGCGAGAGCGTATTCGCCATCAACGCATATCCAGCTCCGTCGTGCAGACGCAGCGCCTTCCAGCACCCGCCCGGTACCGCCACAACAGGCCGTTCGCCATGCGCCAGATCCATCCCCAGCGTCTTCTTCTCCACCCGCCCCTCCGGATGAAAGATGAAGTAGTCCACCGGTCCCCCCTCGATCAGGATGTGCGTATCGTCCGGTGCCAGCCAGTGCAGATAGTTGATAGGCCGCTCCGTCGTCAGCATGTAGTAGTTCTGGCTCTGCACCGCCAGCGATCGCCCATCCACCATCGCCGTCTGTGCTGACTTACCGATAATTCCCAGGTACCCCGACTCTTTCGGAAGTACCTCCAGCCGCAGCAGTCGAATCAACTCCTGCGCCCGCGCATCCAGCTTAGCCTTGGTTTCCGGCTGCTGCGTCCCCGCAGGAAGCACCGCCAGCAAAACCACCACACCCCAGAAAAAACGTCTCATACCAGCGAGCGTACCAAAGCAAGTGCCGCCACCATCGATCCCTTGCTCTTGCTTCTTTGGTTGTCATTCCCGAAGGGAATCTGCGTCTGTCGTTGCTCTTGCCGTTGCCTCTGGTTGTCATTCCCGAAGGGAATCTGCGTTTGCACTTTCACCTAGAACTTACAAACCCAACCCAACTAAGCCCAAATCCCTGCCTTTACACCCATCCCACCCACAAGAGGCATCTCCCCAAACGCCCCCAGAGCCTGCTCCCGCAGCTTCTCGTTCTTGCGCAGTAACTCACAAACCATCGTGCGAAGATAGCTTGCCTCATCTTCCAGTTGCGCGATCTGCCCAAGCAGAGCAGGCACGGTAGGAGCCATGTCACTGGCCGGTTGTTTTGCAGGAAGGGCCGTCATTGCGCAAGCAGCGTATTCGAGAACAAGCTCCATAGTGCCTCCTGGCAGAGCATCCGGCCCTGCAACATACTGTGATTCTGAGCCAGCGCCGCAAAGCCCGCTACGCTCATCCGGGGCAACATCCACCCCCTCTTTAGGACCGATTAAGACATCGGTTTCAAATCCCCGAACACCGTCGGGATCAGCTCCGCCACGGTCGGATGAATATGCACCGAACGCTGAATCAGGGAAGCAGGCTGTCTCGCGTACATCGCCGTTAGAATGCAGTGAATCGCCTCATCCCCGCCCGTGCCAAGGATGGAAGCGCCAAGAATCATCTTCGTCTCCGCATCCACCAGCACCTTCATAAAGCCCTTCGTCTCGCCCTTCTCGACGGCCCGCCCGACCTTCGTCATCGGACGCGTCCCCATCAACGCCGGCTTCCCACTCGCCCGCACCTCGGCCTCCGTCATGCCGATCTGCGCCAGCGGCGGATCGATATACAGCGCATGCACCTGGATCCGGTCGCTCACCCTTCGTGGGTCCGCATCCAGCAGGTTCGCCGCTACGATCTCGAAGTCGTTGTACGACGTATGGGTGAAAGCCCCGCGCCCGTTGCAATCGCCCATTGCCCATATCCCCGGAACGTTCGTCCGAAGCTGATCGTCCACGACGATGAACCCATGCTCATCCGTCGTAACCCCGGCATGCGCGAGCCCAAGGTCGTCGGTATTCGGCACCCGTCCGATGCCCAGCAGGACATGCGACCCCACCACCTCGGGATGCCCCGCCACACACTCCACGCCAACTACAACCTCATCGCCGCGCTTCGAAAGCGCGATGCAGCATGCGTCGAGCCTCACCTGGATCCCTTCAGCCTCGAGCACGTCCAGCACCGCAGCCGACACATCCTCATCCTCGTGCGGCACCAGCCGGTCCTTCCGCTCCACAACCGTCACCTCGGCCCCGAACCGACGGTACATCTGCGCGAACTCAAGCCCGATATAACTCCCGCCGACGACAACAAGGTGCTTCGGCAACTCATCCAGCTCAAGAATCGTGGAGCTCGTCAGAAACGGCACCGAATCCGTCCCCGGCATCTCTTTCGCCGGAGGCACAAACGGCCTCGCGCCGACGTTCACAAAGATGTGATCCGCTTCAAGGAACTCCTCGCCCACCCGAACCTCGTTCGCAGCCGTAAAGCTCGCTGTCCCCGTAAAGACGGTGCACCCTTCCATCTTCCGCAACCATCCTTCAACGCCATTCCGCGACTTTGCGACGATCTTATCCTTGCGCGCCTTCACCGCCGCCATATCCATCCGCACCGGCCCGCTCGACACCACGCCGAAGTCGCCCCCACGCCTTGCCAGGTGAGCCGCATGCGCACTCGCGACCAGCGCCTTCGTCGGCGTGCAGCCCACATTCACGCACGTCCCGCCAAACAGCTTCCGCTCGACCAGCGCCACCTTCCAGCCCGCCTGCGTCAAGCGACCGGCAAGCGGTGGTCCCGCCTGGCCGGCCCCAAGGATAATGGCGTCGAATCGTTGCTTCATCAGAACCTCGATACAGTAATCGCCGCAACGCCAACCGCAACGACGTCCTCGATCAGCGCCGCCGGAAGATCCTTACCGAACGTAGCCGCCAGCTTCCCGCGAACAGCAGACCCGCCAAGCGTGCCCAGAACCGCACCAACCGCACCAGCCAGCAATCCGATCACAAGCGACCCAGCCGCGGCGCCAATCGTCGCCCCGACCAGCCCGCCGCTCACCACCCTCGCGATAAACTGCGGGGGAACCTTGCGGCTCGGAGTCGCCGGAAGCTTGTCATTCATCAGCTCCCCGATTGCCAACACCGTCAGGATATACGCCGTGTAGTGATATCCCATGAATGCGAGCGGCGTCCCGCTCACCTGCAGCAACCCAAGCTTAGCCGCCCAGCTCACAGCCGCCGGAGCCGTCATCGCCCGAAGCCCCGCCACGATCCCAAGGATCAACGCAAACACAATCAACAACATAGAATTCTCCTGGACCAGCCGGGCTCAGGCCCCGCCGTCCTCTTCTCTCAAAAGCGCTTCCCGCGCCACCACCTGAAATCTCTGAGCGTTGCTCCGAGTCTACGGGACGCGCCACCCGCTCGTAAGACCACATCGATGGTGCCGTGGACCCCTCTTTCGGACCATTCGTTATGAGCAACTGGCCAGAAAACCTTGCAACCAGATAAACTCCGGCCCTTAGAGCCTTATGACTATTCGCTTCAAGCAAGTCCTCACGACCGCTCTCTTCACCGCCGTAACCCTCCACGCCGAATCCCCTCTTCGCTCTCCATGGGACACTCAGCCCATCAAGCTCACCGCCGCCCCGTACACCTGCCCCGCCATCCCGCCCATCGCCCCCGACCTCAGGACCGACGGCTTCTACCGTCTCGACGACCCCACGCATTCCATCGTCGACCCCATCCGCATGAAGGCCTACCAGGCCTCCGCCGACCCCATCAAGGCCGCCGGAGCCACTATCGTCTCCGCCGCCGACGCCTACCGCACCAGCGGCTCCCGAGCCGCCGCCCAATGCGTCATCGACCGCACCTTCACCCTCGCGCAAAACGCCTCCCTCACCGGCGCCATGTCCTCCAACCAGGCCTTCTACGTCCAGGGCTGGATCGCCGGAGCCATCGCCATCGCCTACCTCAAGGTCCGCGACACGCACCTCGAAACCCCCACCCAGAACACCGCCATCGGCCAATGGCTCCTTCAGCTAGCCCACGCAACCCAGGGCTACTACGACAAGCGCCAGGCCTCCGGAGACGGTATGAACAACCACGCCTACTGGGCCGGCATCGAGATCGCCGCCATCGGCGTCGTCGCCAACGACCGCCCCGCCTTCAACTGGGGCATCACCGCCTACAAGAAAGGCGTAGACCGCATCCAACCCGACGGCACCCTCCCCCTAGAGATGGCCCGCGCCACCCGTGCCCTCCACTACCACCTCTACGCCCTCGCACCGTTGGTCCTCATAGCCGAGTTCGGCGAAGCCAACGGCATCGACCTCTACGCCTACGACGGAGGCGCCATCCACCGCCTCGCCACAGTCTCCATCGACGGCCTCTCCGACCCATCCTTCTTCGAGAAGGCCACCGGCAAGCCCCAGGAGACCGAACCCCACCCCTCCGGCGACCAGATCGGCTGGGCCCCACCCTACGCCCGCCGCTTCCCCAACCCAGCCCTCACCCACTTCATCGCCACTGCTCCCAGCCTGAGCGTCCCCTACCTGGGAGGCCTGCCCCCAAACTAGCCCGTCATCTACCATCAACTCATGACACCCATGCAGATCGGCGTCGACAGCTTCGCCGCCTCCGTCCCCGACCCCGTCACCGGCGCCACCATCACCCCCGTCGAACGCATCCAGAACCTCCTAGCCGAGATCACCCTCGCCGACCAGTCCGGCCTCGACCACTTCGGCCTCGGCGAGCACCACCGCCAGGAGTACCTCGACTCCGCCCCCGCCGTCATCCTCGCCGCCGCGGCAGCCCTCACGAAAAACATCCGCCTCGCCAGCGCCGTAACCGTCCTCAGCGCCGCCGACCCCGTCCGCGTCTTCCAGGAGTTCGCCACCCTCGACCTCATCTCCCAGGGACGCGCCGAAATCGTCGTCGGCCGCGGCTCCTTCATAGAGTCCTTTCCCCTCTTCGGCCTAGCCCTCGAAGACTACGATTCCCTCTTCACGAGCAAGCTTGACCTCCTCCTCGAACTCCGCGACCACACCCACGTCACCTGGTCCGGCGAGCATCGCGCGCCCCTCACCGGACAGGGCGTCTACCCCCGCCCGCTCCAAAACCCCATTCCCATCTGGCTAGGCGTAGGCGGAACCCCGCAATCCTTCGCCCGCGCCGGAGCCCTCGGCCTCCCGCTCATGGTCGCCATCATCGGTGGCGAACCCCACCGCTTCCGGCCCCTCGTCGACCTCTACCGCGAAGCCGGAAAGCGAGCCGGCCACGCCCCTGAAACTCTGAAAGTCGGCGTCCACGCCCTCGGCTACACTGCCGCCACTGACGCTCAGGCCGCCGAAGACTTCTTCCCCGGCTACGCCGCCGCCTTTACCGCCATCGGCAAAGAGCGCGGCTGGCCCCCCGTCACCCGCCGCCAGTTCGACGCCCTTCTCGGCCCCACCGGAGCCCTCATGGTCGGCAGTCCCGAAACGGTCGCCAAAAAAGTCAAGGCCATGAGTGAGTCCCTCGGCGGCATCTCCCGTATCTCCTTCCAGATGAGCGTCTCCGCCCTTCCACACGCCAAACTCATGAACGCTATCGAGCTCATCGGCACCGCCGTCGCTCCCATCCTCCGAAAGTAACGCCTCCACAAATCGAACGATCCGCACCGGCCCCGCTTGCCCCTATAATCCAGCCATAAGGCCCGTTTCAAGCGAAGACAAGAACCTCGCTCCCCTGTCGCCCGCGTAAATCTTCGCGTCTTTCCCCCAGCTTCCGGACTCAAACAAAGAGCACGAACTGTACGAGGTCTGGTTACAAATTCCCAACCTCGCTCGACCAGGACCCCGGCCTCGGCCCCAAGCCCACGAGACGCCAGATCATGCCCGACTCCAACATCCAGTACGGCGACCCAACCGTCGACCCAAACCGCCTCCAGCCCGGCAGAAAGCCGCCCGCGCCAGAGCACGCCGCCGCCCGCAAAACCGTTCCCCAGACCATCCTCCTCGACGCCGACGACACCCTCTGGGAAAACAACATCTACTTCGAGCGCGCCATCGCCGCCTTCATCTCCTACCTCGACCACCGCGTCCACACCCCCGAAGAGGTCCGCGAGCACCTCAACGTCTGCGAGCGCGCCACCATCGCCGCCCACGGCTACGGCCTCAAGAGCTTCCGCAAGTCCCTCATCCACTGCTTCGAAGACCTCTCCCACTCCCCCGCCACCCCCGACAAGCACGCCCGCATCGTCAGCTTCACCGACTCCATCGCCGAACACGAAATCGAACTCCTCCCCGGCGTCGCCCCCACCCTCCACGACCTCGCCCGCCGCCACCGCCTCATCCTCGTCACCAAGGGCAACCTCGAAGAGCAGACCAACAAGCTCGAGCGCTCCGGCCTCGCCCCCCTCTTCTCCGCCGTCGAAGTCCTCGCCGAGAAGCACGACAGCGCCTACCGCGACGTCACCCGCCGCCACGCCTGCGAACAGGCCCTTACCTGGATGGTCGGCAACAGCCCCCGCTCTGACATCAACCCAGCCCTCGCCGCCGGCCTCAACGCCGTCTTCATCCCCCACGACTACACCTGGGTCCTCGAGCACGAAGTCGTCAACCAGCCCCCCACCGGCCAACACCTCCTCGAACTCCCCACTTTCGCCGACCTGACCGCCCACTTCTAACCCAGAAACCCAGTCCGGGTGCCCCGCCTTCGCGACAGGTCCTTGCTTTTCTGGTTGTCATTCCCGAAGGGAATCTGCGTCTGCCGCTGCCCGTTCTAAAGCACCCAGAAACAGAAAAGCGCCACCCAATCGGGCAGCGCCTCTCAAACCAAGAAACCAAAAGCCCTAAAGCGTGGACTCGATCTCGAATCCCCAGGCCTCGAGCAGCGCCTCCGGAATATACTTCGAGTTCTTGTTCCGCCTCGCCCACTCCCGCAAACGGGTCGACCGGATGTACTGGTCAGGCGTCAGCTTGTACTCTTTCACTACCTGTTCGAACGATGTAACGGTCGGCACCACCGGCCCAATCGGCTCCGGCTTACCCCAGTTCGGATTGCCACGACGCTTCGCCATGCTGATTTATCCCTCTTCCGCTTCCAGTTGGAGTCTGGTAAAGCTGCCACTCAAGACGCAAAGTCTCGTAAATATCCAAGGAACAGTATAGCTTACTCTAGCGTCTTCTCGTATCACTTCTTGAAGAGGCCCCCAACACCTGCAACGAATGCTGTCGCGAGCAGCCATCCTAATAAGATCTGGATCCACATAAACCTGCGAACGAACTTCGGGGAAGTGGCAAACCGGCTCGCGGCGCTATTCTTGGATACACCATTCGAGCCCGGAGTAAGCCCTACTTCAAAGCCAATCCGATTTCCGATATTTCGAAGCCCCGAAAACATCGCTGTCCTCGGAAAAACCTTGGGTAGATTCTCTGGCGCACGCAATTGCTCATCCACCGGAACGGGTGGGCAACCCGAAGGATTGGGCTGCCACTTATCGGCCATGCCAAGTTTGACTAGGGGCAGCGAGTTTTCAACGGACAGGACGAGACTTGAAAGACCAGGATAGTACCCGGGCAGAGCTTTCTTCTTGCAGAATGCGTCGTAGGCGACTTCATCAACCGGAGCAAGAGATCCCGCAAGATAACTCCTGCGGTAAATAATCCATCCCAGAGAGCCAAGCGAGAGCATATACCAGAAGGCGAGGATAGGACGGTAGCCATAACCGATCGGAGCTTTGAGCCAGACTTCAGGCTTGAGAAACCAGAACGGGTGGCCGCGTTTCGCTTGCAGCCTGGACAGTTCTTCCAGAATAAAATGCGCTCCCTCGTCGTCCCCAGCCGCAAGAAGCACCTTGGCAAGTTGGGAATAGGACTCATAGTTAAAATCGCTTTGCGGCTGCAACCGCAACCACCTCAAACGATCTTTAGAGTCTTCTGTGCCACCTACGATGGCGCCGTATTCGAACCGTTTCAGATAGAGGTGATCCGGGCGTGGCCAACTAATGTCCCCGTTATCGGAGAGTCCTGAGGCGGTCGCACCACTCAGATCAAGGGTCGCTGATTTTAGATCGGCCCCACCCATTTCGAGGATGCCGCCGATCCGCGCGTCTCGTAGTTCAATATATCCAATGGTCTGAAAACGGCCATACTTCTCGTGCGCAGCCAGTCGCACAGTACCGCCCACTGTGATTCGCTCGCACATCAAAGCTGAAAACATTGTTTCCTTGTCGGAAAGCGGGTTCTTAAAGCGGCCCCCATCGCAGATCAAGCTGCCGCCGATTTGAGCGTCCTGCAGACTGACCTCACCCTCCGCCGAGAAGCCATTCTGGAGCAATATAGAACCCTTGACATTTACGTTCTCAAGCTTCAGCGCTGAGTTCGACGCGGGCAGACTCTTAGATGGAGGGTAGGCAAAGGTGCCATTTGTGCAGTCGAAATCCCCCGCTATCTGGCTCCCAGTAAAGTTAATTGCTCCATCAGTTCTAAATTCGCCCTCTGACGTAGAACGAAGAAACACATTCCCACCAATGATTGCGCCGTAGGCATCCAGTCCCCTTCCGCTCGAATCATCAAACGAGCCATCTTTATAGCGATCTGAGTTTAGTAAATTTGCGCCGCCACAATCTAAGTCCCCGCCAATCCTGCATGTTGCTAAGTTGAGCGTCTCTCCGCGAGATCGAAAACCATTCAGACTCAACCCCAACTTTATATCGGCTCCGCCAGCCTGAAGACCGGGAGCTGAACTCCCCCCCAGATACAACTCCAGGGCCCTGACTTCATTCAACAAGGGCGTCTGATCGAAATAGCAGTTATCCAGGATAATCGGAAATTGGACAAGGATAGCTCTGAGATCCAGCTTGTCAAAGATTCGTGCTCCCGAAACAATCAGCCCACTCGGGACGCCCAAAGCGATCGCGTTCTTATCTGCGCACAACAGGAAAATCAGTTTGGAGCGAATCTTCCTATCATCTCCCCAATCCTGTCCCTCTTCGGTTGCGTGTTGATCCTCTTCGCCCGCCGGGGCAACCGTTATACTTGGATCTCTCAGTCCGACATAGTTCCTCAGTAAAAGCTTTTCGGCTTTGCTGAGAGCACCGATGCCGGACTTCGCCGTAAGGCTTAGGATCGATTGGAAAGATAGTTTACTGTTCATATAAGCTCCCACGATTTTTGCGGCCAGCGCACCATCAACTTCAAGATCCGCTCGACGCTTTGATTTAGAAGTCGAGATCAGGTGATAACATGCAGCAGTCAGTTTTGGAATGGAAAATTTAGCCATATTATTCAGATAAGTGGTGTTCACTGGATTGTTGCTTTTGACTGGCACATCTAAATCCACTACCCTCCTCCCCATGCTCCGCCCCCTCCTTCTAGCCGCCGCCATTCTCCTGCCGTCCGCCGCAGCCCAATCCCAATCCACCCCCACCCGGCCCGCCATCACCGGCATCGCCTTCGCCCGCTTCTACACCACCGACCCCGCCGCGTCCCAGCACTTCTACGGCGACACCCTCGGCCTCACCCAGACCAAACTCCCCGACAAGCTCGTCTACCCTGTCGACCACTCCCAGTGGATCGAACTCGTCCCCACCACCGCCCCGCCCAAGGCCAACAACCGCCTCGTCGCCGTCGCCTTCACCACCCGCGACGCAGCCGCCCTCGAGAAGTACCTCACCTTCCACAAAGTCGCCATTGAATCCCCTCTCAAGAACGGCGAATTCTCCGTCCGCGACCCCGAGGGCAACCTCGTCTACTTCGTCCAGTCCGGCTCCGATAAGCTCGTCGCCAAAGCTGCCCTCGCCACCAACGCCCCCAGCCACCGCATGATCCACGTCGGCTTCGAGGTCCAGGACGCCGCCAGGGAAGACACCTTCTGGCGCGACATCCTCGGCTTCACCCCCCTCTGGCACGGCGGCTTCAACGACACCGTCGTCAAGTGGAGCAGCGTCCAGGTCCCCGAAGGCTCCGACTGGCTCGAATACATGCTCGGCGACGGCGTCACCCCAACCCCGAGACAAGCCGGAACCAGCAACCACGTCTCCCTCGGCACCGAGCATATGAACACCGTTGTAGCCGCCCTCGCCGCCAACCACTGCGAAGGCCCCAACTGCACCGCCGCCAAAATGGGCCGCGACGGCAAAACCCAGCTCAACCTCTACGACCCCGACCAGACAAGGGTAGAGTTCATGGAATTCGTCCCCACCGAAAAGCCCTGCTGCTCCCCCATCACCGGTCGAACCCCCACCGCCGAAGAAAACAAATAACTCCACCGGTAGGCACGATGGGTGCCCCATCCTTTCCGACAGCCCTATCGTCGGATAGGGTGGGGTCTTGCCCTTGCCTTTCTGGTTGTCATTCCCGAAGGGAATCTGCGTTTGCCGTTGCGGGTGCCCCGTCCTTTCCGACAGTCTTATCGCCGGATAGGACGGGCTCTCTCCCATCCGCCCCGAACAAGGGTGCCCCATCTTCGCCGACAGCCTCACCGTCGGCTAAGGTGGGAACCCAACTGTCAAAATTCGGGGCCTTTGCCTCTCCGCCGAGCATTGAAGGGTCTACCACCTGCTGAAGTATCTGCAAAAATAAATCCACCAAAACACCCTCAAAAAACCCAGCAAATCCACCTGTCAAGCCCCCAACCCCGCAACCCCAACAAAACAAATCGCTTACCAATGTCCTTTTAGTTGCGGTCACCCCGATACAATTAAATCAGGAATAAAGAGGATCCAACAACGCAGAACTCCTTTATCTACTAATATTTAGCTCCTAAACCAAATGGAATGAGAAACTTACAGCCAAAACCATCCCGCAACTCTAACAAACGAAACCACTTACACCCCGCATATGGGGAGGGGGGGGGACCCCGGGAATGGGACGCAGCACCAAAGTTCACAAAGCCGCAGCATCCCACCGGAAGAAATCACGTCCAACCAGATGCATGGCACGATCGATCCTCACTCTCGCCGCCACACTTCTCGCCGCAACCCTCCACGCCCAGTCTCCCCAGCTCACCGCCTACTTCCCGCAATGGGGCCTCTACAACACGCCGCAGTACAACGTAAAAACCCTCCTCGCCTCCGGAGGAGCCGAAAAACTCGACCAACTCAACTACGCCCAGGGCTTCGTCACCGACGGAAAGTGTTCCATCGCCGATCCCAACGCCGACCTGAATTTCACCTTCTCCGCCGACCAGAGCGTCGACAACATCGCCGATCAGCCAACCCAGCCCCTCCGCGGTAACCTGAATCAGCTCATCAAGCTCAAGCGCAAATATCCAAAACTGAAGCTCATCATCTCCCTCGAAGGCAAAGGCTCTGACTTCGCCGCCGACGCCCAACCCGATAAGCGCGCAGCCTTCGTCTCCTCCTGCATCGACATCTTCCTCAAAGGCAATCTGGCTCCCGGAATCAAGGCACCCAATCTCTTCGACGGAATCGACGTCGACTGGGAATTCCCCCACGAGGAAGACGCAGCCAACTTCCAGGCTCTCCTCACCGAATTCCGCACCCAGATGAACGCCTTCCACCCAGGCTTGCGCCTCAACATAGCAGTCGGTCCAAGCCCAAGAATGTATCCAGGAACAAACTTCACCGCAATCTCCGGAATCGTAGACCAGATCGGACTCATGACCTACGACATGGCAGGTCCATGGAGCAAGACCACAGGGCTTCTAGCTCCACTTTCGCTCTCGCAGGATCAACATCACGGATCCGTCGCGAACACCATCAACGCCTACCAGCAGGCAGGAATCCCATCCCAGAAGCTCCTCATGGGAATTCCCTTCTACGGTTATGGCTGGCATCAGGTCCTCGAGGACAACAACGGTCTCTTCCAGGAAGGCGAAGGAATCCGCGGTGATCGCCCCTACAGCCACATCCTCACCCTGATCGAGCAGTCCACTGTCTACCGCGATCCAACCTCGCAAGCGCCTTGGCTCTTCGACGGAGACATCTTCTGGACCTACGAAGATCCCACCTCCATCCACGCCAAAGGAGCCTACGCAAGAGACCACCAGTTAGGCGGACTTATGATCTGGGAGTTAGGCGAAGACACTCCCTCCGCCGCTCTCCTTCACGCTTCCTGGGAATCCCTCAACCCTCAGACGTACGATCCTGACTCCACTCGCTAGTGAGTCATGGAACTAACGACAGTTCCCTGCTCCAGCAGACGAGCCCTCGCAAGCAACTCCGCGCCAGCTTCCCGAACCATCTCCTCCAGCTCAAGGAACGCCCTAGGCTCCATCCGCAAGGTAAACGCACCAAGATTTACGCTCACCACGCCGCATCCACACATCGACACGCTTCCCAGCCCTTCACGATCCGCCAGCACTCCCGCTTTATCCGCCACTAAACACCCCTCTTCGCGTAGTACTCCGCAACCTGTCGTGGATTGAACTCGAATGGAACATGCTCCGTACCTGGCTGCATCCGGATCACGCCATGATCGTTCACACCCTCCATGGCGAACTGCAGATAAGAAGGAAGCGGAAGCCTTGGAGCATTCCTCGCCGCTTCCGTCATCGCGCCACTCGCATATTCCGTCAGCCGGACGAACGTCCCGGATCGCAGCACCGCACTCCCGATCGTGACGATCTTCCCATTGACCATCACGTGTCCGTGACTCACAAGCTGACGCGCCGCCGCGATGCTCCGCGCGAACCCCAAGCGAAACACGACGTTATCGAGTCGCAGTTCAAGCAGCCCAATCAGGCTCTCGATCCAGTTGGAAGCGTTCATCGTCCGCGCCGTCCGCACGAACCGCCGCAACTGCTCCTCGCGAAGGCCGTAGTGAAAGAGCAGCTTCTGCTTCTCCCGCAACTGCGTCCCATACTGTGTCGGTTTGCGCTTGTTCCCCTGCCCGTGCTGCCCCGGAGGATAGTTCCGCGTCTCCAAAGCTCCCGGCTTCCCCAGTCCCGGCAACTCCATGCCGAGCGCCCGCTGCATCTTCCACTTCGTCCTATTACTCAAACCGCACCTCGCCTTTTGGGGCGGCAGAGGGCGCGCCTCTTCTGAAGTCAGACGAGTGCCCACGGCTCACCGATCTCAGTTCCATGCAGACGCTTCGCCAAAAGACAGCCCGCAGGGAACTCGTAACAACAAATTCAGACTACTTTGGTCCTATATAAAAAGGCAAGTGGAATGGCTTAAAAGAAGAGGCCCCGCGGCTGTCTTTTTGGCGAAGCACCGCAGGGCTCTCGAGATCGGCAGCCCGAAGGCTGACGAGTACCTCCACTATAGACCGCTGCTGTCTACTCCAGCGGCTTGCCTTGCGCGTACGACGGAACATTAGACGAAATCTTCCGCGAGATGAACTCCCGGATCAGATTAGTCGCGGCGTTCCCCGCAGTTAGTATGAAGCCGTTCCGAATGGTCAAAGAAGCAGTTCGATCTTCCTGAGCCCGGTACAGATTCGAGATGCCCGCCGCCGCAAAGTTTCCCAGCACATGCGAGTAGTTCGGTTGTAACTCCCCGTTGTCGCCCTTGCAGATCAGCGCGGATCCGATCGCATACAGCGCCCTCGACTTGATCGATCCGGTCCCCCGATAGAAGTAGCGAGGATCCTGACGGAAGATCGATGGAAACACCGCGCTCGAAAGCAGCCTCCCGATCGTCCTGTCTGCATAGCCTGCGCCGAACCGCTTCGCATACCCTTCCGCGCCCTGGCCATAACCAGGAAACGTATTGTTCGCCTGTTCTATACCTGCCGAGACCGCCACCGCGGCAATGGCAACCGGGTCTGTCACCGACTTCAACGACAATTCGAACTTCTGCTTCGGCCTGAGCGGCGCTGCGTTCCAGATGTAGCTCGTATAGAAGTTTGGAAGGATGCCGAGGATGCGTTGTTTCTCCTCCGCCTTCATCTGTTCCTGCGCGATCGCCTCCTCCGTCACGACGACCTGCACTTCGGTGTTCGTAGGCGCAAATGGCAGCTCAATCAGCGGAAGCTCAAAGCGCCGCCCAGCGGGAAGCACGATGTCGTTCGAGGCAAACGTCTCCATCCCCTTCGATCGCACAGCGACGCGGAAGCTGCCTGCCGGAAGATGTTCAAAAACAAACTCGCCCTTCTCATTGGAGAGCATGACTTGTTCATCCGCTGCACCTTCTCGCAGGACCGTCACTCGCGCCCCTTGGATCGCCACACCGCTCATGTCGACAACCGTCCCCGCGATACTCGCCGAACCAGTCTGCGCCGAAGCCCCATGGGTTTCTGCTTGTCCCCCTATCCCAGGTGCATCCGGAAAATCCAGTTCACCCACCGTAAGGGTCTCGTTCACCTGAGCAACAGTCGTTTCGGAGACTCCGCCGAGCAAGATGCCAGCAAGCAGACCACCGCAGCAAACACGCTTCCGCAACGTCGAGGAAGGAGTTTCGCGAAGACTAACGCCAAGGCCGGCCAAAACCGCAAAAAGACGCACCTTCCAGTCCTTTCTGGATGCAGCGTGAAACCTGGTTTGAGGTCGGGGTTTTACTCGAAGTACGACGTTAGCATACGCAGTCGCAAGCCTGTTGAATACTGAAAACAAAAGACATCCTTCGGATTGTGCGCAACGTGCACCATCTGATTCGTTTCCGTCCCATTCCCGGATGAGACTCAGTCCATCCTCTAGCTCCATCAGGAAGCAAATCCCCATTCGTTTACCGCCAGCAGCTCAATCGGAACTGAGCTGCGGAAGAGTCCCGTTCTTCCTGCTCCTCGAAAGAGCTGTCGTTCTTCAGCCCGGCGAGGGTGCTGCCATTGCCTCGAACGCTATAAACTGTCAGAGACATAGAAGCGGAAGAAGGATAGACCCATGGCATTCGTCGCAAACCCAAGCGCACCAGGAATCGGCGGCAGAACCAAAACCGACCTGCGAGCGATGACCATCGCAACCGCCCTCTTCTTCATGTGGGGCTTTCTCACATGCCTGAACGACATCCTCATCCCCCACCTCAAGAGCATCTTTGAACTCGGCTACGCCCAGGCCATGCTCGTTCAGTTCGCCTTCTTCTCGTCCTACTTCGTCTTCGCCCTTCCGGCTGGCAAACTTGTCGAGTGGCGCGGCTACAAGCAGACGATGGTGATCGGCCTCATCGTCATGGCTGCTGGGGCTTTCCTCTTCCTGCCGGCGTCAGCCGCCGCGTCCTTCGGCCTCTTCCTCTTCGCCCTCGTCACCCTCGCCGCAGGAATCACCTGCCTCCAGGTCTCGGCCAACCCCTATGTCACCAGTCTCGGCCCCGAGGAGACCGCCTCCAGCCGCCTCAACTTCTCGCAGGCTTTCAACTCCCTCGGAACCTTCGCCGCGCCCCTCCTCGGTGGCGCCCTCATCCTCGGCGGAACCCAGCTAGCCCCGGAAAAGCTCCACTCCCTTTCAGCCGCTGTCCTCCAGACCTACCGCGAGCAGCAGGCGTCCTCCGTCCGCCTCCCATACCTGGGAATCGGCCTGACGCTTCTTCTCCTCGCGCTCGCGCTCGGCCTCCTCAAGATGCCGCCTATGATCACGAGCCACACCCGTGACTTCCGCCCCGGGGCATACGACGAGGTTGCGGGCTTGGACGACAGCGTCTGGCGTCACCCCTGGCTTCTGATGGGAGCCCTCGGAATCTTCCTTTACGTCGGTGCCGAGGTCTGCATCGGCAGCTTCCTCGTCAACTACTTTGGCCTTCCGGAGATCTCCGCCATGCCCGAGCAGGTCGCCGCCCGCTATGTCAGCCTCTACTGGGGCGGTGCCATGATCGGACGCTTCATTGGCTCCGCCATCCTCCAGAAGCTACGCACCGGCATCGTCCTCGGTTGCGCTGCCTGCATCGCCTGCGCTCTGGTCATCGTCTCGATGATCACCCACGGCCACACCGCTATGTGGGCGATTCTCGCGGTTGGTCTCTTCAACTCGGTGATGTTCCCCAACATCTTCACTCTCGGCCTATCAAACCTCGGAGCCCTCACCAGCAAGGGCTCAAGCCTGATGGTCGCGGCGATCGTTGGTGGCGCATTGCTTCCTCTGTTGGAAGGCCACCTCGCCGACCGCATCGGTGTCCAGCACGCCTTTGTCGTCCCCGTCGTCTGCTATCTCTTCATCGCCTCATACGGCTTCGCCGCAGCCCGCGCGGAGGGTGCGACGGTCCCCATCCCGAAGGCCGTCTAGGAAGTCTTACCCTTCCGGACAGCGTTCCTGCGAAAGCAATCCGGGCTGTGGTCGTTCACGATCCCGCACGCCTGCATCCAGGCATACACGATCACCGGCCCCACAAACTTGAATCCCCGCTTCTTCAGCGCGGCGGACATCTCCTCCGACAGCGCCGTTTTCGCGGGAACCGCACCCTCGTTGCGAATCGGCTTCCCACCAGCCAATCTCCACACGAACGCCGAGAAGTCCTCCCCCGCTTCCTGCATCTTCAGGTAGGCCTTCGCACCGCCGATCGTTGCCTCGATCTTCGCTCGTGACCGGACGATCCCCGCATCCTGCAGCATCGCCTCGATCTCTTTCTCGCCGAACTTCGCCACCACCTCCGGCACAAACCCCGCGAACGCCTTCCGGAACGCCTCCCGCTTGCGCAGGATCGTGATCCAGGAGAGGCCCGCCTGGAAACCATCCAACATCAGCTTTTCCCAGAGCTCTCGGCTATCCCTCTCTGGCACTCCCCATTCCTCGTCATGGTACGCCCGCATCAAGGGATCGTTGTCAGCCCACGCACATCGGTGAATCAACGCGTTCCGTGCCATCCTGCCTCCGTCCAACATTGCCTTCGAACACCATACGCGATTCCTCTTCCGAGCCCCGCTAATGATTCCGAGTCTTTTCTTGTGCCGCTGAAGAAAGCCGCAGCAATCAGCAGGAATCATGCCTCCTGCAAGGACGGTTCGAGACGAGGTTTGCCTTCGGATGTGGCGGTAGTAGCGGATTTCGAGCTCAATCGAATCACGATAGGACGATGAAAGATGACAGACACAATTCGTTGTAGTACAAGTCGTAATTGCTTTTCGGGCACCCTCATTCTGGTTTCAGCAGGCCTCGTCCCCTGCAGTTGGAGCAAAGGAAAATATGGATGCGACCAACCCCAAAGTGGGAGCACGCGGGATCAAGCGGATCGATCTCGCTTACGTCGAGCTCGCCTCAAGCGAAAATGCCCGCGACATCAACCGCGACATCGTCCTCGAGCTCATTCGCGCCCGCCAGCCCATCGCCCGAGCCGACCTCTCCCGCATCTCTGGCCTCCAGCCAAGCACCATCTCCTCCATCGCCGAGCAGCTCATCGAAGAGAAGTGGATCACTGAAGGAGCCGTCGTCAAGCGGCCACGTGGCCGCCGCCCAACACTCCTCTCCCTCAACGACGATCTCGTCATCATCGTCGTCGACATCCGCCCTCACCAGGCCATTGTCGCCATCGTCGACCTCAACGGACGCTTCCTCGCCCGCGAGGTCGTCCCCCTCGTCGTCAATCCCGAGCGCTCCGTGCAGAAGATCATCGACTGCATCATCTCCATGCGCGCCCAGTTCCCCAACAAGTCCTTCGAAGGCGTCGGCGTCAGCATCCCGGGCCGCGTCCATCCAGAAACCCAGCGCGTCATCCTCGCCCCCAACCTCAAGTGGACAGGATTCGACGTCAAATCCGCAATTCAGAAGCAGATCAAGCTGCAGGTCGAGCTCGACAACGCCGCCAACGCCTGCCTCCTCTCCGAACTCTGGTTCGGCCGCATGGACGGTGTCCGCCATGCTGCCCTCGTCACCGTCTCCGAGGGCCTCGGCTCTGCCATCCTCACCAACGGGCAGATCGTCTCCGGCCGCAATGGACTCGCCGGCGAATTCGGCCACATCCCTATCGACCCCAACGGCCCCCTCTGCGGCTGCGGTCAGCACGGCTGCTGGGAAACCTTCGCCTCCTCCACCGCCGCTCTCCGCAACTATGCCGAGCTAGTCCCCGACTCCAGCATCCGCACCATCCAGGAACTCCTTCAACTCGCCGAAGAAGAGGACCCCTTCGCCATCGAAGCCGTCACCCGTCAGGCCCGCAGCCTCGGTCGTGGCCTCCGCCTCCTCACCGTCGCGCTCTCTCCCGAACTTATTATCATCACCGGCGACATCACCACCTCCTGGGCGCGCTTCGGGCCCATCGTCCAGGCCGAACTCGCCGCCACCATGCTCGCCGACGCCCCGCCCCGCCTCGAGATCACCACGGATGGCGAACTCTCCCGCCTTCGCGGAGCCGCAGCCATCGTCCTGCAACGTCATTCCGGCTATCATCGCTCGACGCATCTTCCCGGCGTAGGCCGCAGCATTCGCTAAGCTGCTTTACATTTTCTTCGAGACACATACCTTGTCGAGCCGCCCTCCAGATAGCTGTCTTCGAAGGCATCACAACCTTGACATCATCCAGCCCGTCACATAACTTCGCCACAACTACGAAAGTCGGCGACGCCAACCACCGGTGTTCTCCCCACCTTCAACCACCCGCGAGGAAGGATCTCCATGCATCTCAGCCGAACATTCCAGGGCGTCCTCCTTGCCGCTGCTATTGCCGCGAGCGCCCGTGCTGAGGACGGCCACGAAGCCTGGCTCCGCTACGCTCCCATCACCGACCCAACCATCCTCGCTCAATACCGCAACCTTCCCACCCAGATAGCCGTCCTCGGCGACACCCCGACCGAGCACGCCGCTGGCACCGAACTCCAGCGCGGGCTTACCCAGATGCTCGGCCGCCCCTTCACTGTCACCTACGGCCTGGGTCAGATCCTCACCTCTTCAAACGCGATCCTCGTCGGCGACCTCGAATCCCTCGACAAGATGTACGTCAAGAAGCAAAAGCTCCCCAAGCTCAAGCCCGAATCCTACATGCTCGGCACTCGCAACAACGGTGCCGTCAGCCAGACCGGCATCATCGCCGCCGACCCTCACGGCGAGCTCTACGGAGCCTTCCGCCTGCTCGAACTCGTCGCCGCCAACAAGCCCATTCCCACCACGCCAGTGACCGAATCCCCCTCAGCCCCTATCCGCTGGGTCGACCAGTGGGATAATCTCGACGGCTCCGTCGAACGCGGCTATGCCGGTCGCAGCATCTTCTTCGACGCCGGCCACGTCCGTCCCGACCTCGCCCGAGCCTCAGACTACGCCCGCCTCCTCGCCTCCATCGGTCTCAACGGCCTCACCGTCAATAACGTCAACTCCGACCTCACCACACTCGAACCCGACAAGCTCAAGGAATTCGCCCTTCTGGCCGAAGCCCTGCGCCCCTGGGGCATCGGCATGAGCCTCTCGGTTGACCTCTCCAGCCCCCAGGTCGTCGGCCATCTCTCCACCTTCGACCCCCTCGATCCCACCGTGATCGCCTGGTGGCAGAAGAAGACCGACGAGATCTACACCCTCATCCCCGACTTCGCCGGCTTCGTCGTCAAGGCCGACTCCGAAGGCCGCGCAGGCCCATCCCAGTACCACCGCACCCCAGCCGAAGCCGCCAACGTCCTCGCCCGCGCCCTCGCACCCCACCACGGCGTTGTCCTCTACCGTGGCTTCGTCTACAACCATCACCTCGACTTCCACGACCTCAAGGCAGACCGCGCCCGTGCCGGCTTCGACAACTTCGCCTCCCTCGACGGCACCTTCGAGCCCAACGTCATCATCCAGGTCAAGCACGGACCCATCGACTTCCAGGTCCGTGAGCCAGTCTCGCCCCTCTTCGCCGCCCTTCAGCACACGCCGCAAGCCATCGAGCTTCAGACCACCCAGGAGTACACCGGCCAGCAACGCCACATGGTCTTCCTCGTCCCCATGTGGAAGACCGCCCTCGATACCGACCTGCGCGCCAACGGCCGCGGCACGCCCGTCAAGGAGATCGTCGAAGGCAAATCCTTCCACCAGCCCACCGGCGGTTTCGTCTCCGTCGTCAACGTCGGCCTCGACACCAACTGGCTCCACTCCCCCCTCGCTCTCGCCAACCTCTATGGCTACGGCAAGCTCGCCTGGAACCCCGACGCCACCTCCGAGCAGATCATCGACACCTGGACCCGCCTCACCTTCGGCAACGACCCCGAGGTCGTCTCCACCATCAACGAACTGCAGCTCAACTCCTGGCATACCTACGAGCAGTACACCGGCAACCTCGGCATCGGCACCCTTACCGACATCATCGGCATCCACTTCGGCCCCGGCGTAGGCTCAGCCGAAAACAACGGCTGGGGCCAGTGGTTCCGCGCCGACCCAAAGGGTGTCGGCATGGACCGCACCGTAGCCACGGGCACCGGCTACATAGCCCAGTACCCCAAAGAGCTCGCCGCCACCTACGAGTCTCTCGCCACCTGCCCCGACGACCTTCTCCTGTTCATGCACCACGTCCCCTACACCCACATCCTGCATATCAACAAGACGGTCATTCAGGATCTGTACGACGAGCACTATGCCGGAGCCGCCACCGCTGCGACGTATCCTATGCTCTGGCAGAAGCTTCACGGCCACATCGACAACCAGCGCTTCGATCAGGTAAAAGCCCTCCTCACCTATCAAGCCGGTCACGCAATCGTCTGGCGCGACGCCGTCAACGACTGGTTCGCCACGATGTCCAACATCCCCGACGCGCAAGGCCGCGTCGGCCACCACCCCGACCGCATCGAAGCCGAGTCCATGACGCCTACCGGCTACGAACCGATCGACGTCACGCCGATCGAGACCGCATCCGGCGGCGAGGCCACGGTTTGCAAGCAAGCCCTATGCACCCTCACCACAACGCTGAAAGAGCCGGCCGGTAACTACACCATAGCCGTCCAGTACTTCGACCTCCGCACGGGCGCCTCGAAGTACGAACTCCTTCTCAACAACGATCCCATCGCCGATTGGACCGCCGACGCCACCCTTCCGCCCGCCGTAGTCGATCTCCACCTCGACGGCCACACCAGCACCCGATACACCACTCCCGCCATCACCCTAAAGCCCGGCGACATCCTCACCCTGCGCGCCACACCCGGCGCCAACGAGCCCGCCCCCGTCGACTACATCTCCATCCAGCGCTGAATCCCCGTCTCACCACAAACCCGGGTGCCCCAACTTCGCAACAGCATCACCGTTGCCAAGGCGGGAGCCGATAAAGCCGAACTCCGAGTCGTTGCCTTTCTGGTTGTCATTCCCGAAGGGAATCTGCGTCTGTTTCGCCCCGCGTCCATCCACCCGGAGATTTAAGACTTAGGCTTCCCCCAGTGCTCCTGCAGGAACAAATACCGTCCCCGATGCATATCCGGCTTCGACTCCGACTCGACGTTGATATGCATCACCTGCCAGTCATCCGCAGCCGAGTAAGCCCCCCACTTCGGCAGCCCCGGCCCATTCGGATCGCTCTTCTTCGCGAAGTTCGTCCAGTACAAACTCATCAGCTCTGAAACAGCGCGATCCTCCGGTCGAATCTTCATCTCCGGCCGCCCATCCAGCGCTCCGAACACATATTCAATCTCATCCGAGTGAAAGGCCCCGCTCTCGACCTTGTGGAACCGGTCCCCCGGATTCGGGAGCTCAAAGTGATAGCGATAGACCGGCGATCCACCCGTCTTCACCTGCGCCTCGATCCACCGCCACGTCCCGAAAGCAATAAACCGGTCCGCGGCCAGGTCAATAGCAGAGTCCTGCGCCTCTTCATCCGTCCCGGCCTTGTAAACCTCCAGGAACTTGGGCGTGTCATCGCCGAACTCCGTCTTTGCCTTCTCTCTAAAGTCAGCGGCGGTCGTCTTCGGCTTTCCACCCTCATTCGTATTCCATCCGGCAAGCAGAGGAACATGCGCCTGCTCACCCGCCGCATAGATCTCCTCCACCGGCTTCGGCATGAAGTACCCATCCACCTCCGGACTGAACCCCGGGCTCTTCGGCATAGCTTTCGGCCCCGTAGCCCTCAGGATGTCCTCCGTAGTCATCTGCCGCAGCTCCGAAAGCTTCGAGGTCCCGTAAGCCGCCTGCGCAAATGCGCTATCCCGCTCTTCCCTCTCCTTCAGCGTCGACCAGCCTCCGCGAGCCCCTGGCAACGCCCCACCGCTCTCGCCGATACCCTTCGCGATCAAGCCACGCGAAAGCGGCGAAGCCATCAGCGCGCTTACCGAGAATGACCCCGCCGACTCCCCGAACAAAGTCACATTCTTCGGATTCCCGCCAAACCCCTCGATGTTCTTACTGACCCAGGCGAGCGCCGCCGCCTGATCCTGCAACCCATAGTTCCCCGAAGCATGATGCGGCGACTCCGCCGTCAGCTCCGGATGCACGAAGAACCCGAAGATTCCCATCCGGTAGTTCATCGTCACAACGACAACATCCTTGCGCGCCAGAAACTCCCCATCCTGCCGATTCTCGGAGGTACTTCCACCCTGATACCCACCGCCATACACCCAGACCATCACCGGCAGGCTCCCCGGCTTCGCCCCCACCGGAGCCCAGACATTCAAGGTCAGGCAATCCTCGCTCGGCCCCGGATCATGAAACAGCATGTCCTCGAACACCGGGTTCTGAACACAGTGCGCCCCATACGCCTTCGTCGACCGGACACCATCCCACTTAGCCGCGGGCTGCGGCTCCCTCCAACGCAAGTCCCCAATCGGAGGCGCGGCAAACGGAATCCCACGAAACGCCCGTACCTTTCCGTCCTTCGTGAGCGAACCCTCAACCTTACCTTTATCCGTCTTCACCACAAGCGAATCCTGTCCCCACACCGGGCCGGCAATCGACGAAAGCGCAAGCAAAGCGACACACTGAAATAGCCGCGAACCAGTAAGCATTGAGTCCCTCTGGCAGCCAAACTATCACAGCCTTATCACCACTCGCTTTCACGCTCCTGTCACTCTGCGATACTCTGGACGCATCGGCCTTGCATCTCTCCTGATCCCACATCTTTCTCGCTCATGCGGGCCAGGCGTGGTCTCATCCTCTGTTCACGGAACCACTGACGAAACGACGAAGAGGGCTCTCCAGAATGCCAATCAGCAGGCGCGACTTTCTGATGCGCGTAGGCCAGGCCGGTGGCTACACCGCTGCCTTCACCACCATGCAGTCCCTCGGCCTGATCCCGATGAAGGCCGTCCTCGCCGAGCCGATCAACGCCTCGTCGACCGTCGGTAAGGGCACAAAGGTCGTCGTTCTCGGCGGCGGTATTGGCGGTCTTGTCTCCGCCTATGAGCTTCGCAAGCATGGCTACGACGTAACCCTCCTCGAAGCCCGCGAGCGCCCCGGCGGTCGTAACTGGACCGGCCGCAACGGCACCAAAGTCGAATTCATCGACGGGACCACCCAGACCATCGCCTGGGAAGAGGGCAACTACCAGAACCTCGGTCCAGCCCGCCTGCCGAGCACTCACGTCACCATGCTCGGCTACGCCCGCGAACTCGGGGTGCCCCTCGAAGTCGAAATCAACACCACCCGTTCGTCCCTGCTCCAGAACGACAAGGCCAACGGCGGTAAACCCGTTCCCCAGCGCAAAGCTATCAACGACACCCGCGGCCACGTCTCCGAGCTCCTCGCGAAATGTATCAAGCAGGGTGCGCTCGACTCCGCGCTTACTCCTGAAGACCGCACCCGCATGGCCGACTTCCTCGGCGTCTACGGCCCACTCGACAAGACCGGCGCTTATGTCGGTTCCGAACGTGCCGGCATCAAGGTCTACCCAGGCGCAGGAAAGCAGGTCGAAGTCGACGAAGTCCCCCTCGACATGCACACCCTCCTCGACGCCGATTTCTGGAACGGCATCCTCTACGAGGAGGTCTCCGACTGGCAGGCCACCATGATGCAGCCCGTCGGCGGCATGGACCAGATCCCCTACGCCTTCGCGAAATCGCTCGGCCCCATCATCCACTACAACTCCCCTGTCACCGAGATCCGCAAGACCGCCACTGGCGTCCGCATCAGCTATACCCAGGGCGGCCACTCCAAGCAGATCGAAGCCCCCTTCTGCGTCAGCGCCCTGCCCTTCTCCATGCTCAAGAAGATCCCCAACGATCTGTCCGCGCCCTATAAGAACGCCATCGACAACTGCACCATGGGCGCGTCCTTTAAGATCCCGTGGGAAGCTCCGCGCTTCTGGGAAACGGACTACAACATCTACGGCGGCCTCTCCTTCGTCTCGCAGGGCCCGAGCCCAATCTGGTATCCAAGCTCCCGCCTCAACCATCCCACCGGTATCGTCGTCTCCGGTTACATGGATGAGGTACAGGTCCCCGGCTTCAGCGACTGGACCAACGAGCAGCGCTTCGCCGCCTCCCGCGCCTCTATCGAGAAGATCCACCCCGGTCACGGCAAAGACCTCAAGAACCCGATCTTTTGCGGCTGGAAGCACGTCAAGTGGAACGAAGGCTCCTGGATAGCCGAGTACGGCGGCGGCGAAGCGGGCTACGACACCGTCATCGAGCCCGACGGCCCCATCTATCTCGCCGGCGATACCATCAGCCACCTCGTCGGCTGGCAGGAAGGCGCAGCCCTCTCTGCCCGGCGAGCCGTCAGTCTGATCAGCGACAAGGTAAAGGCGAGTCCCGCGGCAGGCGCGTAACTTACCGCAACCATCCCCGCAGAGCTATCGGGAGGCATTCTTGTATCACGCGACTCTCCGTAACAGACGCCGACAGGGCATTCTCGCATCCACACTCGCCCTGTCGGCCATCGGCCTTCACGCCCAGGCCCCGCCACCTGCCCCCACCGACTTCGTCATCAGGAACGCCACCGTGATGACAGCCACCCACGGCACCATAGACCACGGCAGCGTATGGGTTCACGCCGGTAAGATCGCCGGAGTCGGCCCCACCGTTAACGCTCCATCGAGCGCAGTCGTCATCGACGCCTCCGGCAAGTACCTCACCCCCGGCATCATCGACCCACACTCTCACTCAGCCCTAGGCAACGACATCAACGAGGCTACAAGCCCCGTTACGCCCTCGATGATGATGATCGATGCCTTCGATAACTCCGACGGAGCGCTCTACCAGGCCCTCGCCGGAGGCGTCACCACCGAACTGCTCCTCCACGGCTCGGCGAACATGATCGGCGGCCAGGCCGTCGTCATCAAGAACAAGTTCGGTCTCTCCCGCGAGGCCATGCTCTTCCCCAATGCCCCGCGCTCCATCAAGTTCGCCAGCGGCGAAAATCCCAAGCGCGTCTACGGCGGCCGCGACCAACTCCCGTCCACCCGCATGGGCAACTTCGAGATCATGCGCCAGTCCTTCGAGGACGCCAAGAACTACATCGCCACCCAGGACGCCTACCAGGCCAAGGTCGTCAAGGGAGACAAGGACGCAGTAGCTCCCAAGCGCGATCTTAAGCTCGAAGCCCTCGCCGACATCCTCCGGGGCAAACTCCTCGTCCAGATCCACTGCTACCGCGCCGACGAATTCCTCACCGAGGAAGCCATCGCCAGGCAGTACGGCTACAAGATCCGCGCCTTCCACCACGCCCTCGAGATGTACAAGGTAGGCGACCAGATCGCCCCTACCGGCACCGCCATCGCCACCTTCGCCGACTGGTGGGGCTACAAGGACGAAGCGTGGGACGCCATCCCATGGAACGCCACCATGAGCATGCGCGAAGGCGTCCGCGTCGCCCTCAAGAGCGACTCCAACGACTACATCCGCCGCCTCAACCAGGAGGCCGGCAAGATGATTCACTACGGTGGAGCCACCGAGGACGAAGCCATCCGCATGGTCACCCTCAACCCCGCATGGATCATCGGCGTCGACGACAAGACAGGCTCCATCGACACCGGCAAGGATGCCGACCTCGTCATCTGGAATGTCGACCCGCTCTCCACCTACGCCCGCGCTGAAAAGGTCTACATCGACGGCGACCTCTTCTTCGACAGCAGCCTCCCCGGCTTCGGAACCACCCACTTCCACGGCGTCATGCACACCAGCGGCTTCTCCGGAAATGACGACGAGATTGGAGACGGCCAGTGAAAAACTTCAAGAACACAGCGCTGGCGCTCGCCGCCATCACCCTCACGGGCATCGTCACCGCCCAAACCCCGAAATTCACCGGCCCCAACCTCACCACCACCGATCCGCCAAAGATCATCGCCATCACCGGCGGCAAACTCCTGACCATCACCCACGGCACCATCGACAACGGCGTACTCATCCTCGAGAACGGCAGGATCACTGCCGTAGGCACCGCCGGGACCGCCATCCCCAAGGGTGCGCAAATCTTCGACGCCAAGGGTATGACTGTCTACCCTGGCCTCTTCGACGCCGAAACTCACCTCGGCCTCACCGAGGTCGAGTCCGACGAGAACAGTAACGACCTCGCCGAGACCAGCGACGAGATCATGCCTCAGATGCGTGTTGTAGACGCCTTCCACGCCGAAACCGTCCGCATTCCCGTCCAGCGTATCAACGGCGTCACAACTGCCATCGTCGCTCCCGCTTCCGAAGATACCATCGCCGGCCAGGACGCCCTCATCCAGCTCTACGGTCGCGACCGCAACGCCATGATCGTCACTCCCGACATTGCCCTCGCGATGAACTTCATCGGCGACGTCCGCCGCAAGGGCAGCGGCCGAGGCGCCTCCAAGTTCCCCTCCACCCGCATGGGGCTCGCCTCGCAGCTCCGCCAGACCTTCCTTGACGCGCAGAACTACATGGCCGAACAGGCCGCTGCCGCAAAGCCCGATCACAAGGGACCGCCACCTAAAGTCGACCTGAAGTTCGAGGCCTTAATCCCTTACTTGAAGGGCGAAAAGCCCGTCGTCCTCGCAGCCGACGAGAGCTACGAAGTCGAAGTCGCCATGAGCATCGCCCACGAATTCCATCTCAAGGTGATCCTCAACCACGTCACCCACGCCCAGGATCTCCTCGACACCATCGCGTCCTACAAGGTCTCAGTCATCGTCGGCTCCATCTACTCGGCCCCACGCCCCAACGAGCGCTACGACGCCGTCTACTCCCTGCCCGCCGAACTCCAGAAGCGCGGTGTCAAGATCGCCTTCTCCAGCCTCTCGGACGGTCCAACGTCAGACAGCCGGAACCTCCCATACGCAGCCGGATACGCCGTCGCCTACGGCCTACCTTACGACGAAGCAATGAAGGCCCTCACCCTCAACCCCGCCGAGATGTTCGGCGTAGCCGACAAGCAGGGCTCACTCGACACCGGCAAGGTAGCCAACGTCGTCATCGCCAACGGCGACCCGCTCGACGTCCGCACCTCCGTCCAGCAGGTCTTCATCGGCGGAGTTCCAATCCCGATGACCAGCCGCCAGACTCAACTCCGAGACCAGTACCTGCCCCTCTCGAAGACACCAACTCCGAAGTAAGAAGCACACCCAAACAAGAAGAGGCGCTCCCGAAGGAGCGCCTCTTTACTACGCGGCCGGTTAGCCTTACTTATGGTGCGCGGTGGTGTGGTGAACCGGCGCAGCAGCCTTTTTGGCCACGGGAGCGCCATCCGCCATCACGATCATGGCAGGCGTCTGAGTGTAAGAGTCATACGTGCCCGTCAGGTCAAGCTTCGCTCCAACCGTCGGAACCGTCTTGAGAGGCTCCTTCATGTTGAACGTGAAGTCCGCAACCTTACCTTGAACGGCATCATCTGAAACCGAAACCTTCAGGACACTGTCAGTAGCCTCAACGACAGTCGCCCCGGGAATCGTAACCGACTTGCCCTTGATGGTCGCGAACACTTTGTCCGCATCCTCAGGCGTGCCGTTCGTCAGGATGAATTCCTTGTCGCTGAGCGCAAGCGTCGCAAGGTCCGGAGTGCTCGTCACGGTCGAGTGCGCGATGTCGGAAGCCTTCGGAGCAGGAGTGATGGTGAAGTCTGCCGGAGGCATCAGGTTCGCCTTGGCAGCCGTGACCACCGCATCATACCCATCGGCGTTCCCGTGGTACTTCTTGTAGCAATAGGTGGCCGTAGGCTGGAGCTGAGCCTTGAAGGCATCCGGAGCATAAGCCGCAGCACGAGTAGCGAAGAACGTGCACTTCACGTAATCCGGCGGAGTCGAAGAGTAGTAAGCCTGACCGAGAAAGAACGTGTCCTGAAGCAGCGGACCAGGTGTCTGCGTATCAGCCACCGGAACAGCCTGCAGCTCGGACGTAAACGCCGCGATCGCCGCCGCCGCATCCTTTTTGTTCAGAGCAGCCGTGCCAATCGCGCTGTAGAAGATCGGGGTAGCTTTACCCTTGATCGCCGTAAAGTCTGCGTCGCTCATGTCCTTCGGCTTGGTCGCCTCGGCATCGATACCTTTCTGCGCGTAGCTCGCAGCCTGATCGAGCGCGGTCTGCTTCGCCGCAGGGTCAGTTAGCTGGTCAGCCTGCGAACGACGACCGTAAACCTCGAGCGTCAGCGCCCGCAGGTTAGTCGGATCGATCTGCAGCAGGCGATCTGCGGCGTCGATCGTCTTCGCCACGTCGAACGTGCTGTACGCGATCATCAACTGCCCGAGCACATCGGCCTTTACCGCGCTCTGCGGATACTGCGTCAGGTACGCTTCGAGCGCTGCCGCCTTCGCCTTCGGGTCCGTCTGCGTGACCGCGTTGTTATAGGCGGCGTATTCCGCTGGCGAGAGTTGAACAGAACCGCCCTGTGCTCCTGCGGCCGGAGCCGCGGCAGCCTGCGCGTACGCTATGCGTGCTCCCGGTGCGACGCAGCCAACGGCGATTGCAGACAGGAGAGACGCAACCATTACCTTCTTCATGCAAAGCTCCTCAATACTTTGGTCATACGATGCTGCCGCCGGTGTCCCCGTCACTTGGTGCCGGGATCTTTCCCGCGGTCAGGAGTTTTGGTTGCAAAGGAGAACGACGTCAAGCCGCCCTCCGGTATCCCGCCGCATCCCGCCCGATGGCTGGCGCGGTACGAAAGAAAATCCTCTCGTCCGGAGGCCGATGATGCGGATTATAGAAAGCGCTTCCCCGACTTGCAAGTAGAGCCTCACACACGAGTATGGCACGCCTCTGCTCTTCGTCCTGCACTTTCCTCGACGCATCGGCAAACAACGTCCGTAGCCAGTCGAAATCCCCGCAATTATGCCCTCTTATCCACATTCGGCCCGGTTACGCTCCGTTGATTCCGCCCCACCCCAAGGCTACAGTTAATTCATACCCAGGCCCGTCCGCCGCGCCGTCTTTCTGCCGCCGGGCGACGCCCCAGTCACGAGGCACGATGCTCAAGCTCAAAAAGGTCCAGATACTTGGCTTCAAATCGTTCTGCGACCGCACGGAAGTCCAGCTCTCCGGCGAAGGCATCGCCGCCATCGTCGGCCCCAATGGCTGCGGCAAGTCCAACATCTCCGACGCCATCACCTGGGTGCTCGGCGAGCAGTCCGCCAAGAGTCTCCGCGGCATCAAGATGGAAGACGTCATCTTCGCCGGCACTCGCGACCGCAAGCCCACCGGCATGGCCGAGGTCTCCCTCACCCTCGTCGATCCCGAAGTCTACGACAGCAACTCTCCCGAGCCTGACGACGAAACCCTTGAAGCCCCCACGCCCATCACCGGCGACTGGGACGAGAGCCAGCTCCGTCAGCAACACGCCGCCGAGACCGAAGAAGCCGTAGCCGAGGCCCAGCCCGGCACCCTCATCGAAGGCGAAGCCAAACCCGCCCCCGCCTCAGAAGCCGACCCAAACGCCGAAGCGTCCCTCACCGAGAATCCCAACAACGTAGTCCTCAAGATCCGTCGTCGCAAGTTCGGCCGCGCCCCCATCCGCGCTGGCGAGCTCACCATCACCCGCCGCCTCTTTCGCTCCGGCGACTCCGAATACCTTCTCAACGGAAAGATCTGCCGTCTCCGCGACATTCAAGACATCTTCATGGGCACCGGCCTCGGCGGCGAGTCCTACGCCATCATCGGCCAGGAGCGCATCGGCCAGCTCCTCAGCTCCAAGCCCGCCGACCGCCGCGGAATCATTGAGGAGGCCGCCGGCATCACCCGCTTCAAGACCAAGAAGCGCCTTGCCGAACTCCGACTCGAATCCGCCCGTCAGAACCTCTCGCGCGTCAACGACATCTTCGAGGAAGTCACCAAGCAGATGGGCACCCTGAAGCGCCAGGCCGCCAAGGCCGAGCGCTATACTGCCATCCGCGACGAGCTCCGCACCCGCCTCCGCGTCGTCCTCGCCAGCCGCCTCTCCCAGCTTGACCACGAACTAGCCACCGCCACCACGGCCATCAGCACCCTCGCCACCCAGATCGACGCCCAGGCCGCCGACCTCGAAACGATGGACGCGCAGCACACCGAAGGCGTCCGCTCCGGCTACGCCCTCGACCAGCAGATTCGCGAGACCAACACCGCCGCCAACCAGTCCGCCGTCGAGCTCGAGCGCAGCACCGCCCGCGCCGCCGCCAACACCGACCGCGTCGCCGAGCTCACCAGCCGCCTCGCCCAGGGCCAGGACGACCTCGCCGCCGCCCGCGCCCAACTCGCCACGCTCGCCGGAGACCTCGAGCAGCACCGCGCCTTCGCCGAAACAGCAAGCGCAGAATCAGGCGAATCGCGCGCCGAAGCCCAGCGCCAGCAGCAGCTCGCCCAGGAAGGCGTCCGCGCCCTCGCCTCCGCCGAGCAGCAGGCCGAGCAGAACCGCCGTGCCATCATGCAGCTCGTCCAGCGTATCTCCCAGACGCGCAACGAAGAGACCCAGGCCGCCGCCGCCCTCGCCGGTCTCGAGCGCGAGTCCGAGCGCCTCCTCACCGAGTCCGACCACGCCCGCCAGGAACTAGCCACCCTCGGCCTCCAGCGGGGCCAGGTCAAGCTCAGCTTCGAAGACGTCACCGACCGCCTCAAGCGCCTCGAGTCCGAGATCTCCAGCTACCGTGCCCAGCTCGACCAGGCCCGTCAGCAGGAGGGCCAGAGCAAGCGCAAGGGCGACCAGCTTCGCGGAGAACAGGCTACCCTCAACGGTCGCCGCAACGCCCTAGAGTCCCTCATCCGCGAGCACTCCTACTCGACCGACACCGTCCGCAACATCTTCCGTGCCCACACCAACCGCGCGAAGCAGAACCCCGGAGCCCCGTCGGCCGCCCCCGTCGGCACCCTCGCCGACTTCCTCGAGGTCGACGGCAAGTACGAAAAGATCGTCGACGAGTTCCTCCGCGACGAGTTGAACTACATCGTCGTCCGCAACTGGGAGGATGCCGACACCAGCGTCCAGCTCCTGCAAAAAGAAGTAGCCGGCCGCGCCACCTTCCTCATCACCACGAACGAGGGTGCCCCACCTTCGACGCCAGCTTCATCGTCGTCTAAGGTGGGTTCCCCGAATGTTCCCGAAGCCGAGGGCCTCATCCCTCTCCGCGACTGCATCCGCATCAACCCGCCCGCGGACGCTCCCAACTTCGCCGCAAACATAGAATCCATCCTCCCCAAGCTCTCGAACGGCTACATCACCCCCGACACCGAAACCGCCCGCACCCTCGCCGTCCAATATCCGGACGCCTACTTCCTCTCCCCATCGGGAGAATCCTTCCAGCACCTCACCGTCACAGGCGGACGCCCCTCAGCGCAAGGCCCGCTCGCCCTCAAGCGCGAACTCTCCGAAGTCCAGTCCAAGGTAGACGCCGCGCAGAAGGCCCTCGCCGGGACCGACAAACAGACCACCGATCTCCAGCACCAGATCGCCGATCTCAACACCGAGATCGAAAATCGCAACCACGACCGCCGCGACGCCGAGCGCGAATCCGCCAACTCCGGAGCAGCCCTCCGCCAGATGGAATCCGAGGTCGCCCGCCTCGAACGCCGCCTCCAGGATTGGTCGATCACCACGGAACGCAACAAGGATGCCCGCAATCAAAAGTCGGACCTCATCGCCCGCCGCCAGCAGGATGCTGAAGCCCTCGAAGTCGAGCGGACCGCCCTCGAAGTCAAGCTAGGCGACGTCCAGTCCCAGCTTGAAGAGCTCCGCAGCGAGCGCGAGCACCTCCAGCAGTCCGCCGCTGCCGCCTCAGCTGCCCTCGCCGCCCTCGAAGAGCGCCGCCGGAACGCCGCCGCCAACCTCGAGCAGACCACCCGCCTCTACAACGGCCAACAGCAGCGCATCCAGCAACTCGACCAGCAGCTCACCGCCGCCGCGTCCGAGAAGCTCCGCCGCGAAGAGGAGACCTCCGCCCTCGGCATCCAGCACGAGGAACTCTCCGAGACTCGCGCTCAGGCCGTCGCCACCGCCTCCCGTCTTTCGTCTGAAGCCACCCAGCTCCGCGCCGCTATGGCTGAACTCGACGCGAGGCTCCGCCACCTCCGCACCGAAACCGAGTCCCTCCGCGAGCAGCGCGCCAACCACACTGCTCGCGCCGCCCGCCTTACCTCTGACATCGAGCACATGGAGGCAACCAGCCTCAACGATCTTGGCCTCCCCGCCACCGATCTGCGCGCCGACACCACTATCGCCCGAATTGAAGGTGAAGCCCTTTCCTTTGAGGAAGAAGAGTCCCGTAACTTAAAGCAAAAGCTTGAGGCCATGGGCCCCGTTAACATGATGGCCCTCGAGGAATACAACGAGACCGCCGAGCGCCACGCCTTCCTGGAAACCCAACGCAAGGACCTCCTCGACTCCATTCAGAACACCCAGGAGTCCATCAAGGAGATCGACGACGTCTCCCGCGTCAAGTTCGAAGAGGCCTTCAAGGTCATTAACGATAACTTCTCCGTCACCTTCACCAAGCTCTTCGGCGGAGGCCAGGCGTTCATGAAGCTCACCGAGCCCGAAAATACCAACGAGTCCGGCATCGACATCGTCGCCAGCCCCCCGGGCAAGAAGCTCCAGAACATCCTTCTCCTCTCCGGTGGAGAAAAGGCCCTCACCGCCCTTTCGCTCCTCGTCGGCATCTTCCAGTTCCAGCCTGCCCCCTTCTGCGTGCTCGACGAAGTCGACGCCCCGCTCGACGAGACCAACGTAGGCCGCTTCGCCAAGCTCATCGCCGAGATGTCCGCGAACACCCAGTTCGTCGTCATCACCCACAGCAAACGCACCATGAGTCAGGCCGACGTCATCTACGGCGTCACCATGCAGGAGCCCGGCGTCAGCAAGATCGTCAGCGTCAACCTCGGAGCCACCAACCGCAACCGTCAGGACGACAACTCCCGCCGCGTAGCGTGAGAACTCAAGCCTAGGTGGGCGTTCGCAGCAGCAAGTAAGCTCCCGCGAACCCGAACAGCACATCCGGCGTCCACGCCGCCATCATTGGAGGCAGCGTATTCACATTCCCCATCGCCTCGAATGTATTCGAGATCACCCAGTAGAGAATCGCAATCCCAATCGCGGAGGCCATACCGGCCAGGCCTCCGCGCTTCCCCATCGAGAGCGCGAAAGGAATCGCCAGCGCCGCCATAATGAAGGTCATCAGCGGATAAGCCAGCTTGTGGTTGAGCTGCACCTTCAACCGCATCGTATCGAAGCCAGACTGCTTCAAGTCTGAGATGTAGCGTTCCAGCTCGCCATAACTCATCTCCTGCGATTGCAGATCTTCCTTCTTGAAGTAACCCGGCTGCTCGCGAATCTCCGGAAATGTAGCTCGATCGAATTTCTGATAGCCCGAGACCGTTTCACCCGCAAAGGTTCTCGTCCACCCGTTATCGAACACCCACCCATTTACCCCGCTATCCCATCGCGCCGACGCGGCAAAGATCCTTCGCTGCAGATTGAACGTTGCCGGTTGAAACTCAAAGACAGTAAGGTTCGCGAAGACGTTCCGGTCCGGATCAAAGAACTGGTAGTAAAAGATCCTCGCGGGGTCCGGGCTCTGGACCGCTGTCCCACTCCCACCCGTCAGCCCTACCGGCAGCTTGACAGCAGGCATGCTCACCGGCTGAGCCATCCCCGAATCCTGCCCCGAAATCCACTTCCTCTCCGGCCTGAGGAACGTCTGCGCCGGCTTCCCCTTGATCTCCGACCGGAGCGCCTCCTGTCTCCGATTCGCCGCCGGCAGATAAAGCTCGTCGAACGCGAACAGCCCGCCCGCGATCACCACGCTCAGCACAAGCACCGGCGCGATGATCCGATAAATGCTGATCCCTGTGGCCTTCATCGCCGTCAGCTCCGACGTCCTGCTCAACGCCCCAAACGTCAATAGAGCCGCCACCAGCGAGCAGAGTGGAACCACCCGGTCCAGGATGAATGGAAGCAGATTCAGCAGGTAGTTCCCCACCGTCACCACAGCCGTCTTATTCCGGATGATGTCTCCAACCAGGTCGAAGAACGTAAAGATTACAAACAGGGCCGAGAACGACAGCAGCACGATCCCGAAGTTCATCCCGTACTCGCGCATCACGTACTCATCCAGCAGAAGCGGAAACCGGAAATGCAGCGCACTCCTCAGCCTGCGCAGCCTGTACACGATCAGCGCATCCACGCGCTCGCGTCTATGTCCGGGCGTCTCTTCAGCCGCATCCGACCCGAACCTGCCCGGAAGCAGCCCTGCAAGGTAAGAACCGGCACCCGACACCGCCGCCAGCACCGCCCCTCCCCGCGACATCTCCTGCAGCAAAAGTATCCCGACACCCGCGAACAGCAGGTTTGCCCCCCAGACTCCAAGGAACGGAGGTAGCTTCCCCTGCCGCGCCAACGCTCCGCCGACCAGCGCCAGGAAGTAGTAAATGAACACCAGCAGGATCGTCAGCACGAACCCTGTCGACTTGCCCCCGCGCTTAGACGACAGCCCCAGCGGCACGCCCACGAGCATCAGCACAAGACAAGCAAATGGATACGAGAACCGCCGGTTCAGCTCGATCCGGAACGGCCTTGCCGCCTTCGCATCCGCCTGCGTGGCGTTCTTGTAAAGCTCCGGCATCGACAACGCGAGCAGAGGCGTGTCCATCCGTGACACCCTTGGCTCATCCTGCGCTCCCGACTGCAGCGGTACATCCGAGGTAGCAAATGTCGAGATGTCGTACTGATCCGGATTCGCCGTCGCTACCTGGTGCTGACCGCCGTTCAATAGATGCATCCTGGCCTGCTGCGTCCCGTCACTCGCCGTCCCATTCACCACGATCGCCGAATCTGCCGTCGTCACGTTCGGGCTTCCCGGCTTCGTCAGGTCCGCGACAAACACATGCCGCCAAAGCGCCGCGCCTGCCGCCGGAGTCACATCCTGCACGTAAAGCACCATGTTCTTGAAGTCTTCATAGAAGACCCTGGGCTGCACCTCGAACGAGGCCTGCGTCGTCTTCAACTCGTCCTGGAGAGCAAGCAGCGCAGCCGCCGACCGTGGAGCCAGATAGAGCGAGTTCACCAGCCCAAGCCCAAGCGCCGCCACCGACACGATCGATACGATCTTCACGAAATCGAACGCGCTCATCCCGCAAGCGCGCATCGCCGTAATCTCGCTATCCGCCGCCAGCCGCGATAGCCCAAGCAGAATCCCCACCAGCACGGCCATCGGAATCGTAACCGTCAGTGCATCCGGCAGGAGATAGGCAACGATCCGCATCACCTCGCTCAACGAGGCCGAATCCCGCACCACCAGGTCGACGATCTTCCCTAACCGCCCCACGAAAAGCACGAACGTAAATAGGGCCACTCCCAGAAAGGCATGGGAGACGACCTCGCGAAGAATGTACCTGGTAAAGATCCGCATGAATAGATGTGCTGCCTTCAGTGTAGACGTTGCGTTATTGAAATCGACGAAGCCGCAGCGAGTTCACCAGCACACTCGTGCTCGAAAGTGCCATCGCAGCCGAAGCCAGCACCGGACTCAGCAAAACATGAAAGTGCGGATACAAAACCCCCGCCGCAACCGGCAGCCCAAGGATGTTGTAGATCGTCGCCCACCACAGGTTCTGCTTCATTGTCCGCACCGCCCGCCGCGCCAGCCGGATCGCATCCGGAATCGCCGTCAGCGCAAGCGATCCCGAAGGACTCATCAGGACAATATCCCCGGCCTCCCGCGCCAGGTCCGTTCCCGACCCAATCGCAAATCCTGCATCCGCCTGTGCCAGCGCCGCCGCATCGTTCGTTCCGTCTCCCGCCATCGCCACCCGATGCCCCGCCCCCTGCATCGCCCGGATAAACTCCATCTTCCCCGCCGGAAGCAGCCCCGCATGCACCGCATCCCCCACGATCCCGAGCTCCCCCGCTACAGACGCGGCCGCCTCCACCCGATCCCCGGTCAGCATGTGCACTGCAACCCCAAGCCCCCGCAGTTCTCCCAACGCCAGCGCAGCCGAGTCCCTGACCACATCCTCTGCCTGCAAGGTCAACACATGCTTCCCATCAACCGCCAGATGCACCAACGTCGCTCGCGCACCAGGCTCCGCCACCCGAACCCCAGCCTCCGCCAGCATGGCGTCATTTCCCAACACAACCCGCAAGCCACCAACGCTCCCCGAAACACCCATCCCCGGCTCTACCGCAACATCGTCAATATCAACCGATCCACCCACATACCGCACCACTGCCCGAGCCAGCGGATGATTCACCCGCGCCTCTAGCCCCGCCGCAATCTCCAGAAACCGCTGTCCCTCAGCCTCGGAGATCCCATCCGCAAACCGCACCCCAACAATCCGCGGTTCGCCCACCGTCAGCGTCCCCGTCTTATCCAGCCCAATCACATCCACTCGAGCCAGCCGCTCCAGCGCTTCCCCACCCTTGATCAGCGTCCCCCGCTGCGCCGCTCTCCCAATCGCCACCGTCACCGCCGCCGGTACCGCCAGCCCCATCGCGCACGGACAAGCAATCACCAGCACCGCAACCGCCGCCGACACCGCCCTCGGCAGCATCCTCACTCCAAACCCACCCACCCCCATCCATACGAGGAACGTCGCCGCTGCGAGCCCAAGCACCACCGGCACAAACACCGCCGAAGCCCGATCCGCCATCCTCTGCATAGGAGCCCGGCTCGTCTGCGCCTGCTCCAGCAGCCTCTGCATCTGCGCCAGCACCCCCGCTGCTCCAACATTCGTAGCCCTCACCGTCAGCGGTCCATCCAGGTTGATCGTCCCCCCGATCACCTCATCCCCCACCGACCTCATCACCGGCACCGACTCGCCCGTCAGCAGCGATTGATCCACCGCCGATCGCCCGCCTATGACAACCCCATCCACCGGAACCCGGTCTCCCGCCCTCACCGTAACCAGATCCCCCGCCAGCACCTCCGCCAGCCCAACCTCCCGCTCCACCCCGTCCCGAACCAGCAAAGCCGTCTCCGGCCTCAGCCCCGCGAACCCACGCAGCGCATCCGTAGCCCGCCGTCGCGCACGCGCATCCAGGACCGACCCCAGCAGAAGAAACGCCAGGATGAACACCACCGCCTCAAAGTAAACATCCGGAGCCAGCCCCACCCGCTCGAACGCCCCCGGAAACGCCGTCGCCGCCAGCGAATACCCAAACGCCGCCAGCGTCCCGATCGCCACCAGCGTATTCATATTTGTCGACCCATACCGCGCCGCCGACCAAGCCCGCGAATATGTCTGCGGACTCACAAACCCCATCACCGCCACAGTCAGCACAAGCAGAAACCACCGAGCCACACCCGCCGAGGCACCCCCGCCGCCCATCAGCGACATCGACACCACCATCGCCACCACGGCCGCCGCAAGCGCCAACCCCGCCCGAAGCTTCAGATGAGGCTCCCGATCCTCACTCACCGCCTCGCCGGCATCTTCAGCAGGCAGCGAAGCCTCATATCCTGCCTCCGCCACCGCCCCCAGCAGCGCCTCCAGACGAACCGCAGCCGGGTCATACGTCACCATGGCCTTGTTCGCCAGCAGGTTCACCTCAGCCGACCCAACCCCAGGAACCTCACGCAGCGCCACCTCCACGTGATGCTGGCAGGCAGCACACGTCATCCCCCCAATAGGCAGCGTGATCTGTTCCATGGCGCTCATTCGGCCTGCGCCGGGTAACCCGCCTTCGCCAGCGCTGCAAGCACCACCTCCGGCGCAGCCTCCGTCTTCACCCGCGCCGCGCCGATCTGCACCTCTTCCGCCTCTGTCCCCGGAATCTTGTTCAGCGCCATCGTCACCCGCCGCACGCAAGCCCCGCAGTGCATATTCTCGATCTTCAACGTCTGTACCATGCTCTTTCGATGCCCCCGCCCACGCCACGGGTTCACCCACAGGGAAACCCCACCCTCCGCACCCGCATCGTACTGTGTGAGGTAAGCCCATGAGCACTGATGTGAGCACCAACCCACAGATCAATCACGATGACAGCACCAACCGTCTTGAAACCGACGCTCAGAAGATCGACCATCTCGCTGACGACGCAGCGTCCAAGGCTTCGAAAATTCAGAGCCACTCCGAGAAGTCCGACACCGTAGGCGGAGTCCGCTCCAACAGCGGCGGCCTCTTCACCAAGTAATCTGTAACCGGAAACACCAAGGGCGTGGCCATCGAGCCACGCCCTTTCTCCTTTGACCCACTCTCTAATGAGTAAAGAAGTCCTTCAACTGCTGCACGATCACATCCCGGCTCACATCCGAGATCGCCTCCGTCAACGGCAACTGCTTCGGGCAGGCCTGGACGCAGTTCTGCGCATATCCACACTCCTGCACACCGCCATCTCCCGCCAGCGCCCGAAGCCGTTCTTCCTTCAGCACCTTCCCCGTAGGGTTGTTGTTGAAGAGCTTCACCTGTGCAATCGTAGCCGCCCCAACGAACCCCGTAGCATCGTTGAACTGCGGGCAGACCTCCATGCAGATCGTGCACGAGATGCAATTTGACAGCGGATAAAGCTCTTCCTGCAACTGCGGAAACTGCCTCGGACCTGACCCAAGGTCATACGTCCCATCCACCGGAACCCACGCCTTCACCGCTTTCAGATTCTCGAACAGCACCGACCGGTCCACAGCAAGATCTCGCACCACCGGAAACTTCGACAACGGAGCCAGAGTGATCGGCTGCTCCAGCTTGTCCACAAGCGCCGAGCATGCCATCCGCGCCTTGCCGTTGATCAGCATCGCGCACGACCCGCAGATCTCCTCCAGGCAGTTCGAGTCATACGCAACCGGTGTCGTTGCTTTTCCCTCCGTCGTCGTCGGGTTCAGCGCAATCTCTCCAAGCAGCGACGTGATGTTCATGTTCGCCCGGTACGGAATCTCGAACTTCTCCGTCACCGCCCCGCTGTCCGGCGTGGCCTGGCGCTTGATTTCAACCTTGATCGTGCGACCCGCAGTAGCCATAACTCTTACCCCTTATGCCGTTGCCGCATAGTTACGTGCCCGCGGTGTGATGTGGCTGATATCGACCTCTTCAAACTCGAACGCCGGCGCGCCATCCTTGAACCCGGCCTTCGTCGTCTTGAGGAACTTCTCGTCATTGCGCTCCGGAAAATCAGGCTTGTAATGCGCCCCGCGCGATTCATCCCGCAGCCGCGCTCCCTGCACAATCACGCGCCCAAGCTCCAACATGTTGTAAAGCTGCCGCGTGAACGCAAAGCTCGTATTCGCCCACTGGCTCTTATCGGAAAGATTGATGTTCTTATACCGCGCCAGTAACTCGACGATCTTCGCATCCGCCTCATCGAGCCCCGCGTTATACCGAATGATCGTGGCATGCTTGGTCATCGTCTCCCCAAGCTCACGCCATATCTTGAACGGATTCTCTGTCCCGGTCGAGCTCAGTAGGGCGTCATTCTTTTCCTTCTGCCTCTGTAACTCCGCCGCATGCCCGCCATCGCCTTCCATCGCAGGCAATGCCTTCGCATAAGCCATCGCATTCGGTCCCGCGACAAATCCGCCATAGATACACGACAGCAGCGAGTTAGCCCCAAGCCTATTCGCTCCATGGATCGAGTAATCCGCCTCACCCGCCGCAAACACGCCCGGAACATTCGTCTGCTGGTTGAAGTCCACCCATAGCCCGCCCATCGTGTAGTGCATGCCGGGGAAGATCTTCATCGGCACTTCGCGCGGGTTATCCCCAACGAACTTCTCGTAGATCTCGAGAATGCCTTCCAGCTTATTCAACCGCGCCGCAGGCAGATGGGTCAGGTCGAGATACACCATCGGCTGCCCATCGATCCCCATCCCATGCTCATACACCACCTTGAAGATCGCGCGTGTAGCCACATCGCGCGGCACAAGGTTCCCGTACTTTGGATACCACTCTTCGAGGAAGTACCAGCGCTCTCCCTCAGGAATCGACCGCGCCAGCCTCTTATCGTTCTTATCCTTCGGAACCCAGACGCGCCCACCCTCGCCACGCGCCGACTCCGACATCAACCTCAGCTTGTCTTCCCCAGGAATGGCAGTAGGATGCACCTGGATGAACTCTCCATTCGCATAGAAAGCACCCTGCTGGTATAGCGCCGACTGAGCCGACCCGGTACACACCACCGAGTTAGTCGACTTACCGAAAATAGCCCCGTTCCCACCGGTGCAAACGATGATCGCGTCCGCAGGAAACGTCTTCGTCTCCATCGACCGCAGATCCATCGCGGCGATCCCACGGCATGCGCCCTTCGAGTCCAGCACAGCCGAAAGAAACTCCCAGCCCTCGTACTTCGTTACCTTACCCTCAGCCTCATATCGGCGAACCTGCTCATCCAGCGCATACAAAAGCTGCTGCCCGGTTGTAGCGCCAGCAAACGCCGTCCGCTGGTAGAGCGTCCCACCGAACCGCCGAAAATCCAGCAGTCCTTCCGGCGTGCGATTGAACGGCACACCCATGCGATCCAGCAGATCGATGATCGCCGGACCCTGCGCCGTCATCTGCTTCACCGGCGTCTGGTTGGCAAGGAAATCTCCGCCATAGATCGTGTCATCGAAGTGCTTCAGGACGCTGTCTCCCTCGCCCTTCAGATCCTTCGCCGCATTGATTCCGCCCTGAGCGCACACCGAGTGCGACCGCTTCACCGGCACGATCGAAAACAAATCAACCGTCCCACCAGCCTCGGCGATCTTGATCACAGCCGCGAGCCCCGCGAGCCCGCCGCCAACAACGATAATCCGTGGACCTGCCGCCATATCTCGTCTCTTTCTATCGAACTCTAGTGCGCCAATGCACTACTGAACATTCCCAGGCTGCTGCGGATTCGTAGTGCCCGGCACCACGCTCGCCGGAGCAGGCTCAACCACACCCGCAGGCTGCGATGGCATATAAGGAATCGGAGCATCTTTATAAGCCGGATTGAACGCCACCGCCCAGATGCTCATCAGCCCCATCACACAAAGCGCCGCGCCAAACGCCCCGCACACATACCCCGAACGCTTCCGCGCCCGCTCACCCGGGGTGATGCCCCACTTCGCCGCGAACAACCAGATCCCGTAAGCGAAGTGCCAGCAGGTCGCCACCATCGCGATCACATAGATCGCCAGCATCCACGGATTCGATAACTCCACCTGCACCTTGTGGAACGCCATCGCCGGGTTCTCCGGCAGGCTTACGCCCGAGAACCTCTGCCGCCATACATGCTGAATGATGTAGACGAACGCAATCAGCCCCGTCACCCTCTGCGCAATGTAGGCATAGTTCCCCGCCCACGGATAAACGTTCACGTTCACCCGCCCGCGAAACGCAATCCAAACCCCATACAGCGCATGAAACGCCAGCGGGATAAAGATCAGACCCCACTCCAGCACCCGCACCAGCGGCAGCGCGTTCAGGAACTTCACCTGCTGCGCATAAGCCAGGGGCCCATTCATCGTCTCGAAGTTCGAGACGATATGCTCCACCAGGAACGCCCCGATCGGCACGATCCCCGAAAGCGAATGCAGCTTCCGCCACAGGAACGAGTGACCCTGCCCCGCACGAAGCGGTTGCACTCCGTGTAGCGGAGCGGAAGCAGGGGGTGCGGGAGGGGCGGCAGCGGCCATGGGGCAAGCTCCTGTTTATCTCAAAACGTGGTCGTGACAAACGCACCAGAATCGGCGCGGCAATAGGGATTATTCCGCCCGCCCAGAACGAGAGTCAAGGCGAACACCCGCAATCCGTTCGATTACCGGCGATCCTGTGCGAAAATCCGCACACCACACAAATCCCTACATCCCCATCGCATCCAGCAAAGCCGTGAGCGCCTTCCCCCGATGGCTTAACGCGAGCCTCTCCTCCGCCCCCATCTCCGCCATCGTCTTCCCTAACTCCCCCACATAAAAATACGGATCGTACCCAAACCCACCCAACCCACGCGCCAAGTCCAACAAGCTCCCCTCAAGGCTCCCCGAGGCCCCCCAAAGCACCACCCCATCCTTTGCCGCCGCCAGCGCGCACCGATACCTTCCCGCACGCTCCGTCACTCCAGCCAGAGCCTCCAGCAGGCAAAAATTATTCCGCTCATCCACCGAAGCCCCCGCCGGCCCCGCGAACCCCATATCCTCGGCGTACCGCGCCGACCTCACCCCCGGCGCCCCGCCCAGCGCATCCACCTCCAGCCCCGAGTCATCCGCAATCACCATCTCCCCCGGCGCCATCAGCGAGTAGTACCTCGCCTTCACCCCCGCGTTCCCCTCAAACGTCTCCTCGTCCTCCGCCGGAGCCGCCACATCCTTCAGCCCCGGCAACGGCTCAAGCCTCACCCGCCCACCCGACCCCGCAACAAAATCCCGCATCTTGCCCGCATTCGAAGTAGCCACATAAAGCCGCACATCACTCATCCCCACCATCCTTTAGCTGCCTCTTCCAGTCCAACAGCTTCGCCTCGAGCGCCGCCTTCTCCGCCTCCGGCACCATCCCCATCCTCTGGTAGATCATGGACAAGCTAGTCCGCGCCAGCACATCCTCAGGCTCCGCTGCAATCAATGCCTGAACCACCCCAAGCGCCTCATCCCCGCGCCCCGCCTGGTCCAGAGCTCGTATCAACCCATGCGTCGCATCCCGATGCCCGGGCTCCGCCCCTAACGCCTCCCGCAAACGAACGATCGCCCCATCGAGATCCCCCGCCGCCATGCAGTCGAGCCCTTCATGGAACAGCACATCCGCGGACACATCCGGCATCCTGTCAGTATAAGTCTGAGCCCCACCCAGCATCACACCCTCAGGAGAGCCCATGGCCCAGATGAAAGCCCACACCGAATACCTCACCTTCAACACGAAGGATCGCTACGAGATGGTCCACATCACCCCGGAAGTCGAGCAGATCGTCCGCCGCTCCGGCATCGACGACGGCCTCTGCTTCGTCTCGCCCATGCACATCACCGCAGCCATCTACGTCAACGATCACGAAGACGGCCTCATCGAAGACATCAGCACCTGGCTCGAAAAGCTCGCCCCCGCCTGGCCCGGCTATAAGCACCACCGCACCGGCGAAGACAACGCCGACGCCCACCTCAAGGCCCTGCTGCTCCACCACGAAACCACCCTGCCAATCACAAAAGGTCGCCTCGACCTCGGCCGCTGGCAGCGCATCTTCTACGCCGAGTTCGACGGTCAACGCTCGAAGCGCGTCATCGTAAAGATCCTGGGCATCGAAGCGCAATGATCTCTCAAGGAAGCTTTACCTTCGGGCTCTCCACCTTCGTGTTCTCCATCTTCGTGTTCTCCATCTTCGGGCCTTCAGCCGGTGCAGCAGAAATAGAAGCTTCTTTCGCGACGATCGGCCGACGCAACACAATCACATCGACGCGCCGGTTCAGAGCCCGCCCAGCCTCAGCACCGTTCGAAGCCACCGGATGAAACTCCGCCAGCCCTTCAGTAGCCATCTCCGCGGGCTTCACATGCCCATGCTCCAGCAGCACCCGCGCAATCGCTGCGGCTCGCGCTCCCGATAACTCCCAGTTACTCGGAAACTGCGAAGTGTGGATCGGCACGTTATCCGTGTGCCCTTCCACACGCACCGCCCCCTCCGGCATCGACGCTGCAAGCTGAAACAGCAAAGGCATCGACTCCTCACGCACCTCCGCCGACCCCGAACCAAAGAACCCCGCCTCCCGCAGCGAAATCACCAGACCCTCCGCGGTGCTCTTCAACAACACACTCTGGTCCGGCATATTCCCTGTCAGCGCCTTCGCCGATAAAGCCTCTCTCAGCCTCTTCTCCTGATCGATGGCAGCCTTCGCCGCAATCTGTACCTGCTCCTCGGTCGGCATGGGAGATCCAAGCGGAGTCGGCTTGTCCAGGTCATTCCCACCGGACGAATCCGAGATCGAAGGCTGTATCGACTTCCGATCGAAGATCCCCATCTGCGTGAACGCCGTCTGCATCGCCCGCGACAACTCCACCTGCTTCCTCTTGTCCGATTGCCCCGAAGCAAACAGCACCACGAAGAACGCGAACAGAAGCGTAATAAAGTCCGCATAGGAAACCAGCCATCGCTCATGGTTTACGTGCTCAGGATGCTTCTTCTTGCTCATGCAGTCGCCTCCGCCACCTTGCCCGTCGCCGGGGCCGGCTTGTGTTCGAACAGGTAGGTCCTCAGCTTGGTCTCAATCATGCGGGGATTCATCCCCTCGAGGATCGACACGACGCCCTCAAGCATCATCTCTTTGATCATCGTCTCCTCGCGGTGCCGAAACTTCAGCTTCCCTGCGGCAGGAAGGCAGATCAGGTTCGCCATCGCCACGCCATAAATCGTCGCCACGAACGCCGTCGCAATCCCTCGGCCCACCTCGTCAATGTTGTCGAGATGCTGCATCACCTGGATCAACCCAAGCACCGCCCCGATGATCCCGACCGTCGGCGAATATCCACCAGCGGCCTCGAACACCGCCGGAATCTTCTCCTCGATTTCCGACTTGTTATCCAGCTCGAGTTGCATGATCTTGCGCACCTCGCTCGGCTCCGTGCCATCCACCGCGAGCATCAATGCCTGCTTCAGAAAAGGATCGGACACCGTGCCAAGGTCAGCGTCCAGAGAGACGATGCCGCTCTTCCTCGCCTTATTCGCAAACTCCACAAGCTGGGTCACAATCGCCTCGCCATCCGCTCCTCCGGCGAAGAACACCTTCGCACCCTGCTTCAGCGCCGCGATAAAGATGAACATCGGAAACTGCAGCATCACCGCACCCGCCGTCCCACCCACCACGATCATCGCCGCCGTAGGCTGCGTAATCTGCCCGATGCTTCCACCTTCGATCATCATGCCGGCGAGAATGCCCGCGATTGCGAGCGCTAATCCACCGAAGCTGGCGATATCCATGACGTCAAGCCCTCCCAGGCTGCCCTGCCGTTACTCGTCTTCGTTCGCCGCGCGCACAATATTGTTGACGTCCCACGCGTGCCGCGCAATCAGCGCTCCTGCCGCATCCGGCCACGCCGCGCGCAGTACCTTCGCCCTGTACTCGAGCACCTTCCGCGCCACCACATCGCATGGCTCCAGCACAACCAGCTTCTCGCCCGTGATCAAGGTCAACAGCGTGTCCGGAGCAGACTCCGCATACCGGATCAGGTCGCAGTTCACCGCCAGCAGACTCCCATTCAACCGTGTCAGTTCGATCATGCGCAGGTCATCCCTTCCCTCGCTTCATCGGCATCCCCTTCCCCGTCAATAGCGAATCGGCCGTCATCTCCACAATCGCCATTCCCTTCTCCAATCGGTCCATTTCCCTCATGGTTTCCACCACAGGGCCGATGAGGTCTGGGAACGCGGAGCCTTCCGCATCTTGAAGGCACAAGCGTCCTGACATCGAAACGCTTCGTGCCTAAACCACGTATCGGGAACAGGCGTCCCCGCTTTCACGCAGCACCAACCGAGCCTCAGAATCCAGGAGAGATCACAATGTCATTGGGCGTCCTTTCAAACGTTGCCGCCACCTACGCACAAAACAACCTTAACCAGACTCAGGCGAGTCTCCAGACCGTCCTCCAGCAGCTCTCCTCCGGTTCGCGCATCAACACCGGCTCCGACGATGCCGCCGGTCTCTCCATCGCCAGCGGTCTGGCCGCAAATCAGGCTGCCCTTACGCAATCCGTCCAGAACGCCAGCCAGGGTGTCAGCCTCCTGCAGACCGCCGATGGCGCGCTCTCGCAGGTCACCAGCCTCCTCAACCGCGCCACCACGCTGGCCACCGAAGCCTCGACCGGAACCCTCACCACCGCCCAGTCCGCCGATGCCGACGCCGAGTTCCAGAACATCCTCGCTGAGATCGGGAACATCGGCAGCGGTGCCAACTTCAACAGCATCAACGTCCTCACCGCCGCCACCACCAACATCGTCGTAACCGACGGCTCAGCCGCTGGCCTGACCACCATCGCGGCCAAGACCGGCGTTCTCACCACCGCGAGCGTCGGAACCGCGACAGGAGGCGGTGCTGGCATCGACCTCAGCTCCTCGGTCCTCACGTCGCAAAGTTCCGCTGCCGCCGCGCTCATCAAGATCACCGATGCGATCGGCGACATCTCCAACCAGCGCGGAACGATTGGCGCAACCGTCAACCAGCTCACCGCTGCCGGAAACGTCGCCAGCACCGAGGAGGTCAACCTCCAGTCGGCCTACAGCGCCGTCACCGCCACCAACTACGGCCAGGCCACCAGTCAGCTCGCCAACCTTCAGGTGCTCAGCCAGACCGGTATCGCCGCGCTCGCCCAGGCGAATGCTGTCCAACAGGAGATCCTCAAGCTCGTTCAGTAAGGATCGCCTCCAACCACGGACGGGCCGTCATGGCCCGTCCGTCTTTTCATTTGCGGATAAAAAGCCTCTTATCAAACCGGTCATCAGCCCGGCCCTTCGTCTGCATCGTCCCACACCCGGGAGCAGCGTATCGAGGATCAGATCATGGCAACAGTTGGACTCAACTTCGGATCTGCCACCAGCGGAACAGGTTTCGACGTCAGCACCACCGTCTCTTCCATCCTGGCCATCCAGGGCGCCATCGAGACGCCGTGGAAGAACCAGCTCGCCACGCTTCAGGCACAGGACACGGTCCTCACCACGCTCGGGACCGATCTCTCGACCCTCACCACCAGCATTCAATCCCTCACCGATATCACCGGCGTCCTCGCCAGCAAGCAGGGATCGAGTTCCAACACCAACGTCGTCGCTCTCGCCAGCGCCGACGCCACCGCCACCGCCGGTAGCCACACCGTCGTCGTCAACTCCCTCGCCACCACCGCCAGTGAATACTCCGACCTCGTCACCGACTCGAGCGCCGTCCTCAGTGGATCCATCACCATCGCGGGAACCACCATCACCATCGGCAGCTCCAACAACACCCTCGCCAGCCTCGCCGCCTCCATCAACGCGGCGGATCTCGGCGTTAATGCCAGCGTCATTACCGACTCCACCGGCTCCCGCCTCTCACTCGTCAGCAGCACCGGCGGCTCCGCTGGACAGTCCCTCATCTCCGGCATCTCAGGTTCCCTCACCTACACCACAACCTCGAACACCACACCGGCGACGCTCGACCTCAACGCCGGCCAGACCGGCGTCAACGCAAGCCTCACCGTCGACGGGGTCAACATCTCCAGCGCCACCAACACCATCACCGGAGCCATCCCCGGCGTCACCTTTCAGGCCCTCGCCACCGGCTCCAGCCAGATCGCCATCGCCAACGACAACTCCTCCGTGGAATCCGCCGTCTCTTCCTTCGTCACCGCCTACAACGCCGTCATCAAGGACATCAACGGCCAGGAAGGAAACGACGCCACCGGCGCAGCCGAGCCCCTCTACGGCAGCCCCACTCTCGCCACCGTCCAGAGCCAGCTCCAGTCCGCGCTCTCCGGCGGGGGAGGCAGCGGAAGCATCACCAGCATCGCCCAGCTTGGCCTCTCGGTGAACAACGATGGCACCCTCACCCTTAACAACGCCACCCTCGACACCACGCTCAACACCAGCTACTCCGATGTCGCCGGCTTCCTTCAGAACAGCGGCAGCTTCGGCCAGACTGTCTCCTCCGCGCTCAACAACCTTGGCACCCAGGCCCCGGACGGCCTCGTCTACCTCGCCCAGCAGCAAAACACCTCGGAAGAGGCCAGCCTCAACGCCAGCATCACCAAGGAAGATGCTGTTCTCGCCACCCAGAAGATCTCGCTCACCAACGAGCTCAACACGGCCAACCAGATCCTACAGTCCATCCCATCGCAGCTCAACGAAATCAACGAGATCTACAGCGCCGTCACTGGCTACAACAACCAGAACGGCTAAACCTGAGGCCAACCATGAACGGAAGCAGCTACCAGCAGAAGGCGCTCGTCGGAGCCACTGGCATTGAGCTCATTCTCGCCGCCTACGACGGCGCCCTGCGCTTCCTCTACCGGGCCATCCAGGCCGTTGAAGACCACGACCGCCGCGAGCGTCTCCTCGCGGTCGGCCGAGTCGTCGACATCTTCATGTACCTCCAGGCTCGCCTCCGCCTGGATATCGGAGGAGCCCCCGCCGCAGCTCTCTCTGACTTCTACGCCGCCATGTTCACCATGACTCTCGAAGCCTCGCACGCCGAATCGAAGGAAAAACTCCTCGAAGTCATCGACTGTGTTCGCCACGTCCGCGATGCCTGGCAGCTGGCCTCCCGCGACCCCGAAGCCTGCCGCGTCCTCCCCCGCGAACTCCGCACCCGCGAAGAACGCTACCTGCCCTCAAGCATCACCGCTCACGAAGAACTCGAACCCGCCACCACCACCTGGTCGGCCTAGAAAACGAGCGCACCCGATCCGGCCCGCCTTAGCTTCTTTGGTTGTCATTCCCGAAGGGAACCTGCGTTTGTCCTCGCGTATCCCGTTCCACGCCGTCATCAGGACGACCTACCCCGTAACCGCCAGTTCTTCCTCGAGCATCTGCTTCTCGAATAGCTCCGTATAGTACCCGTTCCGCGCGATCAACTCATCGTGTGTCCCCAGCTCCACGATCCGCCCATCCGCAAGCACAGCAATCTGATCCGCATTCCGGGCCGTCGACACCCGGTGCGAGATCAGCACCGTAGTCCTCCCCTGCATCACCCTCTTCAACCCGCCCAGGATCTGCTCTTCCGTGTAAGTATCCACGCTCGCCAGCGCATCATCGAGAATCAAGATACTCGGATCCCGCAGCACCGCCCGCGCGATCGAAGTCCTCTGTTTCTGCCCCCCAGAAAGCGTCAACCCACGCTCCCCCACCACCGTATCGAACCCCTTCGGGAACTCCAGGATCTCCGTCCGTATATGCGCGACGGTCGCCGCGTCCTGCACCCGCTCATCCGAAGCATCCGCCGCCCCGAACGCAATATTCTGCCGGATCGTCGTCGAAAACAAAAACGTCTCCTGCGGCACGAATCCAATGCTCTTCCGTAACGCCTCGAGGGAGTACTCGCGAATCGGCGCTCCGTCGATCAGCACCATCCCCGCCTTCGCATCGTGCAGACGAGCAATCAACCCAACCAGCGTCGACTTGCCCGACCCCGTAGGCCCAACCACCGCAAGGCTGCTCCCAGCCGGAATCTTCAGGTCGATCTCTTTCAGCACCGCCGGTCCGTTGCCATAGGCAAACGTCAACCCGCGCAGCTCGATCTCGCCAGCAATCGCCTCCTTCACTTTCACGAGTAAAGGATCATCCTGGATCGCCGGAACCTGCTTCAGCAGCTCGTCGATCCGCACCACCGAAGCCGTCCCTCGCTGAAACAGGTTGACAACCCATCCAATCGCGATCATCGGCCACGTCAACTGCACCATGTACACGTTGAACGACGTGAACTGCCCCACCGATATATGGTGCGCGATCACCTCGTGCCCACCCACCAGCAGCGTAATCATCAACGACAGCCCGAGCACAAACTCAAGCGTCGGCCAGAGCATCGCCATCAGCCGAACCAGGTACAGGCTCCTCTTGATGTACTCGAGGTTCGCCGTCTCGAACTTCGCGATCTCCGCCTCTTCCTGCGCGAATGCCCGAATCAGCCGAGCCCCGGAGAAGTTTTCCTGCGCCTTCGCCGAGATCTCCGAGAACATCGCCTGGATCCGCTCGAACCGCGTATGAATCCGCGCCCCGAAGTACTGGACGATCACCGAAGCGATCGGCAGCGGCACCACCGCGAACAACGTAAGCCGTGGGCTGATCCGGTACATGAACGGCAGCGCCGCCGCCGTAAACACCAGCGTGTTCGCGCTGTACATGATCGCCGGTCCAAGCAACTGCCGCACCGCGTTCAGGTCGTTCGTCGTCCGGGCCATGATGTCGCCCGTCCGGTGCGCATGATAAAAACTGGCCGGCTGCCGCTCAAGATTCGCGAACAGGTCATTCCGCAGATCGAACTCGATCTCCCGCGAAGCCCCGATAATGACCTGCCGTGTGATGTAAAGAAACACCGCCGAAAGCACCGCAACCACGATCAGCCGAAGTGCGTGGTGCATCACCTTCGATTCGGTCATCCCATGCTGCATGTCGTCGATCGCATGACCGATCACAAGCGGCAGCAATACCTTGATCGTGTTGTACAGAACGACCGCGACCCCGCCCCAGGCAAGATGCTTCCAGTAGCGCTTCAGGTAAGGGACAAGGGGCCGCAGCCGTTCAGGAATCAAGATCAAGCCTTTCAACAAACAGACGCTCTACTGCGGTGTAGGTGGCGGCGTCGCTGGCTTCGGAGCATCCGAAGGCGAAGACGGCTGCGCTGGAGCAGTAGATGCCGGAGCGTCCCCTTTCGGCGCACTCGTTGCAGGCTCGGCAGGCTTTTCGTCCGGTTCCGCCGGCCTCGCCGGAGCAGGAGGAGGTGGCGGAGGGGCATCCGACATCCCAAGCAACTCCACATCAAAGATCAGATTCGACTTCGAAGGAATCTTCCCAACCGACTGCTCCCCATACGCAAGCTGATAAGGCACGAACAACCGCCGCTTCCCCCCAATACGCATACCCTCAAAGCCCGTATCCCACCCTGGAATCACCCGGTGCGCGCCATAGGGAAACGTGAACGGCTGGTTGCGGTCGACGGACGAGTCGAACTTCGTTCCATCCGCAAGCCATCCCGTGTAATGAACCGTATAAAACTTCCTCGGAACCGCAAGATCGCCCTTACCGATCACCGTGTCGATATACCGCAGCGAATAAAGTGTCTTCGGAAGCCCCACAACCTTGGGAGCACCCGGAGGATTCGTCACAAGCGCCGGCGTCGAAGCCTTGGCAGCAGTCGAATGATGAGAGACAGCCGGCTTGGCAGCAGGCGTCTGGGCGAAGGCGGAAGAAGCAGCAAGGAAGAGGAGTCCAGCAACAGGCTTCATGATGCCTCCATAATACCGTCACGAGTCATAGCATCTCCGCTTGCTACAATTTTCCAAGCCCCTCCGCTCCCACGGAGGGACGAGAAAGCCTCCCTCGTGACCAGCCCGACCCCCGAAGAAGTCCACCGCTCCGCTCTCGTTCTCGACTGCCACGCCGACACCCCCCAGCGCTTCGTAGACGAGAACTGGTCCTTCACCGATGGGGTCGGCACTGGCCAACTCTCCCTCGACACCGCCCGCGCCGGAGGTCTCGCCGGCGAGATCTTCGCCCTATGGGTCGACCCCGACCAGTGGCCCGGACGCTTCGCCCACCGCGCCTTTTCCCTCCTCGACGGACTCCTCGAACAGATACGTCTCCACCCCAACGACCTCCAACTCTGCCTCACCCCCGACGACATCCTCACCGCCAAAGCCGCCAACCGCTTCGCCGCCGTCATCGCCATCGAAGGCGGTCACGCCATCGAGAACGACCTCGGCCTGCTCCGCCTCTTCCATCGTCTTGGCGTGCGTTGCATGACCCTCACCTGGTCCAACTCCAACGAGTGGGCTGACTCCTCCGGCGACATCGACGACCCCGCCATCCCCCACCACGGCGGCCTCACCCCCTTCGGTCGCGAAGTCATCGCCGAGATGAACCGCCTCGGCATCATCATCGACGTCTCCCACGTCTCCGACGCCACCTTCTGGGACGTCCTTCGCACCACCCGCGCCCCGATCATCGCCTCCCACTCCTCCTCCCGCGTCCTGACGCAAGCCCCCCGCAACCTCACCGACGAGATGCTCCGCGCCCTCGCCACCGCCAACGGCGTAGCCATGGTCAACTTCTTCCCAGCCTTCATCGACGAGAACTGGCGTCAGGCCTGGAACGCCCAGCGCGAGGAGCGCGTCGCCGCCCACGCCATCCTCGAGAAGCAATACGAAGGCACTCCGGTCCCCTTCCACGCCTCGAACAAACTCGACCGCGACTTCGCCGCCCGCATAGGCCGCGCCCCCTTCGACTCCCTCATCGACCACTTCATGCACATGATCGACGTAGCTGGCATCGACCACGTCGGCATAGGCACCGACTTCGACGGCATCCCCCAGCCGCCCGACGGCATCGACACCGCCGCCGACCTACCCAAATTCACCGCCGCCCTCATGGCCCGGGGCTGCTCCGCCGAGGACATGCACAAGCTCCTCGGCGGCAACCTCATGAGAGTCTTCCGCGACATCCAATTCGCCGCATCCTGATCCCTACTTTTCCGCCAGAATCCCCACCTTGTTGATGAACGGCGGCTTGCTCAACAACTCATCCGCCTTCCCGAGCAGCGCCTTGGCCACCTCCCCGCTCAGGTGCGCCTCACGCCCATCTTCATCGTCGAACGTGTCAAAGATCCCGAACCGTCCCTCGCCAAGATCAAGCGCATACCACGCAACCGTTCCCGGCTCCGCCTCCACTAGCGGCACCGCCGACTTCAAGAACGCAGCCACCTCCGCTTCCTTACCAGCCTTAGCTTCCAACATCACCCAAAGAGCAAACGTAGCCATCGCAATTCCTCCAGCTCGATTGGATGCCGCACCCGCGTCCGGGCATGTCAAACCTTTGTCATTCCTCGCGAACTTCTCTGCCCGCCAAGACAACACTGCGTTGCCGTCCCAACCCCAACGGAGTACCCTGAAAACAGCCACGAGGACCATGCTGTTGAACATCTCGACTTCGCTCCGCCTGCTCACTGCACTCGCCGTCACCTGCGCCATCCCCACCTTCGCCCAGACGACCCCCGACACACCCCAGCAGCAAACCCCGCCCCCCGCAAACGATCTCCCCGACTCCCCCAGCGCCGTCGCTCACCTCGTAGCCCCCGCCGTGCCCACAGGTCCCACTGCCGTCATCGACACCACCATGGGCCGCCTCACCTGCCGTTTCTTCAGCAAGGAAGCTCCCATCGCCACGGCCAACTTCGTCGGCCTCGCCACCGGCACGAAGGAATGGGTCGACGAAAACGAAAAGAAGCACCGCACCCGCTTCTACGACGGAACCACCTTCCACCGCGTCATCCCCGACTTCATGATCCAGGGCGGCGACCCGAAGGGTGACGGCACCGGCGACCCCGGCTACTTCTTCCAGGACGAGACCGACCCCGGCATCCTCTTCGACGTCCCCGGCCGCCTCGCCATGGCCAACTCCGGCCCCGGACCCACCGGCCAGGGCACCAACGGCAGCCAGTTCTTCGTCACCGAGGTCCCCACCCCTCACCTCAACGGCAAACACACCATCTTCGGTCAGTGCGACCCCGCCTCCGTCGCCATCGTCACCTCCATCACCCACGTGGACCGCGACGCCAACGACAAGCCCCGCACCCCCATCCTCATCACCCACGTCACCATCGTGCCCGAGGGCCAGCCTCTACCCCCGGCACCCGCCGCACCGGCGACCCCGGCCCTGCCTCCCACGGTACCTCACTGATTCTTAGGCAGCAGCCCGACGCCTCCCCACATCCAATCTCTTGTAGCTTCCTGAGTCTTCGCGTCTGAACCGCAGATTCCCGTTTCCTCTCAACCCGCAAGGAGAACACCACAATGCCAACCAAGCCCGGCACCTACGCCACATTCAAAACGTCTGAAGGAACCGTCGTCTGCGAGCTCTTCGAGCAGGACGCTCCCGAGACCGTCGCCAACTTCATCGGGCTCGCCGAAGGAACCAAGGAGTGGAACAGCCGCAGCAAGAAGGGCGCCAAGCTCTACGACGGAACCGTCTTCCATCGCGTGATTCCCCAGTTCATGATTCAGGGCGGCGATCCCGAAGGCACCGGCATGGGCGGCCCCGGCTATAAATTCGCCGACGAGACCAAGGGCTCGAAGCACGGCTTCCAGCAGAAGGGCAAGCTCGCCATGGCCAACGCCGGCCCCAACACCAACGGCAGCCAGTTCTTCATCACCGTCGCCGACACCAGCTGGCTCACCGGCAAGCACACCATCTTCGGTGAAGTCGTCGAAGGTTACGACGTCGTCGAGAAGATCTCCAAGGTCTCCAAGGACCACATGGACCGCCCCAAGACCCCCGTGGTCCTCGAATCGGTCACCATCGAACGCGTCGCATAAAAAACACACGAGATGACATATCCTTAATTCTTGGACTTGTACCTTGTTTCTACGCTACGTTCATGCCAATCTTCTCAATAGGAGGTTGGCATGAACTTTTTGCAAGCTCAAGACGTTGTTGCTGTTGGTCAAACCATACGGCACCGATCTATCGAGGGGTCTCTGCTCACGAAAAGCTTCACCGTTCTTTCCAAGGAAAAGGGCAATCTCAGGATCAGGAACAATAAGGGGAATCCAAGGACGGTCAAGGACGCGGACTGGACAGAGGTTGTTGCAAACCTGAAAGAATTGCGAGGTCGCAAAGGAGCTGTTTCAAGGACCACTATGAAGACTCGCAATTCCACCTATGTCTTGTCCCTCATAGGCTTGTGGGAAGACCGCGGCCACCAATTTATGTCTTGAGAAAAGGCCCACTCAGTGAGTGGGCCTTTCCGCAGAGTGAGTTTAGGGAGAAGCCGCTAAGCCACCCCAATCACCGTGCAAAGCTCCTTCACCGAGTCAGCCGACTTCTGCAGCGCAGCCTGCTCCTCCGCCGTAAGCTTGATCTCGATAATCTTCTCCAGCCCCTTCGATCCAAGCTTGCAAGGCACCCCGACATACAGCCCCGAGATCCCATACTCGCCCTGCAGATAAGCCGCGCAAGGCAGGATCTTCTTCTTATCCTTCAGAATCGCCTCGACCATCTCGACAGCCGCAGCCGAAGGCGCATAGTAAGCCGACCCCGTCTTCAGGTGCTTCACAATCTCCGCTCCGCCATTCGCCGTGCGCGTCTCCAGCTCCTTCAAGCGCTCCGGAGCAATCAGCTCCGTAATCGGAATTCCCGCCATCGTCGAGTAGCGCGAGAGCGGGACCATCGTGTCCCCATGCCCGCCCAGCACAAAGGCCGTCACGTTCTCAACGGAAACCTGCAACTCCTCCGCGATAAACGTCCGGAACCGCGCCGAATCCAGCACACCAGCCATCCCGATCACGCGCTCACGCGGAAAACCCGCAGCCTTGAACGCGGCCTGCGCCATCGCATCCAGCGGATTCGAAACCACGATGATGATGGTATCCGGCGACTGTGCGACCACCTTACCAACAACATCCGACATGATCTTGAAGTTCGTCATCAACAGGTCGTCGCGGCTCATACCCGGCTTACGCGGAATCCCCGCGGTAATCACCACCACATCCGACCCAGCCGTATCCGCATAGTCATTGGTGCCGAGGATCGTACAATCCCGTTTCTCGATCGGCATCGCCTGCAGCAGATCGAGCGCCTTACCCTGCGGCACGCCTTCGACCACATCGATCAGCACCACATCCGCAAGCTCCTTGGCCGCAATCCAATGCGCTGCTGTAGCCCCAACATTACCCGCCCCAACGATCGTGACCTTCTTCCGCATACTCTCTCCAAAACCCTAAAAATACCGGCCTAGGCCCGCGTCAACAATCATACGTTCCGGAAGCAACAAGAATCACGCAACGACCGATCACCGCACAACACAGCAACTCCGTGGTGCCACCATCAATGCCATCGGCTTGCCGCCATCAACTTGTCATCCTGAGCGAAGCGCAGGGAAATCGAAGGACCTGCGTGTCTGCCCTTGTTCTTGCCTTTGCCCTTTTGCTTGTCATTCCCGAAGGGAATCTGCGTCTGCCGTTGCTGTTGCTTCCCTGTGATCCTTAGCGAAGCTCAGTCGAGCCGAAGAACCTCACCCCTTCGCCTCCCCACCCAGCAATCCCCGCGCCTCACTCCGCTCATTCACAAGCCCAAGCCTCACCAGCCTCGCCGCAATCGCCCCCGTAGTCCGCCCAAGCTGCACCGCAAGATCCGCAATCTGCCGACGCTGTCCAAACAACCGCCGCAACTCATCATCCTCGGCCCGGCTCCACCCCTGCCCCGCCCGATCCGGTCCCTTTTTGGCCCCTTTCCTCTGCTCCTTCACCTCCTCCGTCCGGCCGCCGCCTTGAACCTCCGTCAGCGCCTCAAGCGCCAGAGCCAACGCCCGCATCACCTCCAGCCGATGCACAACGCTTCCCGGCTCAAGCGCCTTCCCCGTAGCCGGATCCTCCCCCTGTATCAACGCCCGCAGCACATGCCGCGCCGCCTTCCGCCCCGCCTGGTCCGCCATCATCTCTCCTCACAAAAGCAAAGGGGCTCAGACGCAAGTCTGAACCCCAGCTTTCTATTCCCTAAGCTCTACTCTCTGCCCTTAGAACTTGCCCCAGAGCAGCTGGTTGTAAACATCATGGTGGAACTGCACCTCAGGCGCCTTCACGATCGTTCCCAGCAGACGCGGACAACGATCCGCGGAAGCCTGCTTTAGGTCCGCATACCGCCCCTTCACATCGTCTCCAAAAAGCGAAGAAGTCCACGGCGCCTTCCGGAAGTCGTCAATCGCCGTGTACACGTTGTCGGGCAGATACCGATCCGCCTGACGCAGGTTCTTGATCTTCGCCGTCTCACCCTGCAGCCCGGTCTTGAAGATCGCGTACAGCACCATGTAGGGGTTCGCATCCGGCCCAACCGACCGAACCTCGACGCGCGAAGACTTCTCGTTACCGATCGGAATACGAACCATCGACCCACGATCCGTAGCCGAAGCCTTGATCTGGTTCGGAGCCTCGAAGTGAGGATCAAGCCGGCGATACGCATTCACCGAAGCATTCATCACCAGGCAAAGATCGGTGCCGGCCGTCAGGATGCGATCCGTGAACGCCCACGCCATCTTCGAGATCTTCTCCTCGCCCTTCGGATCCCAGAAAAGGTTCTTCCCGTTCTTCGTGATCGAAACGTTCGTATGCATGCCGCTTCCGTTCACGCCCGTTACCGGCTTCGGAAGGAAGCTCGCCGTCATGCCCATCTGCGTGGCCACCTGCCGGCAGATCAGCTTGTAGAGCTGAATCTGATCGGCCGCCGTGACGACATCGCCATACGTGTAATTGATCTCGAACTGCGAAGGCGCAACCTCGGGATGGTCCTTCTCATTCTCGAAGCCCATCGCCCGCTGCACTTCCGCGGTTGTGTCGATGAACTCCCGAAGCGGATCGCCCGGCAGCGAGTGGTAGTAGCCGCCGCTGTTGACGTATTCGAAGCTGCCCGTCTCATGGAACGACCGCTCCGCATCGACGCCTTCGAACAGAAAGCCTTCGATCTCGTTCGCCGCATTCAGCGTCCAGCCATTCGTATCGAACATCTCGTTCGAGAAGTTCTTGAGCACACCGCGAATATCACCCGAGTAGAACTCGCCGTTCTTGTCGATGACCTCGCCGAACACCAGCACCTTGCCCGCCCCAAACACATCAGCCGGCACCCAGTAAAACGCCGCCCAGTCGATCGCCAGGCGCAGATCGCTCTCCCGCTGCGCCGTAAACCCGCGAATCGACGAGCCGTCGAACGTCAGGTTGTCGTAGCTCTTCACCAGGAACTTCTTGTCATAGTCCAGCATGTGCAGACGGCCTTCGAGATCCGAAAACACGACCGTCACAGCCTTGATCGTCTTCTCATCGGTCAGGTACTTCAATCGCTCTTCCTGGATGATCCCCGGAGCCACGCGCTTCTTGCGCTGATCTTTTGCCTGCAGATTAAGCTCTTCCAGCTCTTCGTAGGACAACTCAAGAAAATTGCGAAATTCGCTCGACATGATGCTCCTTTTACGTTGGGGGCGCGTCGCCAGGGAATAAGACTGCGAGAAAACAGATGGTTGTGACGAAGTAAGGCCGGAGGTCGTCCCAGCCATAAAGTTATCAGAAATTTATCGCCGGGCAACCCGGCGTTTGACCTGGAAAAATACCGGAGCTTCCCGCCCGGACGACAGAGCGTTCGGCCCCCTCGAATCCCATAACCCAGGCCCTTTGCAGCAGGACAACTTCCGTTTGGACTTCGCGCCTGTGAGAGCCTCTGGAGAATCTTCCGGCCGACCCGATCGCGCCCGCAAAGAGCCCGCCCATCCGAAAGACATTCCTCGCCCTTGTCCTCACTGCTTTCCTGATTCCTGCAGCAGGAGCGGCCAGGTCACCGCCGTCCTCCACAAAGAACCCACCGGCTGGAAGATGCGCGGCTGGACCTGGACCGGCGTCAAACCTCACCCAGCCAGGTGATTCCCGCCGCAGCCCCGTTGCTTCGTTTCACATTCCCGCGCATCCACTTAAGATAGAAAGTGGTATGCCTGACGAAGCAGCGCGGGCTCACGCGAAGGGAAGCACGTACAGATGTCCTCGAACAAGAAAGTAATCGGCCTCATCCAGATGTCCATGGGCAACGACCCCGCCGCCAACCTCGATAAAGCCGCCGACCGTGTCCGCGAAGCCGCCCGCCAGGGCGCGAACCTCATCTGTCTCCCTGAGCTCTTCAACGCCCAGTATTTCTGCCAGCGCGAAGACCACGACCTCTTCGCCCTCGCCGAGTCCATCCCCGGCCGCAGCACTGACCGCCTCTCCGCCGTCGTCCGCGAAGAGAAGATCGTCCTCGTAGCGAGCCTCTTCGAGCGCCGCGCACCCGGCCTCTACCACAACACCGCGGCCATCCTTGACCACGCCGCCACCGGCAAAGACAACATCAACGGCATCTACCGCAAGATGCACATCCCCGACGACCCCCTTTACTACGAGAAGTTCTACTTCACCCCCGGCGACCTCGGCTTCAAGTCCCTCACCACCAGCCAGGGCCAGGTCGGAACCCTCGTCTGCTGGGACCAGTGGTACCCCGAAGCCGCCCGCGTCACCAGCCTCAAGGGTGCCGAAGTCCTCTTCTTCCCCACAGCCATTGGCTGGCACCCCTCCGAAAAAGAGGAGTACGGAGCCCCCCAGTACGACGCCTGGCGCACCATGCAGCGCGCCCACGCCATCGCCAACGGAGTCTTCGTCGGAGCCGTCAACCGCGTCGGCCACGAGGGCGGCAATGTCATCCTCGACGGCGTCCTCCACCCCGGCCCCGAAGGTGCCGGCCTCGAGTTCTGGGGAGGCTCCTTCATCGCCGACCCCTTCGGCCGCATCCTCGCCGAAGCCAGCCACACCGAGGAAGCCATCCTCATCGCCGAAGTCGACCCGAAGCTCTCCGAGATCACCCGCCAGCACTGGCCCTTCCTCCGCGACCGCCGCATCGACGCCTACGGCGGCATCACCAGCCGCTTCCTCGACTAAGGAGCTCCGTTGCCCCAAACCATCCGCGGCCTCGATCACATCGGAATCACCGTCCCTGACATCGAAGCCGCAACCACCTTCCTCGAAGGAGCCTTCGGCGCAGAGGTCATCTACCAGACCCTCACAAAAGAGGACAAGCCCCAGCAGGGCGGGGCCACCGAGCATCGCCTCCACCTCGCCCAGGGCGCAAGCATCCGCGCCATCCGCATGCTTCGCCTGCAGAACGGCCCCGGTATCGAACTCTTCGAGATGCAATCACCCCACCAGCAGCCCGCTGCAAGGCCAAGCGACCTCGGCCTCCAGCACATGGCTCTCTACGTCGACGACGTCTCCTCAGCCACCTCTCGCTTCAAGGCTGCCGGCGGCACCATCTTCAGCGAGCCTCATCCCCTGCCGCCCCTCGAATCCGGCAAGGACAATCTCTTCTGCTATGGCATCACTCCGTGGGGCATGATGGTCGAATTCGTCAGCTACCCCACCACCCAGCCGTACACACAGGAGACCTCGCTCCGCCGCTGGACGCCCGCACCCACTCAGTAACGAGTCAATCGCCACGATCCGGGGTTCAAAAGAGTCATATCGTCAGTCACACCCGGAGTAAGAATGAACCTCCCCAAAAAGCTTCTAGGCCCCGCGATCGCTCTCGTTCTATCCTTCTTCCTCCCCAAAGCATCCCACGCCCAGATCGGCGTCTACGGCGAGCTCTCCGCCACCCACATCAAGAATCCCAACAACGGCGTATCCACCTCCGCGAACCTGGGCGACAACAACTACTGGACCACCGGCGGCACAGTCGGCGTCTACGACGACTTCTTCCATCTCGGCCCACTCTCCCTCGGTCCCGACCTCCGCTTCTCCGGAGCCTCCGGAGCCAAGTTCGGCCTTGGCGGAGCCCGTCTCGCCTTTCACCCACCCATCTTCCCCATCAAGCCCTACGTCGAAGCCCTCGTCGGCGGCATCTCCGCCTCCAACCTCACCAACACAAAGTCCTCCACCTTGACCTACGAAGTCCTCGGGGGCATCGACTACACCCTCATCCCTCACGTCGACTTCCGCGCCATCGAGATCGGAGGCGGCCAGCTCTCCGACGCCAGCCGCTCCATGCTCACCGTCTCGACCGGCCTCGTCGTCCGTTTCTAACTACCTGCCGCAGCGGTTGCTGACCAGCTAGGAATCAAAACGTCAGCAACCACCCCCACGTACAATCAAAAGCGCATGACGACACCTCGCGCTCAGAACTACCGTATGCCCGCCGAATGGGCCCCGCACGCCGCCACCTGGATCGCCTGGCCCCACAACGCCGAGGATTGGCCCAACAAATTCCAGCCCATCCCCTGGGTCTACGCCGAGATCGTCCGTCACCTCTCCCGCGTTGAAGACGTGCACATCCTCGTCAACGATCTCGCCGCCGAGCGCCGCGCCGCCGCCATGCTCAAGCGCGGTGGCTCCAACCTCGCCCGCATCCACTTCCATCACTGGCCCACCGACCGCGTGTGGCTCCGCGACTCCGGCCCTATCTTCGTCAAGAACCCCGCCGGCGACCTCGCCCTCACCAACTGGAAGTTCAACGCCTGGGCTAAGTACGACAACCACCGCCGCGACAACCTGATCCCCCACCACGTAGCCACCCTCTACGCCACACCCGAGTTCTGCCCCTCGACGGAAACCCCCGAAGGCACCCACCGCTTCGTCCTCGAGGGCGGCAGCATCGACACCAACGGCGCAGGAATCCTCCTCACCACGGAAGAATGCCTCCTCAGCAAAATCCAGGAACGCAACCCAGGCCTGGGCGACGAGTCCCAAACCCGCGCCACCCTCGAAAAAGCATTCTCCGACTATCTTGGCATCGACCAGACCCTCTGGCTCCATCGCGGAGCCGCCGGCGACGACACCCACGGCCACGTCGACGACATCACCCGCTTCGTAGCCGAAAACCGCATCATCACCTGCGTCGAGCCAAACACCGCCGACGAAAACCACCTCCCGCTAGCCGAGAACCTCGACCGCCTCCGCACCGCCCGCAATCTGCAAGGCGAACCCTTCGAGATCCTCGAACTCCCCATGCCGGAACCCGTCCTCTTCGAGGGCCAGCGCCTTCCCGCCAGCTACGCCAACTTCTACATCGCCAACGACCTCGTGCTCGTCCCCACCTTCAACGACGCCAACGACCGCCGCGCCCTCAACCTCTTAGCCGACTGCTTCCCCACACGCCAGATCGTAGGCATCCACTGCGTCGACCTCATCTGGGGCCTCGGCGCCCTCCATTGCATGACCCAGCAGGAACCCGCATAGGCATATGCCATTCAGATCAGTCTCAGGCCATAGAATAAGACCGGAAGGAGTGCCCAATGACAGTATCGGAAGCTATCGAGGTTGCAAAGGGACATCTCACTACTGTTCTCCCCGAACTCGCCGCATCGTTTCAGATAGAAGAGCTGGAGACTCCTCCCTACAGATCGAATTGGTCCTTCACGTTCAGCGCTCTACCAGCGAGTGGTGAAGCCAGCAGCGCGCTTGCCCAGCTTTTGCGTCAAAGACGCGTTACAAAATCAGTGGAGATCGACGCCGAGTCCGGGGCCTTGATATCGATTAAGAATGCTGTTGCATGACGCTCGAGATGGCAGTCCTCGATAGGTATCGAGGCAAACGCGTCCTTATCGACGCCAACTTGCTTCTCCTCTTTTTAGTTGGATCCTACGAAAGAGGGCGAATCGCGCGATTCAAGAGGACAGCACAATTCTCTGTAGATGACTTCGACACTCTTTCTGCCGTTTTGCTTCAGTTCAGCACCATTGTTACAACTCCGCACATTCTCACCGAAGTGAGCAATCTTTCGAACTCCTTGCCGGAGCATCTGAAGACATCTTGGTGGGAACACTTCCAGGAAACTGTTGGGAGATTTCTAGAAGTCTATCAACCTGCCGCCCACATAATGAGCGCCGATTCCTTTGATCCTTTTGGTCTCACCGACGCAGCCATTCATAGCGCGGCAGCAGAAACGCTCGTCCTTACCGAGGACTTCAGGCTCTCGGGGTTCCTGCAGACCCAAGGAATTGACGCGTTAAACTTCCGCCACCTGGTGCAGGTCCTCTAAGCGGCCCCGCCTCGTTTAACCTATCGAGTAAGGACCAGAACGTTTATGACCGTAGACGAAGAATCCCTGCAAGAACTTTTCACCACCACTGACCCCGAGGGCCTCATCGCCGCCGGAGCTCCCGCCGACGAATACGAGCCCGAGAGGAGCAACTCATCGCCTCCTTGGCCGAGATTCCCACCGGCAGCGCGAGCCAATCCAAAATCGTCGACATCCTCAACGAAATCTGGCGCAAGGACTTCTCCGCCACCGAAGACCGCCTCGACCATCTCCGCCCCGCCTTCGAGACCCTCGCCAACACCCTCCTCGAGCACTACGAATAACGTGTCGTCAGGCCCACCCTCAAGCAAATGACCGACGAAGCCCACCTACAGGCCGCCATCGCCGAAGCCCGCGCCGCCGAGCAATCCGGCGAAGTCCCTGTAGGTGCGGTCATCGTCCATAACGGCGAAATCCTCGCCACCGGCCAGAACCGCGTCATCCGCGACGCCGACCCCACCGCCCATGCCGAGATCGTCGCCCTCCGCGCCGCGGGCCGCGCCCTCAACAACTACCGCCTGGAACACTGCACCCTCTACACCACCCTCGAGCCTTGCGCCATGTGCGCCGGAGCCATCCTCCATGCCCGCATCGAGCGCCTCGTCTACGCCGCCTCCGACCCCAAAGCCGGTGCCTGCGGTTCTGCGCTCTCGGTCATGAACCATCCCCTCCTCAACCACCGCGTCCAGGTCGAGCCCGGCCTCCTCGCAGAAGAGTGCGGAGCCATGCTGACCGCCTTCTTCCGCTCCCGCAGAAAAGCCGCAAACGCACAGCCAGCCATGGGCATCCAACCGCACGAAAGCACTGCGGAGGCTTCACCCGTGACCACGAAGAAGGCCGCAAAGAAGACCCCGAAGAAGTGGTCGGCGAAGATCAACACCGACTCCACCCACCCCGATCACGGGCTCTTCCTCGAAGACGCGGAGTCCATCGCCAAAGCCCTCGCCACGAAGGAAGTCTCACCGAAGGGTCCGGCCTCCGGCATGCGCATGCTGAACTTCTACATCAACCGCGCCGGCAAGAACCTTCCGGCAGACCGGCATAGGGAGCTCGAAAAGGCGAAGGAGATCCTCTCCGGCATCATCGCAAACCAGAAACCCTCCGCGCCGTCTGCCACGAAAAGAGCCACCAGGAAGACCGCTGTTTCCTGACCGGCGAGACATTCACAAACTATTTTTCTCGTTTTTGGCCCAGAAATCGCGTGTCAAGCCCCAATACGACGTAAATGCATCAAAGCAAAGAAGATCGCCGTGTCCTTTTAGTTATGGACGCTCATCGATAATAAAAGAAGGGTTCAAAAGAAGAGCGCTTGGTCCGCCCGCCCGACAAAAGACGCCGTAAGCCCTTTGGAATCTAATATTTGACGCCTAAGTGCCAAAGAATGAGCAACTTGCAAACAGCGGATATACGCAAGTTGTTCATTCTATGAAACTTACACGCGGGCTATGGGAGGGGGGATAGCCCCTCGAAAAGTGTTTGAATCACAACGAACCGTGGGAGATGGGAATCTATGTCAGACCGCCTCAAAGGAAAAGTCGCCATCGTCACCGGATCTACCTCCGGAATCGGTCAAGCCATCGCCATCCGCTTCGGCCAGGAAGGCGCAAGCGTCGTGGTCGACTACCGCGAGCACATGGAAGGTGCCAACGATACCAAGGCCGCCATCGAGGCCGCAGGTTCGAAGTGCATCCTCGTCAAGTCGGACGTCTCCAAACAGCCCGATACGCAGAACCTCGTCGATCAGGCCTGGTCCCAGCTCGGAGCTTGCGACATCCTCGTCAACAATGCCGGTATCGAGAAGAACGCTCCCTTCGTCGACATCACCGAAGCCGACTACGACGCCGTCATGGACGTCAACCTTAAGGGCGCCTTCTTCATCACCCAGTTCTTCGTCCGCCGTCTAAAAGAAGCAAAGAAACCCGGCCGCGTCATCAACATCTCCTCCGTCCACGAGGACATGGTCTTCCCCAATTTCACCACGTACTGCTGTTCCAAGGGCGGCATGCGCATGATGATGCGCAATCTCGCCGTCGAACTCGGCCCCCTCGGCATCACGGTCAACAACATCGCCCCCGGAGCCATCAACACCCCCATCAACGCCTCGCTCCTTCAGGACAAGCCAAAGCTCAACGCTCTCCTCGCCAACATCCCCCTCGGCCGCCTCGGCAACCCGGACGAGGTCGCAGGCCTGGCCGTCCTCCTCGCCGGCGAAGAAGGCGGATACACCACCGGGTCCACCTTCGTCGTCGACGGCGGCCTCATGCGCAACTATCACGAACAATAGCGAAAAGGTAAACTACCTCCATGGACCTCACTCTCTATTCCGCAAGCTGGTGCCGCGATTGCCGCGAAGCGAAGAAGTTCCTCGCCAAGCACAGCATCCCCTACACCGAGATCGACATCGAGGCCACCCCAGGAGCAGCCGACGAAGTGCTCGCCCACGTAGGCAAGCGCGCCATCCCCCAGTTCGTCGTCGACGGAAAGTGGATCCAGCCCTATAAACCCGGTCGCGGCTTCATGCATGCCGAGATGTCGGAGCTATTCGGCGTAGCCGAATAGTCCGGCATTCGTTACAGATCCGGCCCCGCCCCAAATGTATTGCATGAATCAATCGTTCCACCCTGAAGCCCGCGCGTAAACCACTTCTCCCTCTGGGCCGAGCTGCCGTGCGTGAACGTATCCGGATTCACCGTACCCCGCTCCATCTTCTGCAGGTGATCGTCGCCCACGGCGGCAGCCGCCTTCAATCCTCCCTGAATATCATCGGGATGAATGAACCCCTGCGCCTCGCCGCTCTTCGCCCACATCCCGGCGAAGCAGTCCGCCTGTAACTCCACTTCGACCGACACATGGTTCCGCTCGTCCGGATCCTGCTGCTCCAACCTCCGCACCTTCTGCTCCGTCCCGAGCAGATTCTGAATGTGGTGTCCAAGCTCGTGCGCAACAACATAAGCCTGCGCAAACTCTGCCGTTCCCCCGCCGAACTTCGCCAACTCATCCCAGAACCCAAGATCCATATAGATCTTCTCGTCCGCCGGGCAATAGAAAGGTCCCGTCGACGACCGAGCCGTGCCGCACCCCGAGTAAGTCGACCCCCGATAAAGCACAAGCTTCGCCCGCCGGTACTGCACACCCTCGCCTGAGAGTGTCTGCTGCCAATACGCCTGCGCCTTCCCCAGCGTGAACGACACAAGCTGCGCCGACCGGCTCTCCGCCGCCGACTCCTGCACCGGAGCTCCCGACCTCGACCCTTGATCGTCATACTGGCTCTGCCTCGGCTGGGGAGCGCTCTGCCCCCCACCGCTGAGATAGCTCCCAATGTAGTTATGCCCCGTCACCAGGCTCACCACCACAAGCACCACCACCCCAACAATCCCCAGGCCACCACCACCGCCCCCGCCAAAGCCGAAGCCACCACCACCGCCCCCGGAGTCTCCCCGCCGATCTTCAACATCGCTACTTAGTCCGCCCGGCGTCCAATCCATCGTTCCTATCCTCCAAAAGTTATCGTCCCACGCATGTCCACTCTACGTCCCGGCGGATATCAACAACATCGCCAAACGTGACAACCATATGGATGCGTAAAACTCCCCTCCCGAAGTCCTGTCTCAAGATGAACTTCCGCCTACTCCGCCCGCAGAATCTCCACCGGTTGAATCCGCAGCGCTCGAGCCACCGCCGGAACCGTCGCAAATGCCACCGCCGCCAGGATCACCCCGGAAGGAATCGCCAGCGCCACCGGATCCGACGCCTTCACCTGGTAGAACAGCGTCTCAATGGATCGAGCCGCAGCCAACCCCAACCCAACTCCCGCGATCAGGCCTACAGCCACCATCGCGAGCACATCCCGTAGCACGAGCCCCGCGATCGCCCCTCCTCTCGCTCCCACCGCAACCCGAATCCCGATCTCCCTCCGCCGCTGGATCACCGAGTAGTTCAGCACCCCATACAATCCAATCCCGGCCAGCAGAAGTGCCACTGCCGCAAAGAACACCCCGAGCATCGCCAGCAGTCTCTCTCGCACCATCTGCCCATCCACCAGCTCTTGTTGCGTCCGGACATTCGTCACTCGAAACCCTGCTCTCGTCCCTGCCGCTTTCTTTCGTAGCTCCTGCTCCATGGTCCTTGGATTCTTCGCGGCCGTCCTCACCACGAACGTCCCTCCGTTCGGACGCTCCACCACTCCCTTGGCATCACGCCGACGGAACGGCAAGAACGCCACCGGCAAAATCCCCTCCCGCAGGTTCCGATATGGGGCATCGGCCACCACACCGACGACGTCCATATGATTCTGGACCCCATCATCTCCAGTCTTATCGAAGCTTCTCCCTACTGGGTCCAGGCCATGGAAGAAGTCCTTCACGAACGTCTCGTTCACCACCACCGCGCCCGGAAGCACATCGGAGTCGCGCAGATCCCTTCCCGACCGAAGAGCCATCCCCATCGTCTCGAACCACTTCGGCGACACGCTAAGGAAATACCCAAGCTCGACGTTTGGCGGACCGCCGTTCACCGCGATGGCGTCATTCCACGCGCTTCCATTCATCAGCGGCCATCCCGAGGTAGCCACACCTGTCACCCCCGGCACCGACCGCAACCCGCTCGCAACCTCATCCCACGCCTCAGGGGGTTGTCCGTGCGGAGCCACCATCTCCAGCACGAGCACTCCATCCGGCCGGTATCCCAAAGGAAGCGCCGAAAGCCGCTGGAACGTCGTCACGAACAGTCCCGCCGTAAACACAACCAGGAAGCAGAACGCCACTTGGGCCGCTATCATCCAGTGCGTGAGCCGTCGCCTCGCATGCGGATCTTCACCGCCCTTCAACGCACTCATCGGCTTTACCGCCGACGCTCGTAACGCAGGCATCAGTCCAAAGAGCAGCATCACCGCAACCAGCAGACCCGCGCCAAACCCGAACACTCTCCAATCCGCCGGAAGATCCAGTCGCACCGGGTTATCTGCATTGCTGATCATTTCCACAACAATCGGAGCAAATCGCCACGCAAGCAGAGCACCCACGGCCGCAGCCATACTCGCCAGCATCGCGCTCTCTACCAGCACCATCTGCACCAGACGCGCGCGTCCCGCGCCAAGCGACACCCGCAGAGCCATCTCCCGAGCCCTCGCCGAGGCTAGCGCCGTCATGAGGTTCGCCACGTTTGCGCACGCAATCAAAAGCACAAGGAATACGAGCACCCCAAGCCAGGTCAACGCTCCCCGGTAGTCCGTCTGCAGCCCCGACACACCGGCCCGCGCCGAGTTCAACACAAGATGTTGATTCAGGTAGTTATCGATACTCTGCTGCGACAGCCCTTTGAAGTTCTTCGCACGCTCCGCCTCAAAACCCCGGCTCACCGCGTCTAACCTCGCCCGCATGGGTTCGACCTCCGCGCCCGGCACCATCACCGCAAGCGTCCTGTGCCATGTCACGTCCCGGCGAATAGACCATGGATTCATCATCGTGGGAAGAAAGATCTCGGTCGCTGTTCCCGGCTCCATCCCGGCAAACCCTTTTGGCCCGACCCCCACCACTTCGAAGATCTCGTCCTCCAGCCGGAACGTCCTCCCAATCACCTTCGGATCCCGCGCAAAACGCTTCGTCCAGAAATCATAGGAAAGGACCGCATAGGGATGAGCCTTCGGAACACGGTCTTCTTCAGCCGTAAAGAACCTGCCAAGGGAGGGAGAAAGCCCAAAGCCTTCGAACATCGCCCCGGAAACATACTGCACACTTCCCTTTTCCATCTCCGCATCGGAGGCGAACGTCAGGTCGCTCCGATTGGTATACGAAAGCGCGATCAACTCCGCACTCCCTCGCGCCGCCTCCCGCATTCTCTGAAACGCCGGATAGGCCCACCCATCGAACGTCGAGGGCTTCCCTTCCCAGCTCAACCCCTCCCTGGAAAGTGCCATCAGCCTCTCCGGATGACTCACAGGTAGAGGCCGCAGCAATAAGGCGTCTATCAGTCGAAACGCCGACACGCACGACCCGATCGCCAGCGCCAGCGAGAGCACCGCCGCCACCGAGGTCACCCGGTTCCGTCGCAACTGTCTCCATCCAAACACAACGTCCGCCCTCATCCCCTCCAACCACCCTGTGACCCGCGCCTCACGGCTTGCCTCCCGCTGCCGCAGCATCGACCCGAACGCCCTCCGCGCCTCATGCGGATCACGCCCGTCCGCAATAGCCTCGGCGATATGCGACTCGAACTCCTCATCCAGGAGCCGGTTCACCCTCTCACCCCGAAACGCATTCACCGCCCGTGTCCACCAGGCCATATCAAGCCTCCAGTAACACTCGATTGATCGCCGAACTCACCATCTCCCAGCGGCTCTCCTCCACCGCCAGTTGCTTCTTCCCCACCAACGTCAGCTCATAGGTCCGAGCCCTGCGCCCGCTCTCCTTCACCACCCACTTCGCCCGGATCCATCCCGACTCCTCCATCCGGTGCAGCGCCGGATATAGAGAGCCCTCCTCCGCCTGTAGCACCTCTCCCGAGCTCTCCTTGATAGCGGTCATAATGCTGTACCCATGTAACCCGGGCCGGCGCGACAGCAGCTTCAACACCAGCAGATTCAGCGAACCCTGCATTGAGTCAATTTTCTTCATACCCAGACATCTATACCTAGACATCTAGGCACATGTCAACTGATTCCCGCTTCCACCCACGGAAACCAAAATGCCACGCAGAAGAATCTCCACAAGTCTGCCTTTCAAGGCATATACTTGGCCGCATCCCGATGACTGTGAATGTTCTTAGCGTGATCGGCGATGCCAGAGACGGGCGAACCCGCGATTTTCGAGGTCAATCTCCATGAAGAGCAAGCCGACCCACTCAATGCGCAGGACATCAGCCCTTCGCCTTTCGCTCGTCGCCTCTTTTCTCATCGTCCCCGCGACGCTTCCAGCCCAGGAACAGGCCACCGACACGGCCGCGGAGACCATCGCCACGCAGCCCGCCGTCCCAGCCATCCCCGGCGTCTCGCAGGTCCGTATCGTCCGCCTAAGCCAGGTCAACGGCCCCGTCGAACTCGATCGCGGCAACGGGAAACCCGAGACCGCCTTCGTCAACCTGCCCATCATCGCGGGAGAGCGCCTGCAAACCGGCGAAGGCCTCGCCGAAGTCGAGTTCGAAGACAACAGCTCTATCCGCCTCACGCCTCACACCTCCGTCGAGTTCACCGTGCTCGGGCGAACCGCCACCGGATCGACCACAAGCACCGTCAAGCTCATCAGCGGATCTCTCTACGCCAGCATGGTCAAGAGCAAAGGCACCGACGTCTACTCCGTTCTGGTCGGCAACGAGACCATCGGCCTCACCTCGGCCAGCCACCTCCGCATCGACGCCACCTCCACGACCGCATCCACCGTCACGGTGTTCAAGGGGAACGTCCCCGTCACTGGCTCGGACACCTCGATCACCGTCAACAAGAACAAGACCCTCACCTTCAACCCGTCGGCCGAGTCGCAGCCCACCCTCGCCCGCGCCAACGAAGAGTCTGCCCCCTACGATCTCTGGGATAAGAACTCGGTCGACTACCACTCCGCCCGTGTCGCCTCCTCCCTCGTCGGCTCGGGCTACTCCTACGGCGTCAGCGACCTCAACTACTACGGCTCCTTCTCGAACGTTGGAGGCTGCGGTTCCCTCTGGCGGCCCTATCTCGTAAGTTCCGCCTGGGATCCCTACGGAAGCGGCATCTGGTCCTACTACGGCGGCGCGGGATACTCCTGGGTCTCGCCCTATCCCTGGGGCTGGACGCCCTTCCACTCCGGGAGCTGGCAGTACTGCAACGGCTCCGGCTGGGGCTGGCGTCCCCAGGCAGGCTCCTGGAACGGCCTCGCCAACGGTCCGGCTCTTCGAAACATCAACGGTCCACACTTTCCGCGCCCAATCGCGCCCCACCCGCCCGCACCCGGCCAGCCTACCCTGGTCCCGGTCAACCTGAAATCCATCCCCGTCTCCCATCCCGCAACAGACGGGACCTTCGCCTTCCGCGGCGAATCCGCCGGCCTCGGAGTCCCTCGCGGCGTCTTCAACAACCTCGGCAAACTCTCCCACAACGCCGAGCAGCATGGCTTCGCCCCCACCCCCATCGGGGAAAGCCAGCTACGCCCCGGCGTCGCCCTCGCCAGGTCTTCGGAAATCAACCCACGCACGGGAGTCGCGAACCCACAATCCTTCCGCGCTGACGCCAACAACAGCAATCGCGGAAACATATCCAACTCCAGCCGCTCCAGCTCTTCCTACGAGGGCGCGCGCAACTCCAGCTTCTCCGCCCCGTCACACGTCTCGGCTCCGTCGCCGTCCTTCTCCGCTCCGGCAATGTCAGCCCCGTCGTCAGCCCCAGCCGCATCCTCCGGGGCCCACAAGTAATTCACCCGCCAGGGGAACACTGCGGCCAGCTCGCGCGTATCCTCCCCACATGGCAACCACCGTCGTCCGTCCCGCCGACCCGTCCTTCCGCGACGCCTGGCGTCTTGCCGCTCTCTTTGCCGTCGTCAAAGTCCTCTTCCACATTGCCGCCACCGCCTGGACCATCCACCTCGGCTACGGGTACTTCCGCGACGAGTTCTACTACATCGCCTGTGGCCGCCACCTCGCCTGGGGTTACGTCGACCACGGCCCCATCGTTGCCCTCCAGTCCCGCCTCGCCATCCTCCTCTTCGGAAAATCCCTCTACGGCATCCGCATGCTCTCGGCCTTCGCCGGAGCCGCCCGCATCTTCCTCACCGGCCTCATCTGCTGGGCGATGGGGGGCCGGCGTCCTGCTCAAGCGTTAGCCATGTTCGCCGTCTCTGTAGGCGGCATTTACATCGCCCTCGACAGCTTCCTCTCCATGAACAGCTTCGAATCGCTCTTCTGGATGACCTGCATTTTCGCCCTCATTCTCATCCTCCGCAACGGCAACCAGAAGTTCTGGCTCCTCTGGGGAGCAGCCGCCGGTCTTGGCCTCCTCAACAAGCCGTCGATGACCTTCTTCCTCGTCGCGCTCCTGATCGGCCTATTACTCACCCCGCAACGCCGCCTCCTCCTCAATCGCTGGGCCATCCTGGGCGTTGCCCTCATGTTCCTCATCGTCCTCCCCAATCTTCTCTGGCAGATCCAGAACCACTGGCCCACTCTCGAGTTCCTCGAGAACGGCCGCGCCAGGGGCAAAAATCTCAAACTCGCCCCACTCGAGTTCCTCAAGCAGCAGATCCTCATCCTCGCGCCCGCCACCATCCTCGTCTGGTTCACCGGCCTCGTCTGGCTCTTCCGCAGCCCCCTCGCGAAGCCCTACCGTTGGATCGCCCTGACTTATCTCTTCTTCCTCGCCATCACCATGGCCCTCCACGCGAAGGACTACTATGTCGTCCCCGTCTATCCCATGCTCTTCGCCGCCGGAGCCATCGCCTGGGAGAACTACTTCGCCAAAACCCGTTCCGTCCGCGAGAACCGCGTCTTCGCCTTCCCCATCTTCGAGACCATCATCCTTGCCGGAGCTGCCGTCACCCTCCCCATGGCGATCCCCGTCCTTCGCCCCGCCTCATGGGTCGCCTACGCCAAGGCCATCCACATGTACAACATCACCGAGTCCGAAACCGCCGCCACCGGTCCTCTCCCCCAGTTCTACGCCGACCGCTTCGGCTGGCAGGAGGAGGTCGACATCGTCACCCGTGCCTACAACGCCCTCTCACCCGAAGAGAAGGCCAACGCCTGCCTCTGGGGCTCAAACTACGGCGAAGCCGGGGCCCTCGAGTTCCTCGGGCACAACCTCCCCACCGTCATCAGCGGCCAGAACAATTACTACCTCTGGGGTCCTCATGGCTGTACCGGCAAAGTCATCATCGCCGTCACCCCCACCGCGAACGCCGATCTCATGAGCGAGTACCAGAGCATCGAACTCGTCGGCCACCTCAACAACCCCTGGTCTATGCCCTACGAGCACCGCAACATCTACATCCTGCGCGGCCGCAAAGATCCCATCGCCCCCGAATGGGCCGACCACAAGGACTACATCTAGCCCGCCCAATTGCGGACACCGATGGACGGAAACGAACAGCACTCCCTTTGGACATCTGCCGTCGTATCTTCAGGTCATCAATCAATCGCTGGGCAAATTTTCCCAAAGCGGGACGTTTACCCGAACGGGTAGTCTGCCTCCCCCATAAATGGTATGAGCCGCGCGCCCTGTGCGGACGATGATCACCCCACTATGTTTCATTTCGCGAACTCTCGCCTGCATTCATCGCACCGATCCTTCGCCTCGCCGCTCTTACCCTGTGCGGGGCGTTCGCCACCACCGCCACCCACGCTCAGGGATCCGCCTCACTCGGCAACGGCCTCAGCGCCGCCGCCATGGCACGCGGTGGATCCACCGTTACCGAACATGCCAGCCCGCTCGACGCCGTCGAAGGCAACCCCGCTGGTCTGGCTGGCCTCTCCGCCCGTGGCCTCGACGTCAGCGTCCTCGGCCTCGTCGCTGGTGGAACCTTCAATAACTCTGTCAACCACAACGCCAAGCTTCGCGGAGTCGCCGGAGTCATGCCCTTCGGAGCCTTCGCCACCCCCATCGGCCACACCCCCTGGGTTGCCGCCGTAGCCTTCACGCCTGAAGTCCTCATGCGCGCTAACTGGCACTACAACGACGCCCCCGGAACTGCCGGCGTCACCTACGGCTACCAGAAGCAGGAGACGCAGATCATTGCCGTCCGCTCTTCCCTCGGCATCGCCCGCTCCTTCGGCCCAAAATGGTCCGTCGGCGCGACGGCAGGCATCGTCTATAACCAGAACGACCTCCACGCCCCCTACATCTTCCAACAGGAACCGCATCTCGCCGGCCTCAAGGTCCTCCTGAATCTCACCACCCGTGGCTACGGCTGGAACGGCGGTGCCGGCGTCCAGTTCGCGCCCAATAGCCGTCTCCGCACCGGCCTCTCCTGGAAGAGCGGCACTACCATCCGCACCCAGGGGAATGCCGACGGCTCCGCCTCCGCCCTCTTCACCGCCCTCGGCCTCACCAACGATCCGTCCTTCCACTACCACACACAGGTCCAGAACGACCTCCCCCAGGCTTTCTCCGCCGGCGCATCCTATAAGGTCAACCAGCATGTCACCCTCGCCTTCCAGGGAGACTTCACCGGCTGGCACACGGCCTTCGCCCAGCTTCCCATCACCCTCACCCAGGGGAACAATGCCGTCATCAACTCCGTCGTCGGCGCCGACCACTTCAACGACGCCGTCCCTCTCCACTGGCGCAACCAGGGCACCTTCCATGCCGGAGCCGAGCTACCTGTCACCGAGACAGTGACTGTACGCGCCGGCTACCAGTACGCCGACAATCCCGTCCCCGCCTCAACCCTGCTCCCCCTCACCGCCGCTATCATGCAACAGGCCATCGGCACTGGCGCCGGCTGGACGCACAAGCGTTGGCACTACGACGCCGCCTACCAGGTCCAGCTTCCCGCCACCCAGTCCGTAGGCCAGAGCGCCATCCTCGCCGGCGAGTACGACAACAGCCGCCTCAAAATCTGGACCCAGTCCCTGACCTTAACCGCGCGCATGAAGTTCTAACTCCTCCCCACCACAAACCAAAGAGGCAACGGCCCAAAGCCGTTGCCTCTTAGTCTTTCTACTCCCTACTCCCTGCCGTTACACTTTTACCGCCGCCGCCTGCATCCCAGGCAGCGAGCACCCCATCCCGATCTCCCGTCGATCTTCCTTCGACGGCCAGACGGCCCCGGCCATCACTACCCGCAGCGCCTCAAAGCAGACGGCATCCAGCTTCTTCGGCACATCCTTTTCCATGATCGACGTGATCTTCTCCGGTCCAAGCGCCTCTCGATAAGGCCTCTCTTCGGACAAAGCCCCGAAGATATCCGCCACCGCCAGCACCCGCGATTCGAGCGAAAGATCATCCTCCGTCAACCGGTTTGGATACCCCGACCCATCCAGCTTCTCGTGGTGCTCTCCCGCGATCACCGAGATCTCATCGAACGCCGCAACCCTGCTCAAAATCTGCGCGCTCATCGAAGGATGCCCCTTCACCAGCGCAAACTCCTCATCCGTCAACTTGCCGTTCTTATCCAGAATCGAGTTCGACACACCAAGCTTACCCAGGTCATGCAGAAGCGCCGCCCGCCGAAGCACGAGCATTCTATCCTCCGCTAGCCCCAGCGTATTTCCGATCGCCACCGCCGCATCTCTCACTCCAAGCGAGTGCCGGAACGTAAACGGAGACTTAGCATCGACCACATCCGAAAACGCCTCGCAGATCGAATCAATGTCAGCCGACGAGAGCGCCTTATGCTTGTTCTTATGTAGCTTCATCACCGTCGCATAGGTCTCATCCGCCGGATACCCCGGCAAACACTGCAGCCAAAGATCGCCCGACTTGTGCAGAGCAACCGCTACCGCCGTCAAGTCCGGATCGAACCACCGCTTCTTCCGCTCGATCAACACATCGATCGCCGTCTGCGGCCCCTGGTCCATGCAGAACGCGTCCAGGTGCTGCGCCACGGCCATGATCCGCGAAATCATCGGAATATCCCGGCCCTTGAGCGCAAGCGGATATCCTCCGCCATTCCAATGCTCATCCAGGTGCCGCACCGCTACGGCAATCGTGTCACCGAGCCCGAGCTTGCGCACAATCTGAGCTCCGCGATCGCACCTCAGCTCAATCAACTCGCGCGACGTCTCCTTCTGCCTCGCCGCGATCTTCAGCATCCGCCACCCGCGGCCAAACCTTGAAGCCCCCGGAAGCACCTGCTCCCACAGCAGCTTCACCGTCGCCAGTTCAGGCTTCAGCGGCTGCGTCCAGTCAACCAGCTTCGTCCCGGCCTTAACCGCGCGGTCGTCTCCGCCCACAATCTGGCACATCCGTGCCGAGTTGCTGCTGCATCCCACATCCTTCAGAAGCGAAGCGTAGTAAAGGTCAGAAATCGTCCCATGATCGAGCCCCATAGCCAGCGCGATCCGCACCCCAAGCAGACACGATCGGATCGCATGTCCCGGAACCGCGCCTTCCGTCAGGTCCAGCGCATACGACAGCGCGACCAGGATCTCCTGCAGTGTTGGGTCAGCCGTCTCTTTCGCTTCAAATACCGCGGATGTTCTTCTCAAAATACGCCCCCTGCCGAGGTAGATCTAAGTCCCCGACGACATAATCAAATTGACGCATCCCTGCAAAAAGCTCCGGTTTCTGCAATAACTCCGCAACACAGTTCGCCGTCACCCCCAGATAGGTCTAGGGGTTCGCTCATAAAACACCAGCCTAGCCGTGCGTACTCTGGGAAGCAATCACCACAAGGTTGCAGTGTTTCAAAATGAAATCAAGGTTCCCAACTCGACGACTCAAGAAACTTCCGTGTAGCGGCGAGCGACTAAGTAGCTCATCCCAGTAATATTCCCTCGGGCTATCGAATCCGGTCAGCTGAAGGGAACTGCTTCAGCCGTGCCGCCCAAACTTAATCGAGAACGAGGCTGAGATACGTTTCCCTTTACCGAACTCCGTAAAGCCCCCAGACCGTTTCGTGCCCGCGAACCAAAGCGGCAGACCAGAACTTTGGCGTACAAATTGCACCTTGCAACTATGCACCTACCTTCTGCGGAGGCTTACCATGCCACACTTCGAACGGGTTCGCGACGTTATCTCAGGCCCCTTCAGCCCTGACATCATTCAGCAGCGCACCTCCGCCGGTTGGCGAATGCTCTCCATCGAGTGGCGCCGCGAACTTCCTGGCCTCGAAGCGCCATCCCACGGAGCCTATGCCGACGACATCCCGTACGGTCTCCGCATCTCCGACGACTGCCAGCGCCTCGAGGTCGACCCAGGCGAGAACAACGTCCTCCTCCTCATGATGGAGCTCCTCGCCCAGGACTTCGCCTACTCCGCCATCGTCAGCGACCTAAACGAGAAGGGCTACCGCATGCGCGACGGCAATCCATGGAACCGCATCGCGGTCTTCAACATGATGCCCCGCCTCATCGAAGTAGGCCCGCGCCTCTTCTCCAACCGTGTCAACCTCAAAAAGTTGTCAAGCCCCAAGACCACATAATCTTTTCAATTCAATAGGGATAGTCCCTGTCATAGTGGTTTCGGCCGGTCTTCTATAATAAGCACAGAGAACAGCGACGGAGAATTCATCCGGCTGCTGCGCTCTCATGCCTCATCGGACAAGAGCAGTCGAACTCTAACTCCTGTTTTATGAGGGATTCGCGCGATAAATCCTCGCAAATCGTTCAAAGAGAATGATATGGCCCACTGCACAGGGGGAAGGGGTACCCCCCGTATGACACGCGCATGACATCACCTCGCAAGCCCAAACTCGGTCAGAACTTCCTCGCTGACGACACCGCTCGCCATGCCATCGCCGATGCCATCGGCGACCCTAGCGACCGTACTGTCATTGAAATCGGCCCAGGACACGGCGCCATCACCACGATCCTCGCCCCACGCTGTCGCCGCCTGATCCTGGTTGAACTCGACCGAGCCCTCGCCGCCGAACTCCGCTTCCGCTTTCGCGAAACCCCGTCCGTCGAAGTCATCGAAGCCGACATTCTCACCGTCGATCTCCCAGCCCTTGTTCCCCATGGCGAAACCGCCGACGTGATCGGCAATCTTCCCTACTACATCACCTCGGACATTCTCCTCAAGCTCTTTGCCGCCTCCGCGCATCTCCGGAGAGCAGTCCTGATGATGCAACGCGAGGTTGCCGAGCGCATCGCCGCGTCTCCCGGTGTCCGGGATTATGGTTTACTGTCCGCAACCACACAGCTCTACGCCCGCGTTGACAACCTCTTTACGCTCCCGCCAAGCGCCTTCAATCCGCCACCAGACGTCTTCTCGACGGTCATCCGCCTCGACTTCGCATCCCGCTTCGCCGATCTCGGCGTAGATCCCGCCTCCTTCGACACCTTCCTCCGCCGAGCCTTCGCCCAGAAGCGCAAGACTCTGCGCAACAACCTGCGCGCCGCCAACTGGACCAGCACTCAAATCGAGTCCAACTGGCCAGAAAACCTCCCACCCGAGGCCCGCGCCGAATCCCTCACCCTCGAGCAGATGGCGTCGGTCTATCTAGCTCTGAATCAAAGCCAAGCGCATTATTGAGCAGTCAGGCCAGCCTCTTCAAGCATCTTCGCCGCCCGCAATCGAACCCGCTGCATCAGTTCCGTATCGTTGGCAATGGCCCGAAGGGATGGCGCAATCATTCCCACCTCGCAAGCCTGGTGCCCTTCTAGCATGCTCCCGAGGGAGATCATCTCGGCGTCCAGGCCAAGACGATCGAAACGCCTCTTAAAGTCCAGCCTGCGCCCAATCTCGATCGTAGTCGCCGCAGCCTGAAAAAGGTCAGTCAGCGCCGCAACCTGCTTCACCTCGGAAAAGTTATAAGCGCATTCACCTTGGCCATCGGGTCCTGAATAACTCAGTACCTTATCCCCCGTTTTGGCGATGTTCTTCACCTTCGATTCGCAAACGATCGCGAACCGATCAGCGCCTCGAGCCAGTTCGAAGATCTTCGCGGTGGTCGCATCCGTAAAAGTTATCGAGCGATCGATAACCGGACTAGGCATTGGAGGCAGATCGTCGCCAGCAGCAACCTTCGGAGCCGCAAGCTCCGCGTGGTAACTCGCCTGTCCATTCTCCGCGACCGTGATCTTATACTTCGGAGTCTCGAGCCCAGGTCGATCCTGGCTGTACGAAACCTTGGCTGTGGAGCTTTGCCCACAAGCAACCCGCAAACCAAGCAGAAGAAAGAATCCAACCCAAACCCTCAACGCGCACCCTGCATCGTAAACGTCTGCGCCGTATGCAGATGGCAGATCGCCACAGCCAACGCATCGGCGGCATCCGCTGATTCAGGCGCAACCTCGAGCCCAAGCAGGCGAGTCACCATGAACTGCACCTGCTCCTTCGCGGCAAGCCCATAACCAACCACCGAACTCTTCACTGACAACGGAGCATATTCCGCCACTTCAAGCCCGCAAGTCGCGGCCGCAAGCATCGCCACACCGCGAACCTGACCAAGCTTCAGTGCGGACTTCGCATTGGCCGAGAAGAACACCTCTTCGATCGCCACCACAGTCGGCTCGTGCAGCGTCATCAACGCCACCAGCTCCGCATACACCTGAGCAAGTCGCTGAGGAGTCTTCTCCTTCTTGCTCAGTCGAATCGTTCCCGCAGCCCGATGCAGGAGCTTCGGCATCCGCGCGTCCTTATCCATCTCGACGACGCCATACCCCGTAAACTCGGTTCCACAGTCGATCCCAAACACCCGCATACGCGGAGTTTACCGCATAGCCAGAGCCGGAAGAACCCCGGCATCTCGCAAGCTAACGCGAGATACCCTCCATCGGCGAACTGGCCGACGCATACAGCTTCCGAGGCATCCGTCCAGCCAGCCTGGCCTGATAGCCGCCAATCACCGCATGCCGCATCGCCTCAGCCATCAGAATGGGATCATCAGCCAGCGCAATGGCCGTATTCATCAGCACCGCATCGAACCCGAGCTCCATCGCCAAAGCCGCATCCGAAGCCGTACCAACTCCCGCATCCACGATCAATGGAACCTCGGTAATTAGCTCTCGAAGAATCCTGAGTCCAGTGATGTTCTGCAAGCCCAACCCCGTCCCAATCGGAGCCCCCAGAGGCATCACCGCAGCTGCACCTACGTCGATCAGCCTCTTCGCAAACACAATATCTTCCGTCGTATACGGAAGAACGGTAAATCCCTCCTTCACCAGCACTTTGGTCGCTTCAAGTGTCGCTTGCACATCCGGATAAAGCGTCGCCTGATCGCCAATCACCTCGATCTTCACCCAATCCGAGAGCCCCACCTCACGTCCCAGCCTCGCCGCCCGGATCGCCTCTTCCGCTGTGTAGCATCCCGCTGTATTGGGAAGGAGGAACAGCTTCTTCGGATCCAGAAAGTCCAGCAGCGACTCCTTCGAACGGTCAAGGTTTACCCGCCGCACTGCTACCGTGACCATCTCAGCACCCGAAGCCTCGACAGCCGCCTTCGTCTCCGCGCCATCTTTATACTTTCCTGTTCCCACAATCAGCCGTGAGCGAAAGCTCGTTCCGGCAATCACCAAAGGTTCCATACTGCCCATTCTAAAGACTCCATGCACACACAAAGCAAACGGCCCGACCCCAGAGGATTCTGGTCGGTCGAGCCGTCTGTCGGTGAGCTGTTGAGATTGACTTGAGGCGTCCACACTCGGACATGGGCCTCGGCTAAGACTGCAACTACAGAATGCCAGGACTAGAGCTGGACGCTCTAAGCCTCAGTCACCTCACGTACTGTTGAACTACATTTACCGTCAATTTTCATAGGCTGGACCATCCTCCTTTCCCGTGTAAGCAAAGACTACGCCCGCCCGTTTCCTCACGTCAAGCTGTCTCATCCTGTACCCTGACGAGACACACGACACCGAACGGGAGAGGTAATGAAAGTAATAAAACGGGACGCACTCGCCTCGGTGTGTGCCAAAATTCGTCACTCATTCACATGCCTCAAGCACGATGGATACCATCGCATGCCCTCACATCTCTCTCGATTGATCGCGTTTACCCTGTTGGCTGCATCTCTCACGCGAATTCTTCCGGCTCAGGAATCTGCACAACCGGCAACAGAGGCTCAGACCGATTCTCCCGCTTCCCCTCCCAAACCGGAGGATCCGCCCGCAACGCTCTTCCCGCATTCCGATAAGTCGCGGTTCCTGATCGTCGGGCAGACCAACATAATCTTCCAGGCACATGGGCCATTTCATACCCCGTACAGCGGGCCTAACAGTCTTCTCGGACGCGGGGAATATAAGACGTCTCTCCTGGGAACGCTCTATCTAGGCGCCCAGGTCATCCGTAATCCGAGGGCATCAACAGACTTCCTCATCGACGTTGAATCCTCGGGCGGCAGAGGGATCTCGGAAGCGCTTGGCCTTGGCGGTTTCACCAATCTCGATGTGGTTCGGAACCCATCGCTTGGTTCGAAGCCTTATATCGCGCGGGTTCAACTGCATGAAGTCATTGGCGTCGGCGGAGAACTCACCGAAGCGGAACGTACGCCTTTTTCACTCTCCACCTCGGTGCCAACGCGGCGTTTCGACCTCCGCTTCGGCAAGATGAGCCTGCCGGATGTGATTGATCTGAATAGCATTGGGACAGATAGCCACCTTCAGTTCATGAACTGGACGGTAGACAATAACGGGGCTTGGGATTACGCGGCGGATACTCGGGGGTATACCTATGCCGGGGTGGCGGAATACGACGACAAAATCTGGTCGGCTCGGTATGCGCTTGGGCTAATGCCGACGGTTGCGAATGGGATCGATGTGGACTGGAATGTCCGGCGGGCTCGGGGGGAGAACACGGAGTTTGAATTTCGGAGGACGCCCTTTTCGGCTTTCCTACCGAAAGAGCGGAAGGGGGCGGTGAGGCTGCTGGGATTCGTAAACCATGCAAATATGGGGGTTTACAGGGATTCGATCAAGGCGTTCGAGGCTGGATTGACGAAGGTGCCGGACATTACGGCGCATGCCCCGGGGTCGACGGTGAAGTACGGGGTTGGGTTGAACTTCGAGCAGGAAATTACTGAAAACACTCGTATTTACGGGCGATTTGGGTGGAACGAGGGGCAGCATCAGTCGTTCGCTTACACGGAGGTGGATCAGACGTTCGCGTTTGGGGCGGATTACTTCATGCGTAGGTATGGGCGACCTTTGGATAAGGCCGGTATCACCTTTGTTTCCAACGCGATCAAGAGGGATCATCAGAACTACCTCCGGCTTGGCGGTTTGGGTTTTCTGCTTGGAGATAACGGGTTGAACTATGCGCGAGAGGATATTTTGGAGGGTTATTACAATCTCCACGCGTGGCGGGGGGTGTTTTATGCGCTGGATGGGCAGTTTGTCGAGCACCCGGGGTACAACCAGGACCGGGGGCCGGTGCTGGTTGAATCCGTGCGCATGCATGTCGATTTTTGATGGTGCAGGATGCGGTCCAATGTACGGTAAACGTGGTTAGCGGGCCGGTAGAAAACGTGGTGAAGGGTGCGTCTTTACTGGGTGGATGCGTTTTATGTGCATGTTTTTCCGGACGCTGGTGGTAGAGGGCTTTCCGGGCCCCTGGTTTGTCAAGCGAGACGGCTTTTTGCCCTGAGCAGTGGTTTAATTGGACCGTGCTCATGACGCGTGCTTCCCTCCTCCTCGCACTCTGCTTCTTCAGTCTCTTCGCGCCGGCACAAACTTCGGTTGTGCCGCCTTCGCGGGATGAGGCGTTGAAGCGTCTGCATCCGTCCGCTGTTGCGCTTTTGCAGCTCTACGACAAGAAGACCGGCTTGTTCACGACGACCGGCTGGTGGAACTCGGCGAACGCAGTGACGGCATTGGCGGATGAGTCGCGCATCGCGCGGGACGAGACGGTGCGGTGGATCTTCCCGGACGTGTTTCAAAAGGCTCCGCAGAAGTTTGCGGGATTCCTCAACGAGTACTACGACGACGAGGGCTGGTGGGCATTGGCGTGGATCGATGCCTATGAGTTGAACCCGCATGGGAAACAGGCGAACCAGTACCTGCAGATGTCGGAGTCGATCTTCGACGATATGTCGCATGGATGGGATGACACATGCGGAGGCGGCATCTGGTGGAAGAAGGATCGGCACTACAAGAACGCGATCGCCAATGAGCTCTTCCTTTCGGTCGCGGCGAAGCTGGCTCTGCACACGCGCGGAAAGAAGCAGAACGAGTACCTGGACTGGGCGAACCGGGAGTGGAAGTGGTTCTCGGGTACGGGGATGATCAACGAGGATGGACTGGTGAACGATGGGCTCACCGGCTCGTGCAAGAACAATAAGGGGACGACGTGGAGCTATAACCAAGGGGTCGTGCTTGGAGGGCTTGCGGCGCTCAGCCGGAAGGAGAAGAAGAATCCCGAACTGATCGCGTCGGCGACGCGCATTGCGCAGGCGGCGGTGATCCACCTGACGGACGCGCAAGGGATTCTGCATGATCCGTGCGAGCCGAAGTGCAGCGAGGACGGGGTGCAGTTCAAAGGCATCTTTAACCGCAACCTTGTGCAGCTTCAGGCGGTGGATGGGGATCCGGCGTTCGTACGTTTTCTGGATGCGAATGGCGAGTCAGTATGGTCGAATGCACGGACGCCGGATAACCGGTTCAGTACCGTGTGGTCGGGGCCGCCCGCCGCGGATAATGCGGGAGCGCAGGCGTCGGCGTTGGATGCACTGAATGCGGCTGCGGAGAAGCGGTGATCTTCGATACGAGCCCGACGGAAGGTGCAAGAGCAAGGCTCGATGGTTCGACGGTTTGGCTTCCACCTTCGCCGACGGTGAGACTTTCGGCGAAGATCGGGCACTCGGGTTCGTTGGCTGGTGAGAGAGGCCGGGCAACGCGCATCGGCGTGAGCAGGGCCGACGTGGTCTGACCTCGATTGACACTCCTATTCTGGTTCCATAGCATCGCCTGCAGTTGCGACCCGGCCCTTTGAGGCGGATTGAAGCTTCAAGGAGAGAGCGTGAAGACGACTCGGCGAGACTTCGCCATTATGGGGGCAGGAAGCCTGCTTAGCGGTTTGACTGTCCCTTCCCTGCTCGCATCCACTGAAGCTATTCCCGTCGCGAATAAGGTGCCTGTGTCCGCCGGCCCTTGGTATCGCCGCGTGAAGCGCACAGGGCAGACGAACTTCAACGAGCGCGACCCGCAGAACGCCAACGTGGAGCAGTGGGCCGACTACTGGGCCTCGACCAAGGTGCAGGCGCTGGCACTCTCGGTATCAGGTCCCGTCGCTTTCTATCCGACGAGGATCCCGTATTTCCATCGCAGCAGCTTTCTTGGGGAACGGGACCTCTTCGGCGATTGCGTGAAGGCGGCGAAGGCTCGCGGGATGCGCATCTATGGCCGCATGAGCCCAGATATCCAGTGGATGGACCCCAAGCTCATCGCGGAGCATCCGCTGTGGTTCCGGCACAACCAGGATGGGAGCCTGCAGTCTTCCGCGCCGGATATCGCGTTCACGTGCCAGTTCGGTGGGCACTTCAGCGAGCAGCAGCCTGCGATTATTCGCGAATTGAATGCCAACTACGACATCGACGGCCTTTACATGAACGGGTGGCCCACGATGCAGGTTTGCTACTGCGATAACTGCAGGAAGATCGGCGATCCTCACTCGGCGGAGTACAAAGCTGCGCTGATGGCAAGTGCTGGGGACCTCATCAACCTTTACAAGAGCGTCGTGATGGAGAAGAGCCCACATAACTTCTATAGCTGCAATCTTGGCGGCGGCCTGAAGGAGTCGGGGCTTGATCAGTGGAAGCTTACGCGAGAGGCGCTCTGGTATACGGCCGATAATCAGTCCCGTGCGAGCGTGATCGCGCCTGTGTGGCAGGATGCGCAGCAAGTGAAGTTTGCGCTTGCGCTGATGGGCGATCGGCCGGTAGCCGCAGTCTCGGCGAGTTATGCGCGGGCGGGTGCGATTAGTTGGCGGAATGTCACGGATACCTCAGTGGAGCCGGAGTGCCGCATGGCGCAGACGGCAGCCGCTGGCGGAGTCGTCTGGTATCACTGGCTGGGGCTTGAACAGGGCTTCCAGGAAGACCGCCGCTGGCAGAACCCGGGGCGCGACTTTCTTGCGTGGCACGCGAAGCATGACAAGCACTTTCACAATGTGAGGTCCCTTGCCCGTATCGCTATCGTTGTCGCACCCAAGTCGATGACCGTGTATGAGGCCCCCACCAAAGAGGATAAGACCGACTCGATCGAGGGGATGTACTCGGTGCTCGTCGAGGCGCGCATTCCCTTCGACTTCCTGCATGAAGAGGATCTCACGGTCGAGCACATGCAGCGGTATGCTGCGCTCATTCTGCCGAACGTTGCGTTGCTGAGCAATGCACAGTGCAAGGCGCTGGAAGCGTATGCGGATGGAGGGGGATCGCTGCTGGCTACCTTCGAGACGAGCCTCTATGACGAGACGGGAACGCCTCGCGACGATTTTGCGCTTGGTGAGTTGTTTGGCATCAAGAAGGTTGGAAGCCGACAGCGCTCCGAGCCCAAGTCCGCTGAGTCGATGACTTCGGTTCATCTTCAGTCCGTCAAGAAGAGGAATGCGCTTACGGCCGGCTTTGAAGATACGGAGTGGATAGCCGGGCCTGTGTGGAGTATTCCGCTGGCACCTGTCGCCGACCCGGTGATGACGACGATTCATCCCTATCCGGTGTATCCGCCTGAGGCGGTTTACACACGGCAGCCGCCTTCGGATTCGCCATCGATTGTTGCGCGGGAAAAGGGGCGGGCGCGGCTCGTTTATCTGGCCGGGGATATGGACGCGAGCTACTGGAGGCTGGACAATGTCGACCTTGGACGTCAGCTTACCAACGCGATTCGATGGGTTCTGCGGGATGAGCCTGGGACCGAGGTTGTGGGACAGGGGCTGATGGAGGTGTGTGCCTGGGAGACTGAGTCCGGCTTCGCGATCCACCTGCTGAATTACAACGGACCGAATGCCTTTCGTGGACGCATGCGTACGCCTGTGCCGCTTGGGGCTCAGACGGTGCGCGTGGTGGTGCCACGCGATGTACGGATCAAGACGGCTACGCTGCTTGCCGCGGAGATGCCGGTGAAGTTCCAGCAGCAGGGGCGCACGGTCAGGCTCACCGTGCCTGCCGTGAAGCTTTACGAGGTGGTGGCGCTGGAGGTTTGAGTGGGCAGCAGAACAGAGATGAGCGCAGGCGGTATGGGCGCCCACCTTAGTCGACGATAAGGCTGTCGACGAAGGTGGGGCACACAGGGTCTTGAAGTGCTTAGGGGGTTATTTGAAGTTAGAGGCCCATTTAGATGGGTTGGAGCCCATGGTCAGCTCGAGGGTGGCTCCGTTCATGATGTCGTCGTAGTGGATGACGGGGATGTTCAGGGGCTTGCCGTTGAGCGTGGCGGACTGGATGTAGACGTTCGTCGCGGAGTTATGCGGGGCGCGGACGGTGAAGGTCTTGTCGTTGGCCAGGCGGATGGACATGGCCTCGAACATCGGGCTGCCGATCATGTAGTCGCCTGATGCTGGGTTGACGGGGTAGAAGCCGAAGGCGGTGAAGAGGAACCACGCGGACATCTGGCCGCAGTCGTCGTCGCCGTCGAGGCCGGCGGGGGCGTTAGCGTACTCCTTGTTGGCGATCTCGCGAACCTTGGACTGGGTCTTGAAGGCCTGTCCACTGTAGTCGTAGAGATAGCCATAGTGGTGGCTGGGCTCGTTGCTGTGGACGTTGTGGCCGCCTGCGAAGTGCTGGTCGAGCATGGCGTTGTATTTGTCGGGCCCACCCATAAGATCGACGAGCCCGGGGACATCCTGCATGACGGCCCAGGTATAAACCCACGGGGAGCCTTCGGTGAAGCCGTCATCCGGCTTGGCCCAGGAGCCATCGAGATTCTTGCCTTGCATGAGGCCGGTCTCTTTGTTGAAGAGATTGCGGTAGTTCTGCGAGCGCTTGAGGAAGTAGTTGTAATCGGTCGTCTTGCCGAGGATCTTCGCGACCTGCGCGACACACCAGTCGTCGTAGGCGTCTTCGAGCGTGGAGGAGGCAGCTTCGGCGGTCTTATCGACGGGGATATAGCCGAGCTTCTTATAGTAGGTGAGGCCGGGGCGGGCCTCGTAGGGTGTGTGCTCTTCGCGGTCGCTCCAGAGGCGGGTGGTGTCGCCATCGGGTGGGGTCATGGCGTCCTTGTAGACGGCGTCCCATGCGGTGGCGTAGTCGAAGCCTTTGAAGCCTTTAATCATAGCTTCGGCAACGAGCGAGTCGGCGTGGGTGGCGATCATGATGTTGGTGTAGGAGGGGTTGGGCCACTTGGGCATCCAGCCGCCCTCTTTGTAGTTCTGCAGGAGGGCGGTGATCATGCCGGGGATGCGTTCGGGCGCGAGGAGGGTGAGGAGGCTGTTCTCGGCGCGGAAGGTATCCCAGATGGAGTAGGCGGTATAGGAGTGGCCGTTGTGGATGGTGTCGTCGAAGGCGCTGTAGTAGCGGCCTTGCTCGGAGAAGATTTTCGGATATAGGAGCGCGTGATAGAGGGCGGTGTATACGATGTGGCGCTGGTCGTCGGTGGCGCCTTCGATGTTGACGCGCGCGAGCTTCTCATTCCACGCGGTGTGGAGCTTCTGGCGGACGGCTTCGAAGTTCCAGTCGGGAATCTCGGCTGCGAGGTTGGCGCGGGCCTGGTCGATGCTAATGAAGGATGTGCCTATGCGGACTTCCACTGCTTCGCCTTGCGTCGTACGGAACTCGGCATACGCGCCGCGTTCGGCTTTGCCTGAGAGGCCATAGGTTTCGGCGTGATCGAAGGGCTTGCGGAACTGGACGACGAAGTAGCCCTTGAAATTCGGCAGGGGTATGTTGCCGAGGTGCTTGTCCATCCGATCCGGGTTATAGCCGGTGATCTCGTGGTTGGCCGCGTTAACTTCGGCGTGGCCCTCGATGCCGGGCCGGGAGGCTTCGACTAGTACGCGTGAGGCGTTTCCCGCTGGGAAGGTGAAGCGCATCAGGGCGCAACGCTCGGTCGCGGTGATCTCGGTGCGGACTCGCTCGCCCGTGGCGTCGGTGGTCCAGACGGAGTAGAAGTCGGGGTGGGTCTCTTCGTCGTTGTGGATGTAGGTGACGGCGCGGGCGTCGGGTGTGATCTTGAGATCGCCGGTTTGGGGGATGAGAGTGATGTAACCGTAGTCGCCCATCCAGATGGCGGGTTGGTGGGTGCCGATGAAGCCTGTGATTTTGGTGTCTTCGTATTTGTACGAGACGCCGCTGATCTTGTTCTGGCGAGTCTGCGGGGTCCAGGTGGTCATGCCAAAGGGTGGCGTGACGAAGGGCATCATGCCGCCGTAGCCGATGGGCCGCTGCCGGTTCCGATGTAGGGGTTGACCCAGGCGATGGGGTCGGCAAAGCAGGACTGGGATCCCGCCGTAACAAGCGCGAGGATCCCAGTCAGGATGAGGCGAAGTGAAGCAATGAAGCTAGAACGCATAACGCAGGCTGAACTGGAACTGGCGATCTGCGCCGTAGGTTCCGCCCTTCGTTCTGCTCAAGCCGAACGTTCCGGAGGTTGGGCCGGTATCCGGATTGTCGGGGGTTGGGTGGTTGAGGACGTTGAAGCCCTCCCCGCGGAAGACCATCGTCTGGTTGTCATGATTGGGAATGATATGGAACGTCTTGTTGAGGGCAAAGCTGTAGTTCTGGAAGCCAGTGCCGTTGATCTGGTTGCGGGATCCGCGAGGAGCGAACGTACCCGGAAGAGGTTGAGAGAAGGAGGCGGTACTGAACCACGGTGCGGTTCCGGTCTGGCCTGCGAAGTTTTTGTACGTTTGCACGTGAGAGACTTCGCGGTAGAGCTGCGTTCCCGAGCCCGTGCCGACGCCGGCGAAGTCGTTTCCGTTCGATACGTTGAGCGGGGGACCTGTCTGCGCCTGCAAGGTTCCGGAGAACTGCCAGCTACCGAGGGCAATGCGTTCTGCCATGTGGTTGGAGTGGTTGAACTGGTCGATGTTATAGACGAAGTTCGAGACGAAGACGTGACGGATGTTGAAGTCGCTGCGGCCCCAGTAGTTTGACTTATCGAAGGCGTTGGGAAGCTGCGTGCCGTTCGACGAACCGAAGTCGGAGCTGTTCGACCAGGTGTACGCTACGCCAAAGAGCAAGCCCTTGCTCAGACGGCGACGGAGATTCATCTGCAACGCGTTGTAGATGGAAGCGCCGCCATTGGTCGCCTGGTTGATGTTCGAGAAGCCCTTGTACGGACGGAGGGCATCGGTGGCAACACCCTGGCTTGAGGGCAGAAGCGTCGTACCGATCGGCAACTGGTTGACGTTAATCAGCTCCTCAAGGTGAATTCCGCGACGGCCGGCATAGGACATGGAGAAGACGCCGAGTGCCGGAAACTCCTGCTCCACGGTGAGGTTCCAGTTGTACGACTCAGGGCTCGGATAGTTGTAGGCCTGCGACGAGTAGTTGAAGGGGAAGTTGTTGCTTCCGACACCACCCGGGGCGTTGGCCTGTCCGAGGCTGACGGTGGATGACGGCTGGAACGGTGCATTGCCACCGGTGAAGACGTTATCCGTGATGCCGAGACGCTGGACATATCGTCCGCCGCCTCCGCGAATCACAAGACCCTGACGCGGCTGGTAGGTGATGCCGAAGCGAGGCTGGATA